>NZ_JBQFPG010000002.1:0-418475 GCF_056534355.1 Ruegeria sp. D7
ACGCGCGTCTGGCACCAATGCTGTGCGTTATGGGACAATGAAAGATAATGTGCTTAGCCTTGAGGCCGTGATGCCGGACGGGCAAGTGATCCGCACGGGGCATCGTGCGCGAAAATCTTCGGCGGGTTTTGATCTGACCCGCTTGCTAATCGGTGCCGAAGGCACACTGGGAATAATCACCGAAATCACATTGCGATTGCAGGGTATCCCCGAGGCCATCAGTTCAGCTCGCTGTTCGTTTCCATCGGTGGATGCAGCCTGTCAGGCTGTGATGATGACTATTCAGTATGGTATCCCGGTTGCGCGGATCGAATTGCTGGATCAGATGTCGGTCAAAGCGGCAAACGCTTATTCGGGACTGGATTTGCCAGAAACGCCACTGCTGCTGCTGGAATTTCACGGTTCGGACAGCGGTGCAGCGGAACAGGCAGAGACCTTTGGCCAAATCGCGGAAGAATTTGGTGGCAGCGATATCACCACCACTACGACAACCGAAGAGCGCAACAAGCTGTGGCAGGCCCGGCACGATATGTATTGGGCCAGCCTACAACTGCGCCCAGGCGCGCGGGGCATTTCTACGGATGTATGTGTTCCGATCTCGCGTTTGGCCGAATGTGTGACCTCCGCACAGGATAAGGCCGCTGAATTGGGTTTGCTGGCCCCAATCGTGGGTCATGTTGGTGACGGTAACTTCCATACACTTCTGTTAATCGACATGGATGACGCAAAAGAGGTCGCAAGTGCAGAGGAATTCGTCGGTTGGCTAAATGATCTTGCAATTGCGATGGAGGGCACCTGTACCGGAGAACACGGAATCGGGCAGGGTAAGCGCCCCTATCTGGTGAAAGAACTAGGTGCGGCGACAAATTATATGGCGGCGATCAAAGCAGCGCTGGATCCCGATAACATCATGAATCCGGGAAAGATTCTGTAGCCATCAGATCGATTGCCAAATGACGGAATTTTCCAAGCATCAGACACACCTGCGCCTCAATGTTGTGGGACAGATTCTTCACAGAAGAGTATCTGATTCTGAGGTTTTTTATGGGCGCGCTGCGTTTCATTGGTTTTTTGCTGATTGCGGCGATTTTTATCGCGGGTCTCGATTATTACCAGCAAGACAAAAAGCACGATGGATCACTATCGTTCAGTGGATATCTTGAGACGATCAATGACCGTTTCGGTGTGTTTAAGGCAGAACAGGTTGCCAAGCAGGCCGAGCGTGACCGTAAGAAGCGATGGGATGCGGGTGCAAAGCCCTATCTGCCATCGCCGCCAGAGGGTTGGGCCCGGTTTGATCTGGCGGATAGCGAGAGCAAAGCTGTTCAGACGGTGTTGTCCTGGTTCGAGCTTTCGCCCTTGGTCAGCTCGATTTCCAGCCAGGTGGAATTGCAGCGTCTAACGAATGAAGGGCGGGACAGTTTGATACGCAAACTGGCTCAGTCAGGTTATGTGTATGAAAAAGATGGCGACATTGTCTGGTTCGATATCACTTTGAAGCCCAAGAAAGCGCGCAACACGCTTATTGGGTTGGCGCTGGGACGGCAGGCCGATTTCATGAACGCGATGGAGCAGTCCAGCGGGTTCGCGGTTATTGATGGCGTGGCCTTTGCAGAGGTGACCGGTGATATCTCTGGCAGGAACGAAGAAAGCGATATCCGCAAGATCAAAGGTCGCATCGGATTTGATGAAGAAATTGTCCTGCGGTTGCACTCCAATACTAATGACGCGACGATTATTCAGTTTCTGGAAACGGTTGATCTGGCCAGTCTGAACGATCTGCTGGAATTCCCCTCGGTCGCGACGGGGCAGGGCATAGTCATACCGGTCGAAGAGCAGCCCGAGAAGGCGGATAAAATGTTGCATCTCTATGACAAGATGCTGGTCATGCAAGACAAGGTAACGCAGCAGAAAATCGAAAACATGGATATGGGTGCGATGATGCTGAACACGTTGACGGCGACAGAGTTCAATGCCGAAGGATTGGCGGACATCACAGGCGGCAAGGTTTTTGAGAATCAGGACAATCTGCAGATGGCATATGGAAAGGCGCTTGAGATGATTTTGCTCTCGGATCAGCGTCACGTCGATTCTGGTCCGGCGAAATCTGGTGGTGGTTTCCTCAAGGGTCTAATTCAAAAGCTTCCCGGACTCGGAGCATTGAGCGGAGGTAGTGAAGTTGCTGCGGCAACCAAATCAATGCCATCCGAAGTCCGTGTGCGAAAAGGTAACGAAGGTTCCTCTTGCGCGATGAGCGGGAATACCAAGCGTTGTTCGTTCGGTAAGAACTGATCTGCCAAATTGTTGCAAACGACGACTCGCGGCATTAGCGGGTCGTTTTTCTATTATCACTGGTCGGATGAATGTCGCGTCGAGCCCCTCAAATGCGCCATATGGTGTCAACTGAATTCAAGGGGAGACACCCGGCTATGAAAACCCAAGTCAAAGCACTGGTCGTTGGCGGCGGCGCCGTCGGGACCTCGATTGCCTATCATCTGGCCAAAGCGGGCTGGGATGATGTGATGCTGATCGAGCGGGACGAACTGACATCCGGTTCCACCTGGCACGCAGCGGGCCTGTTGCCGTTGTTTAACATGTCGTATGCCACCACCCACATCCACAAGTACTCAGTCGATTTCTACAAGACACTAGAGGAAGAAACCGGCTTGAATGCAGGCTTCGCCGTAGTCGGAAACCTGCGTATGGCACAGACACAAGAGCGTATGGATGAATACATGCTCTATGCATCCACAGCGGAAACTTGTGATGTTGCATATGAGTGGCTGACGCCCGAGCAAATCAAGGAACGTTGGCCTCTGATCGAAACTTCCGACTTGAAAGGCGCGATCTATCACACTGAAGACGGCTACATTAACCCTGCGGACGTGACCCAGGCGATGGCCAAAGGTGCGCGTCAGCGCGGTGTCGACATCGTTCGCAAGATGCAGGCCGATGCGTTCCGCTGGAACGGTACTCACTGGGAAGTCACCTGCACTAAGATGGTCGAAAAGGGCGGCAACCTCATTCCGTCAGATGAGCAGGTTGTGATCACCGCCGAACATGTTGTGACCGCGTCAGGCAACCACGCACAGCGGACCGCGAAAATGCTGGGTATCAAGATGCCCGCGATCCCGGTCGAGCATACCTTCATCGTCATGGACAAAGACCCCGAGCTGGTCAAATGGCGTGAAGCGGGCAACCCCGAGCATCCAGTTGTGCGTGATGCCGACAACGAGTCGTATGCGCGCGAAGAACGTGGCGGCTGGATTCTGGGTATCTACGAACATGGCGCTCCTGCGCAGTTCGAACACGGCGTGCCGGACAGCTTCCGCGCTGACCTATTCCCGCTGGATCTGGATCGGATCGCCGATCAGTACATGGCGATGGCCGAACGCGTGCCGTCCTGTGCTGAGTCCGGTCTGAAAGACGATTTCAACGGCCCGATCTGCTACACACCTGATGGCAACCCGCTGGTCGGTCCCGCTCCGGGGCTGCGCAACATGTGGCTTGCTGAAGGCTTCAGTTTTGGCATCACCGCTGCGGGCGGCACCGGTTATTATCTGGCTCAGATGATGGTCGATGGCGAAGCCGAGATCGACATGGCTTCGCTGGACCCCAAGCGGTATTCGTCGAACTGGATGACCACCGAGTTCGCGGCGCGCAAGAACGAAGAGTGCTATGAGCACGTCTACATCTTGCACCACCCGGATGAAGAGCGTGAAGCTTGTCGTCCGTTGCGCACCGTTCCGGCCTACGACCGTCAGAAAGCTCGTGGCGCACAGTTTGGCTGGGTCAACGGCTGGGAGCGTCCGAACTATTTCGGCCCGCTGGATGCGCCTGATAACTTCGACAAAGAAAGCCGCAGCTTCCGCCGCGGTGGTTGGTGGCAGTATGCCGTCGAAGAAGCCAAAGCGATCCGAGAAGGCGTTGGCCTGATCGATGCGTCGGCCTTCACCAAGCATGTAGTCAAAGGCCCCGGTGCGACCCAGTTCCTAGATTGGTTCACCTGCAACAAGCTGCCCAAGGTCGGTCGCATCAACCTGACCTACGCGCTGACCGCGCACGGCACCACCCGCACCGAATACACCATCGTCCGCAATGGCGAGAACAATTACTACATCGTCTCTGCCGGTGCCTGGACCGAGTACGACGCCGACTACCTTTGCAAGGCGGCCGAGGACAAGATGGAGGAGTTCGGCTACATCGAAATCCAGGACGTGACCACCCAGTGGGGCGTCTTCGCGATCGCCGGACCCAAGTCGCGTGACGTTCTGAAAGAGGTCATCAAGGACGCCGATCCGGAAACCGCGCTGTCCAACAAGCGCTTCCCTTGGTTGTCGGCCCGTCAGATCGAACTGGGCATGTGCCCGGTCAACGCGATCCGCGTGGCCTATACGGGTGAGCTGGGCTGGGAACTGCACCACCCGATCGAGATGCAGAACTATCTGTTCGACCTGCTGGAGAAGGCCGGTGAAAAGCACGGCATGAAACTGGTTGGTGCCCGCGCCCAAAACTGGCTGCGCCAGGAGAAATCCTATCGCGCCTTCGGCACCGAACTGGGCCGCGACGCGACCCCGCTGGAAGCTGACCTGCCGCGCTTTATTGATCTGTCGAAAGACTTCTACGGCAAAGCCAAGCTGGAAGAGACCGGCGTGCGCGTGAAGTGCTGCACTCTGCTGATCGACGGACCGGACGATGCCGACCCCTGGGGCCGCGAGGCGCTGTACACGCCGGAAGGTGAGCGCGTGGGTCGTTTGACCTCGGGCGGGTACTCGGTGGCGTTCGAGAAATCCATCGGCATGGGGTATGTGAAGCCTGAGCTGGCGGTCGAAGGCACCAAGCTGCAGGTCAAAATTCAGGACAAGCTGTGGGATGCGGTCGTCACTTGTGACAGCCCGTATGATCCGAAGAACGAGGTCATCCGCAAGGACGGCTGACGCTTTTTAGAAATAAGGCGGTACTCACGTAGCACCGCCTACCAAAAGCCCGCTCTCGGTGGGCTTTTTTCATGCGCTCAATTCATCAAAGCAGTCTAGTGCCTTGGCGGCGTACATCATGGACGGCCCACCGCCCATCTGGATGGCCATTGCCAGAACGTCCGAAACCTCATCGCGGGTGGCTCCCGCCTTGGCCAACGCCTCGGAATGCAGGGTAATGCAAGGCTCACACCGTACTGCGATTGACATGCCTAACGCGATGAACTCTTTGGTTTTGTAGTCCAGCGTCCCGCCTTCCTTGACAGATTTTCCCAGCGCCCCAAAGGCACGCGCCGTATCAGGAATGGCTCCGTTAAGGTTACGCAAGCTTTTGCGCGTTTCGTTCAGTGAATCCTGCCAGCTCATCATAACGTCCTTCTTGATACATATGATAATCTGCATATGAATGATGAAGAGCAAAGCAGACTTTGATCCTGATCAGATTCCAGTTTTTTGGGCGACAAATGCCAAGTTGTTCGCAGGCATCTTTACGATTTCGACCAGTTCGAGGGCGTTGTCCTTTAACATAGACAATATATATGTGTCGTCTTTGTACCCGATATCAGGGTCTTGTTGGACCAGTGCGTCGTGAAATCGCTGGTCGCCATCGCTTGTCAGGTGTCCGTCACGTTTGAAAGGGCCATAAAGCACCAAACGCCCATCCGTTTTCAGAGCGCACGCTGCTTCGGCAACGAGGGTTTCAGCCTCGGGCAAACTGATCAGGTGCAAGAGGTTGATCAGTAAAACCAAATCTTGCTGCGCCATTGATTTGTGCCAACCCTCCGCAGTCGCATCCAGATGAACGGCTGCGGCGGTGTTTGGTAAACCCTTGGTGTACGCATCGATGCTGGCGCGCCGTTCAGAGGTGACTTCGCTGGGTTGCCAATGCAACCCGGGCATCCGCTGGGCAAAGGCCGAAATGTGTTGTCCGGTTCCACTGGCCAGTTCCAGGGCCTGTCCTGATGACGGGGCGACCCGTGCCAGAAGATCGCACAGCACAGCCGTGTTTCGGCTGGCGGCTGGGGCGACGAGTTTGCTGCCGTCGCCCTCGGTGGCGACGCTGGCATTCGGGGGCAGTTTGCGTTTTGTCATCGTTACAGCCTACCGGGTGTCAGCGCTTTCACAATCGCCGCATCAAGGCGCGGCGACGCGCCAGTCACAAGATCCGCCACAAGTTGCGAGGCTGCAGGAGCGGTCTGAAACCCATACCCTCCCTGTGCTGCCGACCAGATAAACGATGGATCGGTTGGATCAGGTCCGAGCACCAGCGTGCCATCGGCAACAAAACTACGTAACCCCGCCCAATTGGTTTCTACCCGAGTTACAGTTTCAGTAACCATCGCTTCGTATCGTGCCAGTCCTTCTGCGAGAACCATGTCATCGGCGTAAGCGTCATGGGGTGTGGTTGGGTCCGCCTCGCAAGGCGAGACCAGTAGCTTGCCCGCATCAGGTTTGGCGTACCAGCTCTCGCCTGCGCCCAGCATCATTGGCCAGTTTCGCAGGTCATGTTCGCCCGGTGCGGGGATGCGCGCAATCGATCGACGGTAAGGTGTGATCCCGATGGGGGAGATTCCTGCCATCTGCGCCACCTCATCGACCCAGGCTCCGGCGGCATTTACCAGATTGCGTGCCTCAAAGGATTCTGAGGTTTCGACGGTCCAATGAACCGATTTGCGGATGCTGCTGACCCTCTGACGGGTCAGGACTGAACCGCCATTCTTGCGGACGGTTCGCGCAAAGTCCTGCAGGACGCGATCTGTATCGATATCATATGCGCTATTACTTATGGCTGCATAACCGACAGTTTCAGCATTCAGGACAGGAATGTGTCCGATGGCATCATCCGGCGAAATCTCTTGCACACCAAGATCTTGGGCGTCTTTTTGAAACAGCGCCTGTTGATCCCTTCCGCCAATCAGCATCAGGCCGCGTGGTGTTAGGTACGCATTTGTTTCAAAAAACGCAGCACTTGCCTCGTTCAATGCCTTGACCGAGTTTGGACCGTAACCCTTTTCGAACAGGGCGGCTGAACGACCCGAAGTATGATATCCCAATCCGTCCTCGGCCTCTAACACCGTAACTGTGCCGTGCTCTGACAGGCGCGCACCTGCGCTTAGCCCGGCGACACCGCCACCGATTATGAGAAAATCAATCATGCGTTTTGTTCCGTTTCCGGCCGCCAAGTGATCGAGCCGGTGGTAGGTTGACTGGCGACATTGGCGGACCATGGCACGCGTACTGCCAAACGAAAAGACACAAGCCCACCGCAATGGAAACTTGATCGTAGGCGGCCAGCCTGCTTTTAGTGCAAACAACATAAGATTCGGAGGCGGACGTGAACGCGGCAGATATTCACCCGATGGCAACGGGGCACATTCCGTCATATGTGACACAGGCAGATGGTAGCGACTTCCTCTTCACTTTCATGTTGTTTTTTACCGTCGGGATGGTCGTGCTGATCGGGGTTGCCTACTTCACGTTGCATTCGATCCCGGAAAAAATGGCGCATGAAACCAATCACCCGCAATTTCAATTGGTTGGGATTCTGGCGCTTTTGGCTTTGTTTACGCATAACGGCCTTTTCTGGGTTGCCGCCATCCTTGTGGCTGGGTTCCAGTTCCCTGATTTCGCGGCACCGCTGCGCTCGATTGCCGATGCCATCCGATCTTTGGCGCCTAGGCAGGACAAAGAACACGCTTCACCCCCTCCTGAGCCGGAAACTGAGCCCGAACAATCCAAACCCTCCGAACCGGCAGCACAGGGGCACTGAACAATGATCGAGACGATGCTGTGCGCCCTGATTACCGTGCTTCCTGACTATCTGTTTCGCCGCTTTGTGCAGGGCAAACGGATCGGACACGAGATCACGCTGTTCACCATGTGGTACGAGTTGCGCTGGGGGCTGACGACTTGCGCTATTTTGGCGCTAACCGTTATCACAACGCTGTTCTATTTTCACCCGTCCAGCAAAACAGCGGCTTCCTACTTCCGGACGGTAACGATCCTTCCGCAGCTAGGGGGGCGCGTTTCCGAAGTCTACGTGCGCAACAATGAGCAGGTGACAGCTGGACAGCCGATTTTCCGGATCGAAGACTTCACGCAAACCGCGCAGGTCGAAGCGGCGCATGCCCAGATTGCTCAGGTTCAAGCCTCGTTGAAGGTGGCGGAAACCGATCTGGCCGAGGCTGAGGCCGGGATTGCAGGCGCGCGCGCAGCTCTGGATCAGTCGCTCGAGGATCTGGAACGCAATACCACCTTACGTGACGAGGGATCCAGTGCGGTGCGCTTGGCCGAGATTGATCGGTTGGAAAATCTGGTTGCCGAGCGTGAAGCGCAGGTGAAAGCAGCCGTCTCAAAACGCGCAGCGGTTGTACAACAGATCGAAGAGCTGATCCCGGCCCAACTTGCCAGTGCCAATGCGCAGCTGGATGCGGCATTGACCGAGTTGGACAAGACTGTGGTCAATGCTGGAGTGACGGGCAGGGTTGAACAATTCGGGCTTCAGGTCGGCGACTATGTCAGCCCTTTGCTGCGCCCGGCGGGTATTCTGGTGCCATCCTCCTCCGGACATGACCGATTCCAGGCGGCGTTCAGTCAGCTTTCGGCCCAGGTGGTCAAACCGGGTATGATTGGCGAATTGGGCTGCATGACCAAGCCCTTTACCGTTATCCCGGTGGTTGTCGTCGAGGTGCAGGATGTGATCCCATCAGGGCAGATCAGGCCATCTGATGAGTTGCGGGACGTGCAGAGCAACACCAATCCGGGTTCGATCCTTGTCTACCTTGAACCGCTCTACAAAAGCATGGCCGATGATGTGCCTCCAGGCAGCAACTGTCTGGCGAATATCTATACGGATAATCATGCAAAGCTGGAGGATGAGAGCCTCGGCTTCTGGGAAAAATCGTTCCTGCATGTGGTAGACACGATTGGCGTCGTTCATGCGGCAGGCCTGCGCCTGCGACTGATCCTGATGCCAGTGAACACTCTGGTGCTGGGCGGACACTAATTTCACGCCCTAGAACCTAACCATTGCGGCGATTCAATCGCTTGAAGTCCTGACCCGACGACAGCTGGGTATCAAAACGCTCGTGGCTAATATTGCCCACGGTCCGATGGTGTTGGGTCGCCAATAAGACTGGCCACCAAGTAGACCTTCGCCGTGCGTGCAGCATTTGCTTTCTTTGAATGCAGCTATGCGGACTTAGCGGCTGTTTAGCGATTTGCTCATGCTTTTGAGAACTCGTTGATGGAGTTCGGTTGGTGCATCCTCAACTGCAGGTCTTTCGACCCATTCCAAATCCAAGTTCAGTGATCCCGCAGGTACGATTTTTCTTGCGATTTCGGGCGGCGTGGTATCGTCAGTCGTTCCATTCTTCCAGTCGTGAAAGGCTGATGAGTAACGAACGACCGCTCCGCTGGTCGACAATTCGAGCAATCCGCCCTCGGCAAAGAACGTCAGCCTATCTCCCATTTCCTCACCAATAAGTTTGAGCCTGTTTCCCAATCGATGTTTGAGGATGGCTACAAACACTATCGCTGCGGAAAACGTGAATTTATCGACAAGCATAACAACCTGCTTGTTTGCGCTTTCTGAGATCGCGTCGATCAAGGGCATCGTTAGAAGAAAGTCGCCACCAGTGTTTCCGCGAACATCAATTAGTAGTGTTTTGTTCGAGGATGCGCGCACGCATTCCACCGCGGCTGAGATGGCTTTAGGCAGCGCATTTTCCTTCGGATCAAAGAAGCTTGGTAACGCTATTGATAGCCCTAGCTCTTGCCAGTCCTTTATCTCTACAAATATCTCGGGTTCCCAGGCTGGATCAGCCTTGCCGTGCTCGTTTCTCGGGTAGAGCATCGATCCAGGAACTGTATGTTCATTGGCCACTTTCAGATTGGCTATCCGCCCATTTTCGTCCTGCACACGGAACTCGGTCGTGCCGCCGTTTGACGAAAAACCCAAACGTGCCAAAGCGTACGGCCAAGCCAGTAGAATCGGGCCGATGACCCGTTTCCTTTGGCACGTTCCCGCCAGAAATTTCTCTGCAGTGGCTTCAATCTGGCTCAAAGCTGAGCCGTTGACCGCTATCAACTCTCCTCGCGGTGCGGCTATCTCTGGCGCCGCGTCGATGAATTGAACGGAACGTCCAACGCTCACGAATCTCAGCGGTAGCACCTCGATCGCATCATTCGGGATCAGCCGTGTGTGCCCATTGCCGGGAAGTGCCAATAAACGCATCGCTGACAAAAGGAAGGCTTCGACAGAGCCCTCTGAGGCATATTGCCGGGTTTCACCAATACAGTCGTCAATCACGGCCTTTTCGATCTGTCGAAAACTGGGATCGGTCGGCAGGGCAGTTTCTAAAATTTGGTTCAGGTCTTCCGTGAGCGACATGTTTCACGATGCGCATAGCCATTCGTCAATGTCCAGATTGGGCTCAGGGCGACTAAAAAGGCCCGCAAAAACATGCGGGCCTTGTTGTTAGTTTCCAGGTCAGTTTTTACTGCGGAATTTCGCCTTCCAGCCCCTCAACGTAGAAATTCATGCCCGCCAGCGTACCGTCATCGGCGGTCTCGCCTTCGGCCAGCCAGTCACTGCCGTCCTGCTTTTTCAGCGGGCCAGTAAAGGGATGGTATTCACCGGCTGCCATCGCGGCTTTCAGCGCCAGTGCTTCTTCTTTAACGTCGGCGGGAACGGCGTCCGAAATCTCACCAATTGCTACCATGCCTTCCCGGATGCCATCCCATGTGTTGGCACTTTCCCATGTTCCGTCCATCACGGCCTGGGTCCGCGCGATGTAGTAGGGAGCCCAATCGTCGATGATTGAAGACACACGCGGGAAGGGTGCGTATTCGCTCATGTCGGAGGCCTGGCCAAAGGTGACAACGTTTCCTGCCTCTTGCGCGGCTGCCTGCGGTGCAGTCGAGTCAGTGTGCTGCAGGATCACGTCCGCGCCCTGTTCGATCAAAACTGTGGCGGCGTCAGCTTCTTTCGCAGGATCGAACCAAGTGTAAGCCCAGACGATCTTGAACTCGACGTCGGGGTTTACCTTCTTGGCGTGGATGTATGCCGAGTTGATGCCGCGGATCACTTCAGGGATCGGGTAGGAACCGATATAGCCGATGATGTTCGACTCGGTCATTTTCCCGGCGATGTGACCCTGAACGGCGCGACCTTCGTAGAAGCGGGCCGAGTAGACCGAGACGTTGTCGGCGGTCTTGTAGCCGGTTGCGTGCTCGAATTTCACATCCGGGAATTTCTTCGCGACGTTGATGGTCGGATCCATGTAGCCGAACGAGGTGGTGAAGATCAGGTCCGCGCCTTCCAGTGCCATCTGGGTCATCACGCGTTCTGCATCTGGGCCCTCAGGCACCGACTCGACGAACACGGTTTCAACCTTGTCGCCAAAGTGCTCTTCCACGGCCAGACGGCCCTTGTTGTGCTCATAGGTCCAGCCGCCGTCGCCCACTGGGCCGACATAGACGAAGCCGACTTTGGTCTTATCTTGGGCCATGGCTCCCGAGGCCAGACCCAGCGCCATTGCGGCGCTTGCCAAAAGTGTAGTGAATTTCATGTGTTACTCCCCAAGTTGGTTCAGTTGGCCTCGCTTAGTGCGAGGCATGGAAGGTCCGGCCCAATGCGGCAGGTGCGCTGCTCTTGTCGGCCGAAAGGATCACAAGCACAAGGATCGTGATGATGTAGGGCGACATTGCCAGATACTCGACAGGAATGGCAACGCCCGCTGCCTGCAAATTAAGCTGCAACACAGTGATGCCGCCGAACAAATAGGCGCCCAGCAAGACACGCCATGGTTTCCAGCTGGCAAAAACCACCAGCGCCAAGGCAATCCAGCCGACACCGGCAGTCATGCCCTCGGTCCACTGCGGCACGCGGATCAGGCTGATGTAGGCGCCGCCCAAGCCAGCGCAAGCACCACCAAACAGGATCGCCATGATGCGAATCTTGATGACCTTGTAGCCCAGCGCATGCGCCGCATCGTGGTTCTCGCCAACGGCGCGCAATATCAGGCCGATGCGTGTGTATTTCAGCGTGGCCCAGACGGCGGCCGTCAGGGCAATTCCGACATAGAGGATCGGGTCGTGCTGAAACAGGATTGGTCCAATAACAGGGATATCGCTGATTACCGGGATATGGATTTCACCCATGCTGGGCGGCTTTATTCCTACGTAGCTCTGCCCCATCAGCGCGCTGAACCCGAGGCCGAACAATGTTAGGGCCAGGCCACTGGCAACTTGATTGGCCAGCGCCACCTGCGTCAGCAGCACAAACAACAGCGATAGCACCGCGCCACCGATTGCTGCCGCAATAAAGCCCAGCCAGGGCGAACCGGTCTCGACTGAGATTGCGAAGCCGCTGATTGCGCCCACGATCATCATGCCCTCGACACCGAGGTTCAGGACGCCTGCTTTTTCGACCACCAATTCTCCGATTGCGGCCAACAAAAGTGGGGTTGCGGCCACCATTAGCGAGGCGACCAGAAGGACGGGGTTAATTTCACCAAGGTCCATATCACGCTACCTCGCTACGGGCCGCACGGATGCGGTAGTTTGTCAGAAGATCGAATGCCAGCAGGAAGAACAGAAGCATCCCCTGGAATACCTGAATGGCTGCGGCGGGCAGACCCAGCTGAGATTGGGCGATTTCACCACCAATATAAGTCAACGCCATCAGGCCTCCGGCCAGCAGGATGCCCACCGGATGCAAACGGCCAAGGAAAGCCACGATGATCGCGGTAAAGCCGTAACCGACGTTGAAATCGATGCTGACCACGCCAGCAGGGCCCGAGACTTCGAACATCCCCGCAAGACCGGCCAGCGCGCCGGCCAGACCCAAACAGAACAGGATCAGGCGGGCAGGGTTTACACCTGCGAACTTCGCCGCACGCGGGGCCTCACCTGTCAGGCGGATGTGGAAGCCCAGCATGTGCCGGTTCAGCAAGACATATGCAAAGATAACAGCGATCAGGGCAGTGACTACGCCCCAGTGCATGCCTGAACCCGCAATCAGCTCGGCATTATACGCGCTGTCGTAGGATTGCAGATTGCGCGAACCCGGAAAGCCGAACCCTTCGGGATTCTTCAGCAGGCCTAGCGAGACCGAGGCCAGCATCTGTTCGGCCACATAGACCAACATCAGCGACACAAGGATTTCATTGGTACCGAAGCGCACTTTCAGGAAGGCTGGGATCATTGCCCATAGCCAGCCGCCAAACGCGCCTGCAATCACCATGATCGGAAAGATGTAGAATGCATCCAGCGGATAGAATGCCAGACCGGCACCCGCACCGAAAATGGCCCCCATAATGTACTGACCCTCGGCCCCGATATTCCAGATACCGGCGCGGAAGCCTAAAGACAGGCCGATAGCGATCAAAACCAGGGGCGCGCCCTTAACCAGCAATTGCGGCCGATAATAGAAGGCGAACTCGCCAAACAGGGGTTCCCAGAAAATGGTTCCAATAGCCTCGACCGGGTTTTTGCCCAGAATGGCGAACAGGATGCCACCAAAAACCATCGTCGCCAGGACCGCGACCAGAGGGGTGGCATAAGACCACGCCTTGGACGGCTGAGGCCGTTTCTCCAACACAATCATTTGCTCATACCCCCGCGTTTCTCTTTTCTTTTAACTGTTTAGACATGGGCCACCTCCATGCCATGCGCGCCGCCCATCATCAGGCCGATCTCATCGACCGTCAGACCCGTAGTTTCACGCGGGGCGCTTAGTCGTCCTTCGTTCAAGGCGGCAAAGCTGTCTGAGATTTCCATCAGTTCATCGAGGTCTTGCGAGATACAGATGACCGCAGTTCCCTTGGCCGCCAGATCCAGAATGGCCTGCCGGATCGAGGCCGCCGCCGCTGCATCCACGCCCCAAGTCGGCTGGTTCACGACCAGAACATCCGGGTTTTGCAGCACTTCGCGACCAATCACGAACTTCTGCAGGTTCCCGCCCGACAGCGACCGGGCGGCATTTTCAGGACCCGGCGTACGCACGTCAAAGGCGCTAATGATCTTTTCGGCAAAGCTCTTGGTCTCGGACCACTTCAGAAAGCCGTTATTCTCTAGCCCCTCGCGGACCGACCCAGTCAGCAGAGCGTTTTCGGTCAGGCTCATATCAGGGGCAGCCGCGTGGCCCAGCCGTTCTTCGGGCGCGGTCAACACGCCCAGCTTACGCCGCGCGGTCGGGCCGAGTTTGCCGATGGGTTGACCGCTGAATTTGATCGCATCTGCGGTGGTCGGAATTTCGCCAGAAAGCACACCCAGCAATTCATCCTGACCGTTCCCCGCGACACCCCCGATCCCCAGAACCTCGCCCTTGCGGACGGTCATGTGGACGTTGCGAAGCGCGGTTCCGAATTCCGACGGCGACGGCACTGACAATCCGCTGACATCCAGCGCAACGTCACCGAACTCCCGGCCGGAACGTTCAGGTGTCTGCAGGGTCGAGCCCACCATCATCTCAGCCATATCGCGCGCTGAGGTTTCAGCTGGTACACATTCGCCCACATTCTTACCCAGCCGCAGAATCGTGGCGTGGTCGCATAGCGTTCGAATCTCTTCCAGCTTGTGCGAGATATACAGGATCGATGTCCCTTCCGAGCGCAATTTGTTCAGCGTTTTGAAAAGGATTTCAACCTCTTGCGGCGTCAGAACCGAGGTCGGCTCGTCCATGATCAGCAACTTTGGGTCCTGCAGTAAGCAGCGGATGATTTCGACCCGCTGACGCTCACCTGCAGACAGATCGCCAACCGTGCGGAAGGGGTCCAAGGGCAGGCCGTAGGTTTCGGATACTTCGCGGATACGCGACGCCAGATCACCCATTGGGGGCGGGTTCTCCATCCCCAGAGCGATATTCTCGGCGACGTTCAACGCATCGAACAGCGAAAAATGCTGGAACACCATCGCGATCCCGTCCGCACGGGCGGCGCGCGGTTCAGGCGGTGCATAGGACTGCCCCCGCAGCAGCATTGAGCCGCTGTCGGGCTTCACCAGCCCATAGATCATTTTGACAAGCGTGGATTTGCCTGCGCCGTTCTCGCCCAGCAGCGCGTGAACTTCGCCTTCACCGATGTCAAAGGACACCTGATCATTGGCCACGACGCCGGGATAGGCTTTGGTCAGCCCTTGCAAGCTCAGAAGTGGAGTGGTCACGCGCTCAGGTCCTTCTTCAATTCGTTCTGTCGGGCGGGGCGTAACAGTTGCGCTGCCACGCCAACGGCGATCATCTGCGGGTGTTTGCCCAAGCCTGGATCGCCGATCGGACAGGTGATCCGGCTGATCCGCTCGGGCGGATGCCCAAGGGCTGCAAGTCGCGACCGGAATCGCGCCCATTTCGTAGCCGAGCCGATAAGCCCCGCAAAGAGGAAATTGTGCGAAAGCAGCCGGTTGCACAGTTCCAGATCCAGATTGTGCGAATAGGTCAGCACCAGATGCTCGGCATCGGTTGGCGCGTGGCGAACCAGCTCGGCGGGTTTTGCGGTCGGAACCGGGGTTACACCGGTTGGAACCACATCGGGAAACCGCTCGGGTCCGGTATCGACCCAGGTGATTGCCAGATCGGGTAGGGGGGACAAAACGTCCACCAGCGCCCGGCCTACATGGCCTGCGCCCCAGATCCACAGATTACGCGTCGGTTTGTGAACGGGTTCGACCATCCAACCTTCGATCAGTTGGGGCTCGGGCGCGACACCCTGTCCTCGCGCTGCCGCCAGCCGACGTTTGACCGATAGCGGCATCTCTCCGCCCGAGGCCGAACGCGCGATGACGGTATCGTCCAGTGCATTCAGCGCTTCATGATCAAATACTTCACTCAGCAATGAAACTGCACCGCCGCAGCATTGCCCCATGTCGGGGCCAAGAGCGTGATGCGTTAGTCGGGTGGCGGTGGTTTGGGATCGCGCAGCTTCGGCTGCCTGATACTCCAACGTGCCTCCACCGATGGTGCCACTTTGCCCGTCCTTCCAGACTAGCATCGCGGCCCCCACTTCACGTGGAGACGACCCTTTGATGCCGGCGATGACCACCCGGACCACTGTTCCGTGGGTTTTGACCGCCTCCCTCAAAGCCTCCAAGTCAATTCCCATCAGATGCCTCCCTTCATCTTTTGGACGCCGCGCCAAACCTCTTCAGCCGTGGCTGGTGCATCAAGAGCGGGGTAGACCTCTCCACAGGCCGCGACCGCATTCGACAGGGCCAGCCATGCGGAAATCCCGAGCATAAACGGAGGTTCGCCCACCGCTTTCGAACGATAGATCGTGTCCTCACGGTTTTCGGCATCCCAGAGTGCGACGTTGAATACGTCGGGTCGATCTGAGCAGGCGGGGATCTTGTAAGTCGAGGGTGCGTGTGTGCGCAGGTTGCCCGTGCCGTCCCAGACCAGTTCCTCGGTCGTTAGCCAGCCCGCGCCTTGCACATAACCTCCTTCGACCTGCCCGATATCCAACGCCGGGTTCAACGAAGCACCGGCATCATGCAGGATATCGGTGCGTAGAATGCGGTTCTCACCAGTCAGAGTGTCGACGGCCACTTCGGTGACCGACGCTCCGTAGGCGAAGTAGAAGAACGGACGGCCTCGTCCGGCGATCCGGTCCCATTCGATCTTGGGTGTCTTGTAGAAACCGGTCGCCGACAGGCTGATCCGACCCTGATAGACCAGCGCCGCAGCTTCAGCGAAGGTGTAGCGTTCTGCGCCAACCGAAACATGGCCATCAGAGAAGGTGACAGTCGACGGATCGGCCTGATGCCGCTCGGCCAGATAGTCCGCCATTCGATCGCGGATCGTATCGCAGGCCGCCTTCACGGCCATGCCATTCAGGTCGCTGCCCGAGGATGCTGCCGTGGCCGAAGTGTTCGGCACCTTGGCCGTATCCGTGGCGGTGATTTTGACCATCTCCAGGGGGATGCCAAAGCGCGAAGCCGCCACCTGTGCCACCTTCTGGAACAGACCCTGACCCATCTCGGTGCCGCCGTGGTTCAGATGGACCGAGCCATCCTGATACACATGCACCAAAGCGCCTGCCTGATTCAGGTGGGTCAGCGTGAAGGAAATCCCGAACTTGACCGGAGAAAAGGCAATGCCCTTCTTGATCACGCTGTTCTCGGCGTTCCATTTCGCAATGGCGGCCTTGCGCGTTTCGTAATCGCTGGATTTCAGTAGGGCCTGAGTCATCCCGTGCAATTCGAAATCGCTGACCTCCATTCCGTAGGGTGTGGTATTGCCACCAGCGGGCAGAGGGCGCACGGGGGCGTCCCCGGTTTCGACCGCGCCGCGGCTTGTTAGGTCCTCATGCGGGTCGGGATGACCCAAAGGCTTTTCGGACGGCGTGATCTCGGCAATCGCATGGGCCGGTTCGTAGTAGTTTCGGCGGCGCAGTTCCACCGGGTCCAGACCCAGCTCATACGCGGCGTGGTCCATCACGCGTTCGATGCCAACCATGCCCTGCGGGCCGCCGAAGCCGCGATAAGCGGTGGCGGATTGGGTGTTGGTCTTCAGCCGGTGGCTTTCGATCCGTGCATTTGGCAACAGATAGGCATTGTCCGAATGCAGCATCGCGCGGTCGGCGACGGGCAGGGACAAGTCCTGCGCCCAGCCGCAGATGGCGTAGTGGTGGAACGAGACGCCCTGAATATGGCCGTTCTCGTCAAATCCGGCCTTATAGGCGATGCGGAACGCGTGGCGTTTGCCGGTGATGGTCATATCATCGTCGCGGTCATAGCGCATCTTGCACGCCTTGCCAGTTGCGCGAGCGGCGACCGCGCAAGCAACTGCCAGCGCATTGCCCTGGCTTTCCTTGCCGCCAAAACCGCCGCCCATACGGCGGGTCTCGACCCTGACGGCGTGCATCGGAACGCCCAATGCATCGGCCACCTTGTGTTGGATCTCGGTCGGGTGCTGGGTCGAGCTGTGAACCAGCATATCCGCGCCTTCATTCGGCACGGCCAAAGCGGCCTGACCTTCCAGATAGAAATGCTCCTGCCCGCCAAGCTCGAATGACCCTTCGATCACATGGGCGGATCCTGCAATAGCCGCATCAGCATTGCCTTTGGCATAGATGCGCGGGCCGTCTTCGAACCGACTGTCGGCGGCCAGAGCCTCTTCGACGGTTAGGATCGGGGTTTCCTCGGCATAGTCGATCTTGCCCAAACGGGCCGCCTTGCGGGCGGCCAGATGGCTGCTGGCGATGACCAGAAACACAGGCTGGCCGATATAGTGAACCGTGCCGTCCGACAGTAGCGGTTCATCATGGATCGAAGGCGATACGTCGTTGGCGAAGGGCAGATCATCCGCAGCCATAACCATCACGACGCCCTCGGCAGCCTTCACCGCAGATAAGTCCATTGCGGTGATCTTGCCTTTGGCAATCGGGCTGAGGCCAAAAGCCAGATGCAAACTGTCCCTGGGTGTTGGGATATCGTCCACATACCGCGCGGTTCCTGAAACGTGCAGCGGTGCTGCGTCGTGGGGGAGGGGTTTGGTCACGCTCATGCCGATACCTCCAGCACATTGGTCACTTCGCCCTGATCTTCCAGGAAGTATCTTTCGAGCATCGCTTTGGCGGTTTCCAGTCGATAGGTGGCCGAGGCGCGCATGTCCGTGAGTGGTGAATAATCGTCAGCAAAGGCAGGCAGCGCGGCGTCAATCGTCTCGCGCGCCCAAGGTTTACCGACCAATGCGGCCTCGACATGGGTTGCCCGTTTCGGGATGCCGGCCATGCCGCCGAACGCGATGCGCGCCTGCGTGACGATGCCGCCCGAGACGGTGATGTTGAAACACCCGCAGACGGCCGAGATGTCCTGATCGAACCGCTTGCTGAGTTTATAGGCCTTCAGGCGATCCAGCTGACGGGGGAAGCCGACAGCTTCGACGAATTCACCGGGAACGCGGTCCTGTTTGCCATAGTCGATAAAGAACTCTTCCAGCGGAACGGACCGGCGGGTGTCGCCTTTGCGCAGATGAAGGGTTGCGTCCAGAGCAATCAGCGCAGGCGGGTTGTCCCCAATGGGCGAGCCATTGGCTATGTTGCCGCCCACCGTTGCAGCATGGCGCACCTGTACACTGGCGTAGCGGCGGATCATTTCGGCGTAAGAGGGGTGAAGATCGGCCAGAGCCTCACCCATCCGATTCATGTCGACCATTGCGCCAAAGCGAATTTCATCGTCGGTGATGGTGATTTGTTTGAGATCATCGCAACGGTTGAGGAAGATTACTGGATCCAGGTCGCGCAGTTGCTTTGTCACCCACAGGCCGACATCTGTTGCTCCGGCAACCAGCGTGGCATCTGGGTTTTCAGCATAAACAGCTGCCAGTTCATCGGAAGATTCAGGCAGCATGCGCGACGCAGCAGAAGATGCGAGTGGCTTGTCTTTGACCCAGACTGGCACGGGACGGTCCTCGACCGCTTTCGCAGCGCGAATAATCGGTGCATAGCCAGTGCAGCGGCACAGGTTTCCGGCAAGCTGGGTGTCATGATCCGTGGCGCCCGTCGCATGACTGGCGACCATCGACATGACAAAACCCGGAGTGCAAAAACCGCATTGCGAGCCGTGCAGGTCAACCATTGCCTGTTGAACGGGATGTGCTTCGCCATCCGGGCCGCTTGCCCCTTCGACTGTACGAACCGCTTTGCCATGCAGCTGGGGCAAGAACAGGATGCAGGAGTTCAGAGCTTTTGCGCCGTCTTCGTCCGTCACCATGACCGTGCACGCGCCGCAATCGCCTTCGTTGCAGCCTTCTTTGGTGCCTGTCAGACCGCGATCTTCACGCAGCCAGTCCAGTAGGGTGGCCGTCGGATCGACATCCGGCAGCTCCACTGTCTCTCCGTTCAGAAGAAACGTGATGTTCATTCGAGAAACCCGTCGCGTTACCCGGTTGCGCCCGTTCGGCCCTCCTTCGATGCGACGTAGAAAGAGTGGCGGGCGGTAGCTTGCCGTCAGATGTTAGAAACAGCGCACCTTATCTGGCAAGAAAAACTGCCTATATGATACACCATTGCACCCGAGCGGCCCATGATTGTAGTGTATGTGTGAAACTTAATAAATTGAAAATAAACACTTTTTGTGAAGGTGTGCGTTCCTGCGCCCGAAGCACCTTCTGAAAAAGCCGAATAATCACCGATGATTTTTTCGGCATTCGATGGTGCCGGTTCCCGCTTTTGCAACGTCGCTGGCTGAGATAGCTTAGCCTGTATGAGCAGTTCCCCCCGATTCATTCACCTCCGCGTTCACACTGAATATTCGTTGCTGGAAGGCGCCGTGCGGCTGAAGAAGCTGCCGGACCTGTGCCAGAAGATGCAGATGCCCGCCGTCGCGGTGACGGATACCAATTCAATGTTCTCGGCCTTAGAGTTTTCGGTCACCGCCAGCGGGGCAGGTGTGCAACCGATCATGGGCTGTCAGGTCGATCTCAGTTACGTTCAGGCGCAGCCGGGAGAAAAGCCCAAAGCACCCGCGCCGCTGGTGCTGCTGGCACAATCCGAGGTGGGATATGAGAATCTGATGAAGCTCAGTTCCTGCCTGTATGTAGACAAAAGCGGGCAGTTGCCGCAGGTCACTTTGGACGAATTGGCGGAACGAGCAGATGATTTGATCTGCTTAACCGGCGGTCCAGACGGGCCCGTAGGGTTGCTGTTACAGCAAGGTCAGCGCCCTGCTGCCGAGGCTTTGGTGGATCGTTTGTCCGCGATTTTCCCGGATCGCCTTTATGTTGAGTTGCAGCGTCACCCAGGCGAAGGAGGCCAACCTGAGGCCGAGCGCTTGACCGAGCGCGGTCATGTCGAGATGGCGTATGACAAGAACCTGCCGCTGGTGGCCACCAATGACGTCTATTTTCCGACTTCGGACATGTACGAGGCCCACGACGCGCTGATCTGTATCGCCGAGGGGGCTTATGTCGACCAGCAGGACGGTCGCCGACGTCTGACCGCGCAGCACTATTTCAAGTCGCAGCAGGAGATGGTGACGCTGTTCGCCGATCTGCCCGAAGCCGTCGAGAATACGGTTGAAATCGCGCAACGTTGCGCCTTCATGGCTTATCGCCGCGACCCGATCCTGCCGAAGTTTGCAGATGATGAGGTCGCCGAACTGCGTCGCATCGCCAACGAGGGTCTGCAAAAACGTCTGGCCGTGATCCCGCACGCCGTGACACCTGAAGAATATCAGGAACGGCTGGATTTCGAACTTGGCATCATCGAAGGGATGGGCTTCCCCGGCTATTTCCTGATCGTTGCCGACTTTATCCAGTGGGCCAAGGATCATGACATTCCGGTGGGTCCGGGGCGAGGCTCGGGTGCGGGATCACTGGTGGCTTATGCGCTGACAATTACCGACCTTGATCCGCTGCGGTATTCGCTCCTGTTTGAACGGTTTCTGAACCCCGAGCGGGTTTCTATGCCCGACTTCGATATCGACTTCTGCATGGATCGCCGCGAAGAGGTTATCCGCTACGTGCAGCAGAAATACGGGCGCGACAAAGTGGGGCAGATCATCACCTTCGGTGCCTTGCTGTCGAAGGCGGCTGTGCGCGATATTGGGCGTGTATTGCAGATGCCATACGGGCAGGTTGATCGCCTGTCCAAGATGATCCCAGTCGAAGGCGTCAAACCCGTTTCCATCGAAAAGGCACTGAAGGATGAGCCGCGCCTGAGGGAAGAGGCACGCAATGAAGAGGTCGTGGACCGTCTGCTCACATATGGCCAGCAAGTCGAGGGGCTGCTGCGCAACGCCTCGACACACGCTGCCGGCGTGGTGATCGGAGATCGGCCGCTGGATGCACTGGTTCCAATATACCAGGACCCGCGTTCGGACATGCCTGCGACCCAATTCAACATGAAATGGGTAGAGCAGGCCGGGCTTGTAAAGTTCGATTTTCTGGGCCTGAAAACACTGACCGTGATCCAGAACGCGATGGATTTGATCTTTAAGTCAGGGCGTGACCTTCACATTGCTCCCGATGGCACGGAACTCTATGAACCCGCCGAAGGGGCAATAAATCAGATCAACGCCATCCCGCTGGATGACGAGGCGACGTACAAACTCTATTCGGCGGCCAAGACGGTGGCGGTGTTCCAGGTTGAATCCTCGGGCATGATGGATGCGCTCAAGCGGATGAAGCCGGATTGTATCGAGGATATCATCGCCCTCGTCGCGCTTTATCGACCCGGCCCGATGGAGAACATCCCCAAGTTCTGCGAAGTCAAGAACAAGCTTAGCGAACGCGACACGCTGCACCCGTCCATCGACCATATCTTGGATGAGACGCAGGGCATCATCGTCTATCAGGAACAGGTGATGCAGATCGCGCAGGAAATGGCGGGTTACAGCCTTGGGGGCGCGGACTTGCTGCGCCGCGCGATGGGTAAGAAAATTCAGGAGGCGATGGATGCAGAGCGACCCAAGTTCCTCAAAGGTGCTGCCGAAAACAATGTGGATGAGGCCAAGGCGACCGAAGTCTGGAACCTGCTGGACAAGTTCGCCAACTATGGCTTCAACAAATCCCACGCCGCCGCCTATGCGGTGGTCAGCTATCAAACCGGCTGGCTAAAGGCGAACCACCCGGTCGAGTTCATGGCAGGTGTCATGAACTGCGATATCCATCTGACCGACAAGCTCGCGATCTATTTTGAGGAAATCCGCAAGGGGCTGCAGCTGCCCTATGTTCCGCCGTGCGTGAATCGATCCCAAGCGACCTTTGATGTGGCCGATGGGCATTTGGTCTATGCGCTGGGCGCGCTCAAGAACGTAGGCGTCGAGGCAATGAATCTTGTGGTTGAGGGGCGTGGCGAAAAGCCTTTCGTAAACCTGTTCGACTTCGCCCGCCGTGTTGACCTGAAGAAGGTCGGCAAACGCCCGCTTGAGATGCTGGCTCGCGCCGGTGCCTTTGACGAGCTCGATAAAAATCGTCGCCGTGTGTTTGAAAGCCTTGATCCGTTGGTTCAGTATTCGGCGGCGATTCACGAGCAGAAGAATTCCAACCAAGTTTCCCTGTTTGGCGAGGCAGGCGATGACCTGCCCGAACCGCGTCTGTCCCCTTCGCCTGATTGGCTACCTGCCGAACGCCTGAGCGAGGAATTCAAGGCCATCGGATTCTACCTATCCGGCCATCCGCTGGATGACTATATGCCGGCCCTGAAGCGCAAACAGGTACTGACACTGGATCAGGTGACTGAAAAGGCGCGCTCTGGCCCATTTATTGCCAAGATGGCAGGTGTCGTTGCCGGACGGCAAGAAAGGAAATCAGCGCGCGGCAATCGGTTCGCTTTTGCCCAGCTCTCTGACCCCACCGGAGCATTCGAGGTCACGTTATTCTCGGAAACACTGGAGAAATCCCGAGAGTTTCTGGAAACCGGCGCACAGGTGGTACTGACGGCCGAAGCGACCATGGAGGCCGATCAGCTGAAACTGCTGGGCCGGTCCGTTGGTCCGGTTGATACAGTTGTGGCCGATGCGGGTGCAACGGGTTTGCGTGTGTTTGTCGAGGATTCGAAGGTTTTGCCGAACATGGCCACGGTACTGGAAGGCGCAGAGGCTTCGGCCAAAAGGGTGGCCAAGGGACCTGTTTATGTTTGTCTATTCGATCCCGGACTGCCAGGCGAGGTCGAGATGGATCTGGGCCGGGAATTTCCGATCAACCCAGAAATCAAAGGCGCGCTGAAGTCGCTTGAGGGGATATCGGAGATCGAAGAAATCTGATCCCGAACCGTAATGTTGCCACACGCGATGGACCCCGCTAGGCTGGGTGAACATCCTCAAAGGCCATTTCACAGGAGGGTTCCTAAATGGCAAGTTCAGGCAATGTTTTCAGGATATTTACACTCGCCGCGGCATGTTCACTTGCATTGGCCACTGCGGTACATGCAGACGACAAAAAGAAGAAAAACACTCTTACCGGGGCCTTGGTCGGCGCGGGCGTTGGCGCGCTGGTCGGCGATGGTAAAGGGGCTGCGGTCGGTGGGGTGGCCGGTGCGATTATCGGACATAACTGGAAGTGATCATGATGTTGAAAAATCCCATCAAATCTTCCTTCTGCGCCATGCTGTTTGTTCTTCCGACGTTTGCTTTCGCGGATGAGGCTGCTGAGCAGATGGTGCAAGACGTCCTGCCTATGATGCACTATACATGCGCCTCGATCGCCGAAGAGGCCGACGGGGACGAAGCCTTTGTTGTCGAAGTCGTAGGAAAGATGACGGCCCTGTCACTTTACAACCGCCAGATTAATATCCAGGATCATGCAGCCTCTGACGAGGAAAAGGCCCAACTGCGCGAAGCCTTCATCGCCGCGCTGTCTGAAGGTTGTGCCGCAGATAAGAACGCCCTTCTGGGCGGGGTGGTCGACAATGCAGTGAAGTCGACGCTGGGGTTGTAAGCGAGCGCTTGGTCTTGCGAGCGCTAAAGCCTGCCCACTGGACAACGCACAAGGCCCCAGCCTCTGTCCATTTGGGCGTCTTTCAGGCCTGAGACGAGACGGTCGGACAAAAAGAGAAGGTTCGGAACTTTCGGGTCCAGCCAGATGTCCGGTCCACCAAGCGCTTCAGGTATGACTACCAGTTTAGATTCCTGATTGCTTCTAGGAAGGTAGCAGGTTCCCTTGCCGATGTTGTCCAGCGGTGAACGGATATCGCCCTCTGGCCCCAAAACATCGTAGTTGCCCATGGATCGCTTGTTGCACACGTTCAGAAAATAATACCGCTCGGACGTGGTCAGGTGGTTTTCAGTCGAATCCATCAACGTCAGCGGATGAAATACCGTGCTCCCCAGATCGAACTGTTCCAGAACGGATTTGGCCGCTTCTGAAACCAGAGGATAGCCGCCGCCGCTGATAAACGGCGCAGTGTAGTATTCGGCTTTTGAGTTGTAGTACCACAGACTACCAATATGCGCTTTGGTCAGCAGCTCACCGCGTTTCCAGCCCAAGTCAGATTCCTGAACCATTCGCTTGGACCACTCAACATCCTCGGGCGACTGCCTTTCACGCCATTGAGGGGTGTATTCCTTTCGGATTACCGCTGAGATGACGTTGATGTTGTTCACCGTCGTGGCAATCCACACGCATTGCGCGTTGCTGTCCTCACTCGCCATCAGCTTGCCCTCAGTAATGCGGTGGGCGTTCGTCGCCGAACACAACGCCACCTGAGCCTTCCTGTGCGCGCTCTGCCTCGCGCTGCAGCAACATCTCAACACGGCGGGTCAGGCGGTCGATCTCGCTCTGTTGGTTTGTGACGACCGAGTTCAGCTCTTCAACCGTGCGGGTCAGATGGGCGATCTGCTCTTCCAGATGCTGCATGGGGCTCTCCTTATAGGCGTCTCATAGCGACCCTGTGACGCCCTGGCCAGAGAAACCCCGCCTTGCCCCGAAACAGACCATGGGATAGACCGCGCGCGGAACACTAAATCCCAAGGACGCCCCACATGGCCAAGCCCAAGAAACAGCCCCGCCCCAAGGCCGTAACGCCGAAAGGGTTCCGTGACTATTTCGGCGAGGAAGTCACGCAGCGCACCGAGATGCTGCGGACGATTGCAGGCGTCTATCATCGTTACGGGTTCGATGCCTTGGAAAGCAGCGCGGTTGAAACGGTTGAGGCGTTGGGCAAGTTCCTGCCCGACGTGGACCGCCCGAACGAGGGCGTATTTGCATGGCAGGAATTTGACGAAGGCGGCAATGGCGACTGGATGGCGCTGCGCTATGACCTGACTGCGCCTCTGGCCCGTGTCTATGCGCAGCACCGCAACGATCTGCCGACGCCTTATCGCCGCTATGCGATGGGTCCGGTCTGGCGGAACGAGAAGCCGGGGCCGGGGCGGTATCGCCAGTTTTATCAGTGCGATGCGGATACGGTGGGCACGGCCTCAATGGCTGCGGATGCCGAGATTTGCGCTATGCTGTCGGACACGCTGGAAACCGTTGGAATCCCGCGCGGTGACTATCTGGTGCGGGTCAACAACCGTAAGGTTCTGAATGGTGTGCTCGAAGCGATGGGTTTGGGTGAAGACGCCGCCGCCCGAGATAATGTTCTGCGCACGATCGACAAGTTCGACAAGGTGGGCGAGGCTGGTGTGCGTGAGCTTTTGACCAAAGGCCGATTGGATGCCTCTGGCGCTTTTATCGATGGTGTTGGTCTTAGCGGTGATCAGGCCGAGCCGGTGATTGCCTTCCTGACTTCTAAAGCTGCAGATACCGCCGGAACGCTGGCCAACCTGCGCGCCGCTGTGGGTGACAGCAAGATCGGTGCGGACGGGATCGCTGAGTTGGAGCAGATTGGTGCGCTGCTGGATGCAGGCGGGTATGGTTCGGACCGGATCGAGATTGATCCTTCGGTCGTGCGTGGCCTCGGCTATTACACCGGGCCGGTCTATGAGGCCGAACTGACCTTCGAAATATACGACGAGAAGGGCCGCAAGCGGCAATTCGGGTCGGTCTCGGGTGGTGGTCGTTATGACGATCTGGTCAAGCGGTTTACCGGACAGGAAGTACCCGCGACCGGCATCTCCATCGGTGTTGACCGATTGCTGGCCGCTTTGCGTGAAAAGGGGCGGATCGCGGCGCAAGCGACTGGCCCGGTGGTTGTGACAGTCATGGATCGCGACCGCATGGCGGATTACCAGACGATGGTCGCTGAACTGAGGAATGCAGGAGTCCGTGCCGAGGTCTACTTGGGCAACCCTAAGAACTTTGGAAATCAGCTGAAATATGCGGACAAGCGGAACTCTCCGATTGCGGTGATCGAAGGCGGTGACGAAAAGGCAAATGGGATCGTGCAGATCAAGGACCTGATCCTTGGCGCCAAGATTGCCGAAAGCGCCACGCTTGAGGAATGGAAAGAACGGCCCAGCCAGTTCGAAGTGCCCCGCGGAGATCTGGTTGCTAAGGTGCGCGAGATTCTGGACAATCAGGACTGACCCATGCCGAACCGTTCCCAAATACAGGCCCGCGCCGCCATGATGCGTGTCCGGTTCGAGGCGGCGGGCGCGCAGGTGGTTGATACGCCTCTGCTGCAGCCAGCCGGGACGCTGTTGGACCTCTATGGAGAAGATATCCGCGCCCGTGCTTACGTAACCTCGGACGCGCTGCGGGGTGAGCAGATGCTGCGCCCGGATTTCACCCTGCCGGTGGTGCAGATGCACATGTCCGACGGGGCTGAACCAGCAAGATACACCTATTCCGGCGAAGTGTTCCGCCGTCAGGAACACGATCCGGATCGTGCTAATGAGTATATCCAAGTCGGCTACGAAGTATTTGATCGCGAAGACCCCGCCGGAGCCGATGCCGAGGTGTTTTCGTTATTTGCCCTGCAATTGCGCGGGCTGCCTTTGCGGGCAGCGACAGGTGATATCGGTATTCTGATCGCCGCGGTCGGGGGTCTCAAGACCACTAGTCGTCGTAAGGCTGCACTGATGCGGCATCTCTGGCGGCCTCGCCGGTTCCGCGTTTTGCTGGACCGATATGCCGGACGCAAAGCTAGTCTCGAGGGGCGCGATGCTCTGCTTGACGCGGTCGACCCATTGGCGATTGACGTGCCCATGATAGGCAAGCGCCGCACGCCCGAAATTCTCGAACGGATTGATGCCCTGCGCGAAGACCGCGCTGCGCCGCCGATCTCGGACAATGAACTGGCCGGTTTGGAGACGCTACTTAATGTGCGAGAAACCATGCCTTTCGCGCTGGAACAACTGCGTGACATTGCGGTTGATCTGCCACAGATCACATCTGCTTTGGATCGTTTGGAGGCTCGTATCGCAGCCCTGCAAGCGCGGGGCGTAGATGTGGATACACTGGATTTTGAGGCGTCTTATGGCAGGACCTCGATGGAGTACTACGACGGGTTTGTATTTGGCTTTTATGCCGAAGGCCGCCCTGATCTGCCACCGGTTGCAACCGGTGGGCGCTATGATGCGCTGACCAGGCAATTGGGTGGTGGGGCCGAGATTCCGGCAATTGGCGGCGTGATCCGCCCGGACCTGATGCTCGAAATCGAGGAGGCTGCGCAATGAGCCTGAAACTCGGTGTGCCTTCGAAGGGCCGGTTGATGGACAAGACCTTCGCATGGTTTGAAAAGCGCGGCATTACACTGTCGCGCAGCGGATCAGACCGGGAATACGCGGGCAAGGTTGATGGGATTGGTGGCGTCTCGCTGATCCTATTGTCTGCAGGAGAGATTCCGCGCGAGCTGGCGGCGGGACGCATTCATTTGGGCGTGACCGGCATCGATCTTGTGCATGAAAAGCTGCCGCGCTGGGAACAGCAGGTGGAAGAGGTTGCACCTTTGGGGTTCGGCAAGGCGGACCTTATCATCGCAACCCCAGCCTGCTGGGTCGACGTGGACACTCTGGATGATTTGGATGCAGCGGCGGCAGGTTTTCGCAGGGCGCATGGCCATCGGCTGCGGATCGCTACCAAGTACCACCGTCTGGTCCGCGAATTCCTGACCGAAGCGGGGGTGGCCGATTACACGCTGGTCGACAGCCAGGGCGCAACCGAGGGGACGGTGGTGAATGAGACAGCCGAGGCGATTGCCGATATCACCTCGACCGGGGAAACACTGCGGGCGAACCACCTGAAAATCCTGTCGGATGGGCTGATCCTGCAATCGCAGGCCACGCTGTGGCGCAGCCGCGTGGCCAAATACGATGCGGCTGAAAAGACGGCTTTGAATGAGCTGCTGGACAGGTTGGCCTAAAGCACCCCAATTTCCGCTAATGCGCGGTTCAGATCGTCGGGCAGGGCGTCGTCCTGCTCGCGATTTTTAGGCAAGTCGGCAGGGGTGTCCTCAGGCTTGAGATACCGCCAGCCCTGGAATGGACGCTTCAGAGCGTTCTGCGTTCTGTGTACCTCGGGGTCCAGGACGATGGCGCAGCGGCGGATGCCATCCTCACCACGGACTTCATCCAGCCGCAGGATGCGCTGGCGGCACTGGACCACACCTTTGATCACCCAATAGATCGACCCGCCATTCAGAATTTCAGCGTCGCGCTTGGGCCACATGCGGGTGACGTGGCGCGGGTATCCGTCCTCATAGAGTGGTTTGCGGCTGTCTTGCCATGCCATCAACGTGTCGACGCTTTCTGACCCAACCGAAAGTTTGATGAGGTTTACGTACTTATCCACAGCTTTCCCACAGAGTCGTCCCAAGGGTGATCCCTATATTGTAGCCCTCATGCGCTTGTCATCAAGGTGTTGTGGTTTAGATGTGATCTGGGCTAATCTGAATGCCTCTTTCAGTACAGGGAATCACCGATGAGCCGCTTTGCCGCCCCCATCGCCGAGCAGATCTGGGATATGAAATACCGCTTCAAACAGGCGGATGGTACGCCCATCGATCAGACAGTCGAGGACAGCTGGCGGCGCATAGCTCGTGATCTGGCGCGTGTGGAAGAAGACCCGGCGCATTGGGAAAAAAAATTCTATGAGGCGCTAGAGGATTTCAAATACCTTCCTGCTGGCCGCATCACCGCCGGGGCGGGCACCGCGCGACAGGTAACCCTATTCAACTGCTTTGTGATGGGGACGATCCCCGACAGCATGGGCGGTATCTTCGACATGCTGAAAGAGGCCGCGCTGACCATGCAGCAGGGCGGGGGGATCGGTTACGATTTCTCAACCATCCGTCCGCGCGGCGCCGATGTGAAAGGGGTCGCAGCGGATGCCTCGGGCCCGCTAAGCTTTATGGACGTCTGGGACGCCATGTGCCGCACGATCATGTCTGCAGGCTCGCGTCGTGGTGCGATGATGGCGACCATGCGCTGCGACCATCCGGATATCGAACAGTTCATCACCGCGAAATCCGACCCGGCGCGTTTGCGCATGTTCAACATGTCGGTTCTGGTCACCGATCCATTCATGGAGGCCGTCAAGGCCGATGGACCGTGGGATCTGGTATTTGACGGAAAGGTCTATCACACCGTTCAGGCGCGCGATCTTTGGAATAAGATCATGCAGGCCACCTATGATTATGCCGAGCCGGGCGTGATCTTTATCGACCGGATCAATCAGGCGAACAATCTGAATTACGTCGAGACGATCTCGGCGACCAACCCGTGCGGAGAACAACCTCTACCGCCTTATGGTGCCTGTTTGCTGGGCTCGATCAATCTGGCACGGTTGGTTGCCGAGCCGTTCGAGGATGCCGCGCATCTGGACGAGGAGGCCTTGCAAGAGCTGGTGGCCACCGCCGTTCGCATGATGGACAACGTGGTGGACGCGTCGAAATTCCCGCTGGCCGAACAAGAAGCCGAGGCGCAAGACAAGCGCCGCATCGGGCTGGGCGTGACTGGTCTGGCCGATGCGCTGTTGATGTTGGGTCTGCGCTACGGCTCGGACGAGGCGGCGCGTCAGACCGAGCGCTGGTTGCACGCAATCGCGCGCGCCGCGTATCTGGCGTCGGTCGATTTGGCGAGGGAAAAGGGCGCTTTCCCACTGTTTGACGCCGAGAAATATCTGGCCAGCGGCACCATGCAACAGATGGATGACGATGTGCGCGACGCAATCCGCGAACACGGCATCCGCAACGCGCTGCTGACCTCGATCGCGCCGACGGGTACGATTTCGCTGTATGCGGGCAACGTGTCTTCGGGGATCGAGCCGGTTTTTGCCTATGCCTATACGCGCAAGGTGCTGCAAAAGGACGGTTCGCGCACCGAAGAAGAGGTTGTGGACTATGCGGTGCAGATGTGGCGCGACAAGTTTGGCGACGCCGAATTGCCCGAGTATTTCGTGAATGCGCAAACACTAAGCCCGTCCCATCACGTAAAAATGCAGGCGGCGGCGCAAAAGTGGATCGATAGTTCGATATCGAAGACAATCAATTGCCCCGAAGATATCAGCTTTGATGCCTTCAAAGACGTCTACATGCAGGCCTGGGATCAGGGATGCAAAGGCTGCACAACCTATCGCCCCAATGATATCACCGGTTCGGTTCTGAGCGTATCGGAAAGCGACGACAAAGCGCCGGGTGAAAGCGCGGATGCCCCGCATGAGGTTGACGGGGGCGAGGTCGTTTATATGTCCGAACCGCTTGATCGCCCACAATCGCTTGAAGGGTCGACTTACAAGCTGAAATGGCCGGACAGCGAGCACGCAATTTATCTGACAATCAACGATATCGTCATTGGCGGACGCCGCCGTCCCTTCGAGGTGTTCATTAACTCGAAGAATATGGAGCATTATGCTTGGACGCTGGCTTTGACCCGGATGATATCGGCCGTGTTCCGACGCGGTGGCGATGTGTCCTTTGTGGTCGAGGAACTGAAAGCTGTGTTCGACCCGCGCGGCGGGGCCTGGGTCAAAGGCAAGTACATTCCGTCCATTCTGGCCGCGATTGGCGGCGTGATCGAGCAACACATGGTCAATATCGGCTTCCTTGAGGGCGAAGGCATGGGCCTGAAATCCGATCCTCAGGCGCAGGTGGTCAACATGGACGCCCCGCGTGGCAAGACTTGCCCATCCTGTGGTCAGTTCGACATGGTGATGATCGAAGGCTGCATGACCTGCCGCAGCTGCGGTCATTCTAAGTGTGGCTGATTTGGCGTAAAAGCTATCTGCAATCAATCAAAGTCGGCTATCTTCGCGGACTTCGGATCGAAGCGAACTTAGCGCGGTGCGCCAGACGTTCACCAACATTCGACGAAAAGTATCAATATGAGGCTGTTCTTTAGCAACATTTTCGTGATTGCTACATTTCGGTCTCTTTTCCGCCCATTTTTTCGTTGATACACAAGCACAGTTACTTGTGGGATGAGTAAAAGTGCGGGCGGACAGATGAGAACCGGTTATAACGGTCGAATAGCAATATTTTGGACACAGACGGAAGTTGACGGGCTTGAGGCGGCGCCTTTGGCCCACTTGTGCGTTGGTAGCTCTTGGTCCTGGAGGGGGCGAGGGGTCCAACTCGCCGCAAGTGCTGACCAAGTTGCGCTGCACGCAGGCTCCACCGGTCTTGGATCTATATTGGCGGCCAGAGCCAGTTTCGCCAACCCCGGCGAGATCAACGAAAGTGCCAAGATCGAGTTGTCAAACGGGGCTCAGACTTTCGTTGCCGAGCTGGTGCGTGAGGTGAACGAAGCGTCTCTGGTGCTTGTGTTTGAGGATGGATGCCCTGAGCCTGATCAAGATTTCTGGGTCAGTTCGGCAGCTTCGCATATTGAACCTGTTGAGATTGACAGCGGTTATGACGACAAGGTTGTCGTGTTCCCGGCGGCTCGCGCAAATGCAAGTTCAGTGCCGGTAAGTCTGTCAAATACTGCCGGTTGGGCCGCTGAATAACGGATACTTCTCAGAAAGATTCCAACTCTAAGCAGAAATCCTACCCTTTGCTTGCTGTGGCGTGTTGACTCTGGCCGAAGCAGGGATATAAGCGCGGCTTCATTGGTGTTGGTGGCCCCCGCGAGGGGATGCCTGTCATGGGGGAAACCTCAAGAGGACAACGCCCTTCATAGTGGCCCATCGGGGCCTCGATCTAAAGAAGGAGATCAGCCGTGACCAAACGCACGTCTGCCAAGTACAAAATCGACCGCCGGATGGGCGAAAACATCTGGGGTCGTCCGAAATCCCCGGTTAATCGTCGTGAATACGGCCCCGGCCAGCATGGCCAGCGCCGCAAGGGCAAACTGTCTGACTTCGGTCTGCAGCTGCGTGCCAAGCAGAAGCTGAAAGGCTACTACGGCGACCTGACCGAGAAGCAGTTCCGCCGCATCTATGCAGAAGCCGAACGTGTCAAAGGCGACACCGGTGAAAACCTGATCGGTCTGCTGGAGCGCCGTCTGGACGCTGTTGTTTACCGCGCCAAGTTTGTTCCGACCGTGTTCGCCGCACGTCAGTTCGTGAACCACGGCCACGTTAAAGTGAACGGCAAGCGGGTCAACATCCCGTCCTACCGCGTCAAAGAAGGCGACGTTATCGAAGTGCGTGATAAGTCCAAGCAGTTGGCCGTTGTCCTGGAAGCTGTCGGCTTGGCCGAGCGTGATGTGCCTGACTACATCGACGCCGACCACTCGAAAATGACCGCGACCTTCGTGCGTGCACCGGGCCTGAGCGATGTGCCTTACCCGGTTATGATGGAACCGAACCTGGTCGTCGAATTCTACGCGAAGAACTAATCTTCGCCGACCTGTTGAGTTTAAGGGCCGCGCTTTCAGCGCGGTCTTTTTTTTATGGGGCTCTGCCCCAGTCGCTGCGCGACTCCCCCGAGATATATTTGGCCAGATGAAGAGGCGGATCAGATAGGAAGCGGGCGACTTTCGGCAATGGCCTCCATTGCGAAATAGGAGGTGACGCTGTCCAGTTCGATCTTATCGATGAGGCGTTGATAGACTTTGTCGTAAGAGGCCATATCTTCTGTAACGACCTTGAGTTGATAGTCATAGTCGCCGCCAATGCGATGGAAATCGACCACTTCAGGAATGGTCAGGACATGACTGCGAAAGGCCTGCAACCATTGGGCAGAGTGGTGGCGCGTGCGCAGCATGACGAAAACCACCAGATTCAGCCCAAGCTTTTCACGCGCGATGCGCGCCGTAGAACCTTGCAGGACACCTGTGTCGTTCAAGGCCTTTATTCTTCGCCAGCAGGCATTTTGGGACAGGCCGACCCTATCTGCCAATTCTCGCTGGGAAAGTGTTGCGTCTTTTTGCAGTTCCTTCAGAAGACGCGTGTCAATTTGATCTAATTTTTTCTCCATATAAACTCATATGACACAAAACTCGGACATATAAAGCATAAAATTGTGAGGTTTCCACAGGATGGATCAATCATATTGGAGTTAGCAATATGGAGCCTGTGTTATGACCTTGTCCAACTTTCGCGCAGAAATTCAATCTGCTGCTCACGGAAATACTCTGCGTGATGGGCTGATCGGTGAGGGGGTACTCATCCCGGGTCTGCATGGGGACGTGCCGCTTGTGTATGCGGACTACGTTGCCTCGGGTCGCGCGTTGCGACAGGTCGAAAATTTCGTGGCTGAGCATGTGTTGCCGTTCTATGCCAACAGCCACACCGAAGCCTCCTATTGCGGTTCCTATATAACCCGTTTGCGCCGCGAGGCGCGGGCCGAGATCGCCTGCATAGTTGGCGCCAAGGAAGAGGACGCGGTGATCTTTACCGGGTCTGGCGCTACAGCGGGTCTTAACCGGCTGGTTAGTCTGCTGGGAGTGCAAGAGGCTAATCAGCCGGTCGTTTTGATTGGTCCGTATGAGCATCATTCGAACATTCTGCCGTGGCGTGAAAGCAAGGCGCGGGTGATCGAGATTCCAGAAGCCGTTGACGGCGGTCCCGATATGCAGGCGCTAAAGGCGGCACTGGTAGAGCACGCAGATTCCGATCTTGTGATTGGGTCATTCTCAGCGGCGTCAAACGTCACCGGCATCATCACCGACTCTGATCCAGTGACGCGGATGCTGAAAGAGCATGGTGCGCTTGCGGTATGGGACTATGCGGGTGGTGGACCTTATTTGCCAATGGACATGGGGCCGGAAGATGCGCGGAAGGACGCGATCGTTGTCTCTCCGCATAAGTTTCCGGGTGGGCCGGGGGCGTCGGGTGTTCTGGTCGTTAACCAATGCGTTGTGAAGCGGACGTGTCCGAGTTGGCCCGGAGGTGGGACTGTCAGCTTTGTCTCGCCTTGGCGGCACGACTACAGCGCCGATCTCGCGACGCGGGAAGAGGCGGGTACACCAAATGTGATCGGAGACATTCGTGCGGCCCTGGCCTTCATTGTCAAGGATGCGGTCGGAACGGATGAAATCGCACAGCGTGAGGCGCAGTGTAACCGCATGGCGTTGGATGGGTGGTCCGACAACCCACATCTGACATTGCTAGGTGCCGAGAATGCACACCGCCTGCCGATATTCTCGTTCCTCGTGTGTGATCGGAATGGGCAGCCGGTGCATCAGCAGCTGTTTACCCGGATGCTCAGCGATATCTACGGCATCCAGGCACGTGGCGGCTGTGCCTGTGCCGGACCCTATGCGCATCGTTTGCTGGGCATTGATCGGGCAACGTCGGAAGAATTGCATGCGGCCCTGTCGGAGGGTGAGGAAATGAAGAAACCGGGTTGGGTGCGGTTGAATTTCTCTTACCTCATGAGCGAAGAGACCGTTCAGTTCATTATCGACAGCGTTAACGAGCTGTCGCGCCGGACCGAGGAGTTCGTCCCATTCTACAATGCCGATCCGGCGACGGCGCGCTTCAAAGCGGCGTAAGATAATTGCCGCTTTTCTCAACCCGTTGAGAAAGGTATGAGGGGCCAAGCTAGTGGAGCCCCTCATGAACCAGATCACACCTCAACCCGGCATAATGGACATCGCGCTGTATCAGGGCGGACAGTCGCATGTTGACGGTGTTGCGGATGTCATCAAGCTGAGTTCCAACGAAAACCCGTTTGGGCCAAGTCCCAAGGCGATCGAAGCGGTGCGCGAAAGTGCCGTTTCGCTGCATCGTTATCCCAGCACCGATCATGCCAGCCTGCGCGCCGCAATTTCTGAACGGCACGGACTGGATGCCAATCGGGTCATCTGCGGTGTCGGCAGTGATGAAGTGTTGCAGTTCGTAGCGCAGGCCTATGCTGGTCCGGGTGATGAGGTGATTTATACCGAGCATGGATTCTCCATGTATCCAATCATCGCGCGAATGGCGGGCGCGACCCCGGTCATGGTGCCCGAGAGGGATCGCCGTGTAGACGTAGATAGCATCCTTGCCGCGGTCACTGGGCAGACACGGATTGTCTTTGTGACCAATCCGGGAAATCCTACTTCAACCATGGTCTCTGACGCCGAATTGCAGAGGTTGGCGGATGCATTGCCAGCCAATTGCCTGATGGTGCTGGATGGTGCGTATGCCGAATTTGTCGATGGTTTCGATGGAGGCGCAGGGCTGGTGGACCGGTTTAGCAATGTCATCATGACCCGGACGTTTTCGAAAGTGTACGGTCTAGGTGGGATGCGCGTTGGCTGGGGCTATGCGGCGAAAGAGATTATTGATGTGCTGAACCGCGTTCGTCAGCCGTTCAACCTATCGCTGACGGCTCTTGCGGCGGCCGAGGCCGCCGTGCGGGATGAGGAATATCTGCGGTTCTGCCTGTCTGAAAATGCACGCCTCCGGATTTGGTTGTCTGATGAACTGGCGAAGGTCGGCGTTTCATCCGATGTGTCATGCACGAATTTCATCCTCGCCCGTTTTGCTGACAGGGCCGAGGCGGAAGCCTGCGATGACTATTTGAAAACGCAGGGTTTGATCGTGAGGCGGGTCGCGGGCTACAACCTGCCAAACGCGCTGCGGATCACCGTAGGTGACGAATTCGCCTGCGGCCGCGTGGTTGCAGCGATTACTGCGTTCAAAGGGGGCGCTGCATGAGCCAGATTTACGACCGTGTTGCGCTGATCGGGTTGGGCCTGATTGCATCGTCCATGTTCTGGGCGATCAAACGGGCTGGGCTTGCGGGGGAAGTGACGGGCTATGCGCGATCCGAGGCAACCCGCGAGACGGCGCGCCAGATCGGCCTCTGTGACCGGGTTTGCGAGACCGCGGAAGAGGCGGTCGAAGGTGCTGATCTAGTGGTTTTGTGTGTCCCCGTTGGCGCAATGGGACCTGTGGCGCAGCAGATTGCGCCGGTTCTGAAATCCGGTGCCACCGTTTCAGACGTGGGGTCGGTAAAGCGTCACGTGATTGACGCCGTCTCACCCCACATACCCGATAGCGTTCATTTCATTCCGGCACACCCTCTGGCCGGGACCGAGCATTCCGGGCCTGAATCGGGATTCGCCGAACTGTTCGACAACCGTTGGTGCCTGTTGGTGCCGGTCGAAGATTCCGACCCGGATGCAATCGCTCGCCTGCGGGCTTTGTGGGAGGGTCTGGGATCGAATGTCGATGAGATGGACGCCGCGCATCATGATTTGGTGCTGGCGGTCACCTCGCACGCACCTCACCTGATTGCCTATACGATGGTGGGAGTTGCGGATGATCTCCGGCGGGTTACAGACACCGAAGTCATCAAGTATTCGGCAGCTGGTTTCCGCGATTTCACCCGCATCGCGGCTTCGGACCCGACGATGTGGCGTGATGTGTTTCTGACCAACAAAGACGCAACGCTGGAGATTCTGGGCCGGTTCACGGAAGAGCTCTTTGCGCTACAGCGGGCCATCCGAACAGGTGACGGAGAGCAATTGTTCGACTACTTTACGCGCACACGGGCGATCCGCCGCGGCATCATTGATGCGGGCCAGGATACGGATGCGCCAGATTTCGGGCGGGGAAAAAAATCGACATGAGAAAGATCGGTTGCAGCCATTTGATTTTCTGCGTTGCTTTGGCGGCAACGACTGCAAATGCGGCGGCGCCTGAAACTTCTATTGTGCCGTTGACGCGCCCGGAAACCACCCAAGCGATGGTGGCAATCGTCACCCCCAACATCCGGCCGGTGCTACGGCCCGCTTCGCCGCAGGTAACGGCCGCTGCAGCCCGTCCCGCTGAATTACCATTGCTCGGGCCCGAGTATTCGATCCGCCCGTTTGTGCGCCCAGAAGAATTGGAACAACGCGTCTTTCTTAAGAAACGCAAGCTGCGTAAGGGTTCAGTCTGTGGCGATATCGATATTCAGGGTAAGCCGGTTGGACGTGTGAAGGGCAAGATCAAAGCCTGCGGGATTAAGGATGCAGTGCAAATCACCTCAGTATCGGGGGTCGGGCTGAGCCGCCCAGCGACGATGGATTGCGGCACTGCACAGGCGCTGAATAATTGGGTCGACAAAACTGTAAAGCCCACGTTCAAACGCCGAGGTCCGGTGGTCGAGCTACAGGTCGCCGCGCATTACGCCTGTAGAACACGTAACAACCGTAAAGGGGCGCGGATCTCTGAGCATGGTAAAGGGCGCGCCATCGACATTTCGGGCTTCAAGATGGCCGATGGTGAGGTGGTGACGGTTCTAAATGGCTGGCGCAAAAATCCGTCCAAGAAGCAACTGACCAAGGTTTGGCGCGGCGCGTGTGGGCCATTTGGCACGGTTCTCGGACCAAACTCTGATCGCTACCATCGGGATCATTTCCACCTAGACACCGCGCGCTACCGCAGCGGCACCTATTGCCGTTAACGCAGCACCAGTCTCGGGGCAGGACCAAGGGGCAACGGACCTAAGGCGACGAACCCATCTCGGAAATTCAGCTGTAAATCCAGCGCATTTGGATTGCCGCCCAATCCGGCCATGAACCCCAATGCGCGGGTTACCGGATCAACCGCCTGATCGGGCAGCGCACCTGCGGCGTTTGCCATCGCAATCATGTCGCGCCAATTCTCGGCCTTCATCGCGATTTCACCCGTTGGAATGCCCTGTTCGTCAACTTCCAGTTCGCCGGTGGCGAACAGACGCAGCTCACCCCATTTCATTTCTGCCAAACGCAGATCAATCGCAACGGGTTGGGGGCGACGCTGCTCAAGTGCGGTGCGGTCCCAGGGTTTGTCGAAAGTGACAAACATATCCATTTCCAGCGTTTCGAACGATTGCGGCAGGGTCGATGCTGAACGCATCAGGCGTCTCAGATCATCGCCGGGGGTAAATCCGTCGATCTTCGCAGTAATCCCATAGCTTTCGGGCGCTCCAGATTGCTCCATCACAAGGCTCAGCGACTGGCCTCCGGCTTGCGGATCACCTTCGGTTGTCAGCAGCCAGCGCTTTGAGGTCAGCGCCATTTTCTCGAGCACCAGCGCGACACCGGGTTGGAGCTGCAATTCGGCTTGTAGCGCTTCGGCCTGAACGGTCGTGGTCTGGTCGAAATAGGAAAGGCGCTGCGGCGTACTGGCAAAGCGCAGCATCTGGCGGCCGGGCCAGATTGCTGGGCTTTGGAACTCGACCCAGTCCGCACTCCACGCCGTTCCGTTGACCGGATCGGCCAAAGCGGGATTATTCAGGCGTGTGATGTGCTGAAACGGATATCCGGCCGTCGACACGTCCGAGAATTCGGCCTGCCAGCCCAGTTCTTGCTGTCGGTCAAACCAACCGGTCAGGGCGTTTCGCAGACCATAACCGGCGACAAACCAGTAGGCGCTCCACGCGAGGGCGATAAATACGAAAACGCGTACAAGACGGCGCATGATGAATGGCCCTTTTTCCTGCCTCGGATTTGATGTTTATAGGGCCAAACGGGCAAGGACCAGTGCAATGACGATGTGGGTATTCGGATATGGATCGCTGCTGTGGAACCCGGGCTTTCCGGTGGCACGCAGCGAACGCGCTAAATTGCACGGATATGCGCGGTCGTTTTGCATGCGCTCTATCCACCATCGCGGCACGGAAGAAGACCCCGGTTTGGTATTGGCGCTGGACGAACAGCCAGACGCGCATTGCACTGGATTGGCGCTTGCTGTCGAGGCAGGTCACGAAGAGCGCACTTTGGCTGAATTGCGTGAGCGTGAGCTGATCTCGTCAGCCTATCTGGAGCGGATGCTGGACGTGCATCTGGACTGCGGGCAGATCGTAAATGCAGTGACTTACGTCATCGATGCTCACCACGTTCAGTATTGCGGTGGTCTTCCATTGGAAGAGCAGGCTCAGATCATCGCCCACGCGGTTGGCGGACGTGGGCCAAATACCGAATATCTCTACAATACTGCCTCGCACTTGACCGAGATCGGACTGCACGACCCTGATCTTGAGTGGTTGTCGCAACGGGTGCGGACAATCAGCGCATAAACTCTTGGCGTCACGGGGCGAACTTCGATAGGTTCAGCCCAGAGCAGACAATACCAGGAGCCACGCGCATGGCGCAGGCACAACAGGGCGTGAGACCACATTTCTCACAACCGATCCGTCAGATTTTGATGATGCTGATCGCAATAGGGCTGTCAGGACTTGGCGTGTTCATGGCGTTGCCATATGTGCTGCCGGTTATTCAGGCCAATCTGTATCTTAACGGGTTCATTTTGCTGGTCTTTGTCATCGGTGTCGCTGCCTGTTTTCTGCAAGTCACACAACTGATCGGATCGGTTCGTTGGATCGAAGCCTTTGCCGGAGGGGTCGAACGTGACGATGTGCGCCCGCCGCAACTGCTTGCCCCACTGGCGTCGTTGTTGAGGGAACGCGGGGCGCGGTCTCAGATCAGCTCTAGCTCTACCCGATCGATCCTCGATTCCGTCGCCGAACGGGTCGAAGAAGAGCGCGAGATCACCCGCTACATCACCAACGTGCTGATCTACCTTGGCCTACTGGGGACATTTTTTGGTTTGGCCACCACTGTCCCCGCCATCGTTGATACGATCCGCAGCCTGAACCCGCAGGAAGGTGAAGAAGGTCTGGCCGTCTTCAACCGTCTGATGACAGGATTGGAAGCGCAGCTGCAGGGCATGGGCGTTGCTTTTGGGTCGTCATTGCTGGGTCTGGCCGGATCCTTGATCGTCGGTTTGCTGGAACTATTCGCGGGCCATGGCCAGAACCGGTTCTATCGCGAATTGGAAGAATGGTTGTCCTCAATCACCCGCGTTGGCTTTGCTGCGGGCGATGAGGGCGGCGCGGAACTGGCCGTGCTGACCCCAGTACTGGACGCCATGTCTGAACAAATGGATGCACTGCAGGACATGTTCTCGGCGCAAGAAGTTGATCGTACGAACGTCACGACCAAACTGGGACATTTGGTCGATGTCATCGGGGAAATGAACCAGCGTCAGGCCCAGACCGAAGGTGTTACGGCTGCGCTTGAACGTGTGGCGCTGGGGCAGGACGCTTTGTTGGATCACATGCGCGAACATGGCGCGGGCGAGGGGATTGATGCGGAAAGCCGCATGCGCCTGCGGTCAATGGATGTTCAGTTGCTGCGTATACTCGAAGAAATCTCCGCTGGTCGTCAGGACAGCATGAACGAACTGCGCAAGGATTTTGAGCTGCTGGTCAAAGCGTTGACTTTGCCACGGGGCGCCGTACGTACCCCCCCGGAAGGAGAGTAACCCATGGCGCTGTCCCGCCGCACAGGTCAACGGTTTTCGGGCTCGGTCTGGCCCGGCTTCGTGGATGCGATGACGGGATTGTTGATGGTGCTGACCTTTGTGCTGACCATCTTCATGGTCGTGCAATTTGTGCTGCGCGAAACCATTTCAGGTCAAGAGGATGAACTGACTGCGCTGTCCGACGAAATCGCCGCGCTGGCCGGGGCGCTGGGGCTGGAAGAGCGGGAAAACAGCCGTCTTCAAGCGCGTCTTGGGAACTTGAATGCAACGCTTAATCAGGTCGAAGATGATCTGGCGCAGGCACAAACCCGCATAACCGACTTTGAAGCACAGGTCGCGGCTTTGCTGGCTGATCAGGCGCGTGCGCAGGGGGATATCGCCGCGCTAGAAACGCAACGCGATGAGTTGCTAAATGAACAAGATGCCTTGAATTTGGCACTTGCTCAAAGCAGACAAGAAATCGACGCACAGGCTGAAGCCGCCCGCCTTGCCGCGGCTCGACGCGAAGCACTTGAAGCTCTCGTCGCCGAACTTGAAACCAGCGAAGATGCACAGGCAGCTCAGATATCCGAGCTAGAACAGCAACTGACCGAGGAAGAAGCCGCGCGTCTGGCCGAAGCCGCCGCTGCTGAGGCGTTGCGTGATCGATTGCAGAATGCAGATGCCGAACTGACAGCGATGACCTTGGCGCTGGAAGCGCAGCGAAAGGAAGCAGAGGATACCCTGACTTTGCTAGCTGCGGCACAGGCTGCCAAGGCAGAGCTTGAGCGTCAGTTCGGTGAGATCAATGCCGAAGAACTGAGGGAACAACTGCAGGCGGCGCTGGATGCCCAAACCCAAGCACAAGCAAATGAAGCTGAACAAAGGTCGCTGGCCGAGGAGCGCGCGGCGCTGCTGGCGCTCGCCCGAGAGGCGCTTGCATCGGAACAGGAAATCTCGACCGAAGCGCAACGTCAGACCGCGCTGCTTAATCAGCAGATGGCAGCCCTGCGCAGCCAGTTGGGATCGCTGCAGGCTTTGTTAGACGATTACGAAGAACGTAATACCGCCGCCGAGATCCAGATACAGACGCTGGGCCAGGATCTGAATGCCGCTCTAGCGCGCGCAGCCTCGGAAGAACGCCGTCGCCGACTGCTGGAAGAGGCTGAACGTATTCGGCTGGAAGCCGAGGCCGAGAAACTGGCGGGCCAAAATCAGGAACTAGCCGCACAGGCCGAGGATTTGCAGCGCTATCGCTCGGAATTCTTCGGGCGGCTGCGCGATGTGCTGGGTGATCAGGATGGCGTGCGCATCGAAGGTGACCGTTTCGTGTTCTCGTCTGAGGTGTTGTTTGCCACCGGGTCCGCAAACCTGTCTGCGGAAGGTCGTCAGGAGGTTGCCAAAGTTGCCAATATCCTGCGAGGCGTTGCCGCAGAAATACCCGAAGGGTTGAACTGGGTCATCCGTGTCGATGGTCACACCGACAATGTGCCACTTGCAGGAAGCGGACGATATCGCGACAACTGGGAGCTCAGCCAGGGTCGTGCCCTTTCTGTGGTGCGCTACATGGTTGATGCGCTGGGCATTCCACCTGATCGTTTGGCGGCAAACGGGTTCGGAGAATTCCAGCCCGTTAATCCCGCCGACACACCCGAGGCGCGCGCCCAAAACCGTCGGATCGAGTTGAAGCTGACAGAGCGGTAAGGCTGGTTCGAACCGCTGTGGATTACCTGCCAAACAAGAAAAACGCCCACCGAGAAGGCGGGCGTTTTTCGTCATAGAGGCTGTAGGTTAGTCCGCAGTCAAAAGCGGGGGCTTGTCGCCCGGAATGCGGGGCTGATCGGGGCCCAGGATTTCCAGATTCAGCTCGCCCTTCTTCATCGAGACACGGACCACGCCGCCTTTGGCCAGTTTGCCGAATAGCAGTTCCTCGGCCAGAGGTTTCTTAATGTGTTCCTGAATAACACGACCCAGAGGTCGCGCACCCATCTTGTCATCATAGCCCTTGTCGGCCAGCCATTCGGCGGCGCGGGGTGTCAGATCGATGGTCACGCCACGATCCAGCAACTGCGCTTCCAGCTGCAGGACGAACTTTTCGACGACCTGCAAAATGACCTCTTTCGGCAGCGGCGCGAATGAGATCACGGCGTCCAGACGGTTGCGGAATTCCGGCGTGAACATACGTTCGATCGCTGCGGTATCCTCACCTTCGCGCCGGTCGCGGCCAAAGCCGATGGCGGCTTTCGCCTGCTCCTGCGCACCTGCGTTCGATGTCATGATCAGGACCACGTTGCGGAAATTCACCGTCCGGCCATTGTGGTCGGTCAATTCGCCGTGATCCATCACCTGCAACAGGATATTGAACACGTCCGGGTGCGCTTTTTCGATCTCATCAAGCAACAAGACGCAATGTGGGTGCTGGTCGACACCGTCGGTCAGCAAACCACCCTGATCAAACCCGACATAACCCGGAGGCGCACCGATCAGACGGCTGACCGCGTGCTTCTCCATGTATTCCGACATGTCGAAACGCAGCAGTTCAACACCAAGCGTGTCAGCCAACTGTTTCGCCACCTCTGTTTTGCCAACACCGGTGGGGCCAGCGAACAGATAGTTGCCGATGGGTTTTTCTGGCTCACGCAGACCGGCGCGCGCCAGTTTGATCGCACTGGACAGCGCTTCGATCGCTTCATCCTGACCAAACACCACACGTTTCAGCGAGGTTTCGAGATCTTTCAGAACCTCTGCATCATCCTTGGTGACGTTCTTGGGTGGGATTCGCGCAATCTTGGCAACCACCGCCTCGATCTCTTTGACGCCGATGGTCTTGCGACGTTTGCTTTCGGCCAGCAGGTGCTGCGCTGCCCCGGCCTCATCGATCACGTCGATGGCCTTGTCGGGCAGTTTGCGGTCGTTGATATAGCGCGCCGACAATTCGACAGCTGTCTTGATCGCGTCGGCAGTATATTTGATCGAGTGATGCTCTTCGAAATATGGTTTCAGACCGCGCAGAATTTTGACACTGTCCTCGACCGACGGCTCGTTCACGTCGATTTTCTGGAACCGGCGGCTCAGCGCGCGGTCTTTTTCGAAATGCTGACGGAACTCTTTATACGTGGTCGAGCCCATGGTGCGCAGTTTGCCACCCTGAAGCGCTGGCTTCAGCAGGTTCGACGCATCCATCGCACCGCCCGAGGTTGCACCCGCTCCGATCACAGTGTGAATCTCGTCGATGAAGAGAACCGCATCAGGGTGCTCTTCCAATTCGGTCACAACCGCTTTCAGACGCTCTTCGAAATCGCCGCGATAGCGAGTTCCCGCAAGCAGGGCACCCATATCGAGCGAGTAGATGGTGGTTTCCGACAACACGTCCGGGGCCTCGCCCGCAACGATCTTATGCGCCAGACCTTCGGCGATGGCGGTTTTGCCGACACCGGGGTCACCTACCAGCAACGGGTTGTTCTTGCGCCGGCGACACAGCACCTGAATACAGCGTTCAACCTCGTCCGAGCGTCCGATCAGCGGATCTACATCACCGGCGCGTGATTTGGCGTTCAGATCAACGCAATATTTGCCTAGCGCGCTTTCTTTCTGCTCGGCGTCACCAGAGGTCGTCTGAGCCTCTTCTTCGGCTTCATCAGCACCCGTTACAGGACGATTCTCTCCATAGGCCGGGTCTTTGGCCACACCATGTGCGATGAAGTTTACCGCGTCATAACGGGTCATGTCCTGCTCTTGCAGGAAATAGGCTGCGTTGCTTTCACGTTCGGCGAAGATGGCCACCAATACATTGGCCCCGGTCACCTCTGTGCGGCCAGAGCTTTGAACGTGGATCGCGGCGCGCTGAATGACACGCTGGAAGGCTGCCGTGGGCACGGCTTCGGACCCGTCGATATCAGTGACGAGGTTTGACAGATCTTCGTCGATGAATTCGACCAAGGTGCTGCGTAACTCGTCCAGATCGACGCTGCACGCTTTCATGACGCGCACCGCATCGGGTTCTTCCAACAGCGCCAGCAGCAGATGCTCTAGCGTTGCGAATTCATGTCGCCGTTCATTCGCCGCCGCAAGGGCCGCGTGGATGGCTTGTTCAAGTGTGCTCGAGAATGAAGGCACGCGGGTGCTCCTCTGTATTGCGCCGGAAGGGGGCGGGCTGCAGGCCGGATCCCCATCCCAACCATGTCCTCATACTATTAGAGTTTGGTTGATCCCGCCCCGGCTTCAAGGGTTTTCTTTCACTTGACAGTCACATTTGTTGTGACCGTGGCCGTGATTGGGGCTTGAAACGGGTTAAAAGCTGTCTTTTTGGGCTCGAATTTCGGCGAATACGGACACGGGATCAGAGTTTTCCATGCCCAGATGGGCCTGAATCGCCGGATCAGTGGCCCTTAGAAACGGATTTGCCGCCTTTTCCAGGCCCAAAAGCGAGGGTACCGTGGGTTCTCCGGCAGCGCGGGCGCGATTAATATCGGCCACGCGGTCAAGCAAGGCTGGGTTGTTGGGATCGATGGTCAGGGCGAACTTGGCGTTTGCCTGTGTGTATTCGTGGCCTGAGCACACGATTGTTTCATCGGGCAGGGCCGCCAACTTGCTGAGAGAGGCCCACATTTGCGCAGGCGTGCCCTCGAACAATCGTCCACATCCCAGCGCCATCAGGCTGTCAGCGGTGAATACAACGCCAGTTTGGGGCATGTAGAATGCAATGTGCCCAATTGTATGACCGGACACATCAAGAACCTCGACCGGCTCACCGCCGATATAAAAAGTGTCACCTTCAACCACCGCCTGATCAAGTTTTGGCAACCGATGCTCATCTGCTTTTGCGCCGATCACACGCGCGGGCTGTTTCGCTAGAATGCCGCTCAGCCCGTCCACATGATCCCAATGATGATGGGTCAGCAACACATGGCTTAGCTGCCAGCCGCGCGAATCCAGTTCAGCCAGAATCGGAGCTGCCTCTGGCGCATCGATCAAGGCAGTCTCACCGCTGGCCGGATCATGGGCGAGAAAGGCGTAATTATCGCTGAGGCAAGGAATGGTAACGATCTCAAGAGGCATGGCCTTTTGCCCTTTCATTGCTAGACTGCGCCCAGCTAAGCCGATTGACCGGGTGTCCGCAATGCATCTTGATGTGCAGGATCTGAGGAATTTCTACTATCGCAGCACCCTGGGTCGCGCGGCCCAGGCAGCGATCCGTGGTCGGTTGGTGGATCTTTGGCCCGAAGCCAAAGGGCAAACTGTGGTCGGATTTGGTTTTGCCGTACCTTTATTGCGGCCTTACCTCAAAGATGCGCGTCGTGTGATTGGTCTTATGCCTGGTCCGCAGGGTGTAATGCCATGGCCTGCGGGGATGCCCAATGTTTCCGTTCTGACCGAAGAGACGATGTGGCCAATCGAAACTGGCCATGTGGATAAACTCGTGGTGATGCATGGTTTGGAAACTTCAAACCGACCCAGCCAATTGCTGGAAGAATGCTGGCGCGTTCTGGGGCCCGGAGGGCGTGTGCTATTTGTCGTACCGAACCGGGCCGGGCTTTGGTCGCGCTCAGACCGGACGCCGTTTGGCTTTGGGCAGCCCTATTCAACGACCCAATTGGAAAACCAATTGCGCGCGCACCACTTCGTCCCGGAAAACCATTGCTCGGCGCTTTACCTGCCGCCTTCGTTCCGTCGGTTCTGGCTAAAATCGGGCAGCCTGATCGAGAAGACTGGACAACGCATCCCAACCGTCATGGCCGGAGGCGTGCTTATGGTTGAGGCCAGTAAACTCATTCGTCCGCCTAGCGGGAGCGTTACTAAAGACACCGCGAAGCGCCCGATCAAAGCGTTGGATGGTTTGTTAAAGCCTGCGTGACAGTCCGGCGCATTTTGAAAGGAAAAAATGCGGGAAAAAGGTCACAGGAATCGCAAAAACCTGCATATTCGTAACATTTTTCAACTGCCCCAATCGGTCCAAAGGGTCGCACTTGGGTTAAGTGTATGAAAAATAATAATTTGTGGATAAAACTGTTACCGCTATAGCGTATTGCTTGGTTGGAACACCTCTGCTACATCCCCGGTGATTTTGATCCCCGCCCTAAATGGACGGGGTTTCCTCACGCCCCAAGGTAGCGGCCGCTACTCAAAATCGGGGCCTCAAATATCGGAAGGGTGGACGTGTCCGAACCAGCTTCGATTTCCACTGGCATCGCCGAGCGCTATGCCACCGCGATCTTCGAGATCGCTAAAGAGAATAATGACCTTGCAGGTCTGGAAACCGGAATCAACGATCTGGCAGCAGCATTGAGTGACAGCGCTGAATTGCGCGACCTGATCGCATCGCCTTTGGTTTCGCGCGCCGAACAGGAAAGCGCAATCACCGCTGTTGCGGACAAGATGGGCCTGCATGCCATCCTGCGCAATACGCTGGGTCTGATGGCGCAGAAACGTCGTCTGTTCGTTGTACCGCAACTGGTGCAGGTTCTGCGCGACATGCTGGCTGACGAGCGTGGCGAGGTGACCGCCGATGTCGCCTCGGCCAAGGCGCTCACCAAGACCCAAATGGATAAACTGTCCAAGACGCTGTCCGAGCGTGTGGGCAAGACCGTGACAATCAATGCGACCGTTGATGAAAGCCTCATCGGCGGTCTTGTCGTTAAAGTGGGCTCGAAAATGATCGATAGCTCGATCCGTTCGAAGCTGAACTCCCTACAGAATGCAATGAAAGAGGTCGGATAAATGGGAATCCAAGCTGCAGAGATTTCTGCAATCCTGAAGGACCAGGTCAAGAATTTTGGTCAGGAAGCCGAAGTGGCCGAGATCGGCCGCGTGCTGAGCGTCGGTGACGGGATTGCCCGTGTATACGGCCTGGACAATGTGCAAGCCGGTGAGATGGTCGAATTCCCCGGCGGCATCATGGGTATGGCGCTGAACCTGGAAAGCGACAACGTCGGTGTTGTTATCTTCGGTTCTGACCGTGACATCAAAGAAGGTGACACTGTTAAGCGCACCAACTCGATCGTGGACGTTCCGATCGGTGACGAGTTGCTGGGCCGCGTTGTTGACGGTCTGGGCAACCCGCTGGACGGCAAAGGCCCGATCAACGCGACCAAGCGTGGCGTTGCAGACGTTAAAGCGCCGGGCATCATTCCGCGTAAATCGGTTCACGAGCCGATGGCAACGGGCCTGAAATCGGTTGACGCAATGATCCCAATCGGCCGTGGCCAGCGTGAGCTGATCATTGGTGACCGTCAGACCGGTAAAACCGCCGTTGCTCTGGACGCGATCCTGAACCAGAAAGTTTACAACGACGCAGCAGGCGACGACGAGTCGAAGAAGCTGTACTGCGTGTACGTTGCGATCGGTCAGAAGCGTTCGACCGTTGCTCAGCTGGTGAAGAAACTGGAAGAGTCCGGCGCGATCGACTACTCGATCGTTGTGGCGGCAACCGCGTCCGACCCGGCACCGATGCAGTTCCTTGCACCTTACGCCGCAACCGCGATGGCCGAATACTTCCGCGACAACGGCCGCCATGCGCTGATCATCTATGATGACCTGTCGAAGCAGGCTGTGTCCTATCGTCAGATGTCGCTGCTGCTGCGCCGTCCACCCGGACGTGAAGCCTATCCTGGCGACGTTTTCTACCTCCACTCGCGTCTGTTGGAACGTTCGGCAAAGCTGAACGAAGACTTCGGTGCGGGCTCGCTGACCGCTCTGCCGGTTATCGAAACTCAAGGTGGTGACGTTTCGGCGTTTATTCCGACCAACGTGATCTCGATCACCGACGGCCAGATCTTCCTGGAAACCGAACTGTTCTATCAGGGTATCCGCCCCGCCGTGAACACCGGTCTGTCGGTTTCGCGTGTGGGCTCCTCGGCTCAGACCGACTCGATGAAGTCGGTTGCCGGTCCAGTTAAGTTGGAACTGGCTCAGTACCGCGAAATGGCTGCCTTTGCGCAGTTTGGTTCTGACCTCGACGCCGCGACCCAGCAGCTGCTGAACCGTGGTGCGCGTCTGACCGAGCTGATGAAACAGCCGCAGTACTCGCCGCTGACCAACGCTGAAATCGTCTGCGTAATTTTCGCCGGTACCAATGGTTACCTCGATAAGATCGACGTGTCCGATGTTGGTCGTTACGAAGCTGGCCTGCTGGCGCATCTGCGTGGCAAGCACGCGGATCTGCTTCAGTGGATCACGGACGAAGATCCCAAGATCAAGGGTGACGCTTCCGACAAGATCAAGGCTGCGCTGGACGAATACGCCGCAACCTTCGCTTAAGGGAGAGGCGGGCATATGCCAAATCTTAAGGACCTTAAAAACAGGATCGAGTCGGTCAAATCGACCCGCAAGATCACCAAGGCCATGCAGATGGTCGCGGCTGCAAAACTGCGTCGCGCCCAGGAATCTGCCGAAGCCTCGCGTCCCTATGCCGAGCGGTTCAATGCCGTGATGGCGGGGCTGGCGGCTTCGGTCGGGGGCAGCGACAGCGCCCCCAAGCTGCTCCGTGGCACGGGCAGTGATGATGTCCATCTGCTGGTTGTCATGACAGCTGAACGCGGCCTGTGTGGCGGCTTCAACTCGAACATCGCCAAGCTCGCTCGCCAAAAGGCGGACGAGTTGCGCGCCAAAGGCAAGACGGTCAAGGTTTTGACCGTCGGCAAAAAAGGTCGCGACGCGCTCAAGCGTGATTTTAGCGATCTGTTCGTTGGACATATCGACCTGAGCGAGGTCAAGCGTCTGGGGTATTCCAACGCGCAAGACATCGCCAAGGACGTCCTGTCCCGCTTTGACGGGAGTGAGTTCGACGTTGCCACGATCTTCTACTCGAAGTTCGTCAACGTTGTGACCCAGATCCCGACGGCACAGCAGGTCATCCCCGCCTCGTTCGAAGACGAAGCGACGGGTGACGACAGCGGTGCGGTATTCGACTACGAGCCCAGCGAAGAGGCCATCCTGGCCGACCTGCTGCCCAAGGGGGTTGCCACCGCGATCTTCTCGGCTCTGCTCGAAAACGGAGCGTCTGAACAGGGTGCACGGATGTCCGCAATGGACAACGCGACACGCAACGCGGGTGAGATGATCGACAAGCTGACGATCCAGTTCAACCGCTCGCGTCAGGCCGTGATCACCAACGAGCTGATTGAAATTATTTCCGGCGCCGAAGCGCTGTAGAGACATACCGGAGACGAAACATGGCGAATGCAAAAGGCAAAGTCACACAGATCATCGGGGCCGTCGTCGACGTGCACTTCGAAGATCAGCTGCCTGAAATTCTGAACGCGCTGGAAACCACCAACAACGGCAAGCGCCTGGTGTTGGAAGTTGCTCAGCACCTGGGTGAAAACACCGTCCGTACCATCGCGATGGACGCGACCGAGGGTCTGGTCCGCGGCGAAGCCGTGACCGACACTGGTGCACCGATCTCGGTTCCGGTTGGTAACGCCACTCTGGGCCGCATCCTGAACGTGGTTGGCGAGCCGATCGACGAAAAAGGCCCGGTTGAAGCAACCGAAGCCCGTGCGATCCACCAGCCCGCACCGACTTTTGACGAACAATCGACCGAGTCGGAAGTTCTGGTAACCGGCATCAAGGTTGTTGACCTGCTGGCCCCATACGCCAAAGGCGGTAAGATCGGCCTGTTCGGCGGCGCCGGCGTTGGTAAAACCGTTCTGATCATGGAACTGATCAACAACATCGCAAAAGTGCACTCGGGCTTCTCGGTGTTCGCGGGTGTTGGTGAACGGACCCGTGAAGGCAACGACCTGTACCACGAGATGATCGAATCGAACGTTATTAAACCGGACAACCTGTCGGAATCGCAGGTGGCCCTGGTTTACGGTCAGATGAACGAACCTCCGGGTGCGCGTGCGCGTGTTGCTCTGACCGGTCTGACCCTGGCCGAGCAGTTCCGCGACCAATCCGGTACTGACGTTCTGTTCTTCGTCGACAACATCTTCCGCTTCACGCAGGCGGGTTCCGAGGTTTCGGCTCTGCTGGGTCGTATTCCTTCGGCGGTGGGCTACCAGCCGACCCTGGCCACCGACATGGGTGCCCTGCAGGAACGCATCACCTCGACCAAGTCGGGCTCGATCACGTCCGTGCAGGCGATCTACGTGCCTGCGGACGACCTAACCGACCCGGCGCCAGCAACCTCGTTTGCTCACTTGGACGCGACCACCGTTCTTAACCGTGCGATCTCGGAAAAGGGTATCTACCCGGCGGTTGACCCGCTCGACTCGACCTCGCGTCTGCTCGACCCGGCCATCGTTGGTGAAGAGCACTACAAGGTCGCAACCGACGTTCAGCAGATTCTCCAGCGCTACAAGTCGCTGCAGGACATCATCGCCATCCTCGGCATGGACGAACTGTCGGAAGAGGACAAACTGACCGTGGCACGTGCCCGTAAGATCGAGCGCTTCCTGTCGCAGCCGTTCGACGTGGCCGAAGTCTTCACCGGTTCGCCGGGCGTTCAGGTTCCTCTGGATGTGACCATCGCGTCGTTCAAAGCGGTTGTTGCTGGCGAATACGATCACCTGCCCGAAGCGGCCTTCCTGATGGTTGGCGGCATCGAAGAAGTGATCGCCAAAGCGGAGAAGATGGCCGCAGAAGCCGCCTAAGGAGTATCCCTGATGGCAAACACGATGCAATTCGACCTCGTCAGCCCCGAGCGGAGCCTTGCTTCGCTCGAGGCCACCGCGGTCCAGATTCCCGGCGCGGACGGGGACATGACGGCAATGCCCGATCATGCCCCCACAATTACAACTCTGCGCCCGGGCATCCTGAAGGTCGAAGCACCCCAAGGCTCCAGCGAATACCTGGTCACCGGTGGGTTTGCTCAGATCAATGGTGATGGCCTGTCGGTTCTGGCCGAAAAGGCCATTCCGGTTGCCGAAGTAACACGTTCGCATCTGGACGATCTGATCGCCGAGGCCCGCACCTCGCACGAGGCGGCCAAGGCCGGTGACGATCAGACGATCGTCGACGATGCTGCCAAGTTGCTGGCTGACATGGAAGCCCTAGGAACGCATATGAGCCTGTAAGGGTTCATGACATTCTGATCACTTGGAACGGCCCTGTATACGCGGGGCCGTTTTTTTGTCGTGATTTTGCCATTCGCTGAAGTTAAGCTGCAGGAATTGAACAATAAAAGACGATAGATGAAAAAGTTTCAAACCCATCCCATCGGCATTGATCAGGGCGAGGAGGTCTTGTTTTCCGATTTCGCCGATGGTGGCGTGATGTGGACTGGTGAGGGCCCGCGAGAGCGTCGCGTAAGCGTCCGTTTTTCAGAAGTGTTCCGCTCTGTGCCAATCGTCCAGATAGGCGTGGTGCTTTGGGATGTGGATACGTCTTCCGCTTTACGCGCTGAAGTTCAGGCCGAAGATATAACGCCGGAAGGATTCAATGCGGTGTTTCGCACCTGGTCTGATACGCGTATCGCCAGAATTCGGGTGAATTGGACCGCAATTGGAGATGTTTCGCATGAAGACGATTGGGACATCTCGTGAAGCAGGCCTGTTCGTGACATAAGATTGCGCACCTTCGCGCGTCGTCCCATAAAGAAGACTGGCCACCCCAAATAGCGGCTAACGCAACCGGAGGATCATACAGGTGTTTGCAAGAGATCATATCGAATACGAAGCCTTGGACCTTCCGGATCGTATGGACTTGTCTGATGAAGAAATGCTGGCCGAAGCGCGAGCGTTCTACGACAAGATGAAACGCCGCCATACCGTGCGTGACTATTCGGACCGGCCCGTCGAGCGCACGGTCATCGAAGAGTGCATTCGCGCAGCCGGAACAGCGCCCTCAGGGGCCAATCATCAGCCCTGGCACTTTGTGGCCATCTCGAACCCTGAGATGAAACGCCGTATTCGGGAAGAGGCAGAAGCTGAGGAGCGCAGGTTTTATGAAGGCGGTGCCGGAGATGAATGGCTGAAGGCGCTTGAACCAATCGGGACTAACGATCAGAAGCCGCATCTGGAAGACGCACCGTGGCTGATAGTGATTTTCGCCCAACGTTGGGGTCATTTCGATGATGGAGATCGGTTCAAAAACTACTACGTGCCTGAAAGCACGGGCATTGCCACGGGCTTTTTGTTGACGGCGCTGCACCATGCAGGGCTGGTTTCACTGACCCACACACCCAACCCGATGAAGTTCCTGAATAAACTGCTAAACCGCCCTGATCATGAAAAGCCTATTATGATCGTAGCTGTAGGCCACCCGCAAGACGACGCGAAGGTGCCAAAAGTTGCAAAGATGAAAAAACCGTTGGAAGAAATCATGACGGTCGCCGAATAGGTAGGCCGTCATGAATTCAGACATTATCTATGGTAGCCAGCAGTTTTTTCGATCAATCCATATGATAAAGTGACTCGTAGATCGGCGTCAGTGTCTTGTCTTCGAACAAAGATGACACGCTGGTGCCATTCCAAATGTTCAGGATCGCCTGCGTAAAGATCGGCGCGGTGGGCACGATGCGGATATTGGCGGCCTTGTTGATCTCAGCCGTAGGCTGGATCGTGTCCGATAGGACCAGAGATTTCATCACCGAATTGGTCACACGTTCAACCGCCGGTCCACTCATGACACCGTGGGTGATGTAAGAGTGTACTTCCTTGGCGCCGTTATCCATCAGCACCTGGGCAGCTTTGCACAGAGTGCCAGCGGTATCGCAAATGTCATCGACAATCAGGCAGATTTTGTCTTTCACGTCACCAATGACAGTCATCTCGGCCACTTCGCCTGCCTTTTCGCGGCGTTTGTCAACGATCGAAAGGGGCGCATTGATGCGTTTGGCCAATTCACGGGCACGTGCAACACCGCCGACATCCGGCGAGACCACCATCAGGTCGTCCATCTGATCCTTGAATTGTTTCTTCACATCCAGGGCAAAGATCGGAGAGGCATAAAGGTTGTCCACCGGCATGTCGAAAAAGCCCTGAATCTGGGCTGCGTGCAGATCCATGGTTAGAATCCGTTCGATACCCGCACCAGTCAGCATGTTTGCCACCAGCTTGGCGCTGATTGGTGTGCGCGCCTTGGTGCGGCGGTCCTGACGGGCGTACCCGAAATACGGAATGACAGCGGTGATCCTGGCTGCGGATGAACGGCGCAGGGCATCTGCGATGATCAGCAGCTCCATCAGATTGTCATTGGCGGGGTTCGAGGTTGGTTGAACGATAAACATATCCTCACCGCGCACATTCTCGAAAACCTCGACGAAAATCTCTCCGTCGTTGAACCGTTCGACCCGTGCATCGACCAGCCCCTGGTCAACGCCGCGATGCAGGCTCATGCGACGTGCAATGGTTTCGGCAAGCGGAAGATTGGCGTTCCCAGCGATAAGCTTGGGTTCGTGAAGTGTCGGCATCGGCTGATTTTCCCCGGGCAGCAGTGGCAATGTGACAGATTCGTGATGTTGACACCGCTTAGCATGGGTCTACCGTCCCGCAAAGATAACGCAGCGGAGAAAGTGAACATGGCCCAGATTGACTACTTTTTTGCGACACTCTCGCCCTATTCCTATCTGGCGGGAATGCGCCTTGAAGAGATCGCGGCAAAACACGGTGCGACGATCAACTATAAACCATTGGATATTGTTGCCCTGTTCGGCCGGACAGGTGGAACGCCACCAAAAGACCGACATATATCTCGCATCGAATACCGCGGGCAGGAATTAGTGCGCCAAGCGCGTAATCTGGATATGCCGTTGAACCTGCAGCCTGCGCACTGGCCGACGAACATGGCACCGTCCTCTTACGCTGTGATCGCAGCAGTACAGGATGGATCAGGTGATGTGGGTAAACTTTGCCATTCCTTCTTGCGTGCCTGCTGGGCAGAAGAAAAGGACATCTCTGATGATGGCGTGATCCGGGATTGCTTGGAACAGGCAGGATTTAGTCCAAATCTAGCTGATAGTGGCCTGTTGGTAGGTGCGGAAACCTACGCCGCAAATCTGGAAGAAGCCGTGGACCGGGGTGTTTTCGGGGCACCTTTCTACATCACACCGGACGATCAGAGGTTCTGGGGACAGGACCGTCTTGATGATCTGGACAAGCATCTGGCTGAGATGAAATAGCCGGGGCAGGGAGGCACGGCTACAAGAGGTTCAGAAACCGATCGATCTGGTCGGTTTCGATGGACCAGTCACAGACAAGGCGGCAGGCCAGCATCTCGTCTTCGTCGACACCGTCCAACGTATCGCCCCACAGGTGATAAACGGCGCCGGCCTCGTGCAGGCGCTTGTGTTGGCTGCGAGGAAAGCTTGCGAAAATCATGTTTGCCTGGGGTTCATGCAGGAATTCTGCCCCGACTGCCCGCAGACCACCCGCCAATCGCGCGCAATTGGCATTCGCTTTGCGAGCTGATTTCAGCCACAGGTCATCCTGCAGATAAGCAGCCATCTGGGCCGACAGATAACGGTGCTTGGAAAACAGGTGCGCCCCGCGCTTGCGCCGCAGCTCGAACTCCCAAGCTTTGCTTTCGTCGAAGAAGATTACGGCCTCGACACCCATCAGCCCGTTTTTGGTGCCGCCAAAGCTGACTGCGTCAACACCAGATTTCCACGTCATCTCTGCCGGTGAGCAATTCAAAGCGACCAGAGCGTTAGTGAAGCGTGCACCATCCATATGCACCGGCAACCCATACTTCTTGGCAACGCCACACAAGGCTTGAAGTTCGGCAAGCGAGTAAACCGAGCCACGCTCGGTCACCTGAGTGATCGAGACAGGCCCGCGCTGCGGACCATGCACGCCGCGGGTTTCTTCCCCCTCAATGGACTTGGTCAATGCTTCGGGGGTCATCTTGTCGCCACCCGGCACCAGAGTCAGTTTCGCGCCGGTGTAGAATTCGGGGGCATTGCACTCATCCTCATGGATATGAGCAACGGGTGAACAGAACACGGTTTCCCACGGCTTGCTCAGCGTTGCCAACGCCAGTGAATTCGCTGCCGTTCCCGTAGCGACCAGATAAACTGCCGCACCCGGTGCTTCGAAAATGCCGCGGATTTGGTCGCGCACTTCGTTCATCAAGGTGTCGGCGCCATAAGCCATCTGATAGCCCTGATTGGCTTCGGCCAATGCGGCCAGAACTTCGGGATGAACAGGCCCGGAATTATCAGAGGCAAAATGCATTAATTCGGCTCCTCGATGATGTAGTCTTCCCACTCTTCCATGGGCGTTTCGAATTCAGATACGGTTCGCCGCTGCACGGAGACTCCGGCGGTGTGAACGCTTTCAGGCGTACCTGATAGCAAAGGGTGCCAGTCGTAAAGCGGTTTGCCTTCCCAGAGCAGTCGATAGGCGCAAGTCTGGGGCAGCCAATAGGCATGGTTGTCGATGTTATCGGGTGTCATGACGATGCATTCGGGCACGAATTGGTGGCGGATATCATATTGGGTGCACCGGCAAGTTTCGTCATCCAGCAGGCGACAGGCAACACAGGTCAATGCGACCTCGCCCGTATCTTCGTCTTCCAGCTTGTTAAGACAGCATTTGCCGCAACCATCACACAGGGCCTCCCACTCACGCTGGTTCATCTTGCGCAGCGGCTTGCGTTCCCAGAATCGGGGCGCGAGGCCAGCTCGATCGATTGGATCCGTAGTCATGTACTGGCCAGTATCTCTCTCGCGCGCGCGCAATCGGCATCCATCTGCGAGATCAACCCGTCAAGGCCGTCGAATGTCATTTCGGGCCGCAGATAGTCGACCAGACCAACGGACAGCGTGGCACCGTAAAGATCACCTGAGAAATTGAACAGAAATGTCTCGATGTTAGGAACCTCGCCTTGGAACATGGGCCGGGTCCCGACCGATGCCGCCCCGTGATAGCTGCCCTGATGCGGGCCATCCAGGACGTCGACCAAAACTGCATAAACGCCGAATCTCGGAGGGTGTAGTCCTTCGATCGACATATTGGCTGTCGGGTACCCCAACTCTCGTCCGCGTTGCTCGCCTCCGACGACCTCACCCTCGATCCGGTGCCAGTGCCCCAGCATTGTTGCCGCATCGCGCGGGCGCCCCTCTGACAGAGCTGTCCGGATCGCAGTCGACGAAACCACATTCTCGGTGCGCTCCAACAGGGGCGCGATTGTCACACCGAACCCCATCTCTTCGCCAAAGCGAACCAGGTCCTGAGGGTTACCGCTGCGCCCTTTGCCAAAACAAAAATCGGCACCCACGACAACATGAGAAAGCCCCAGACCATCGCATATGACATTTCTCGCAAAAGCTTCGGGCGTCATACCCGCGAGCGTTGAATTAAAAGGCAGTTCATAAAGCTTCTGCACGCCGAGTTTTTCCAGCCGGTGCGCGCGTGCATTGCCGCGCATCAGACGAAAGGGCGGTGCCTCTGGGGAAAAATACTCTCGTGGATGCGGCTCAAATGTCATGACCCCCAGCGGCGCGTTCAATTCAGCATTGCGCGCCAACTCGATGACGGATTGATGGCCAAGATGAACACCGTCAAAGTTCCCGATGGCGACACTTGCGCCTCGGTCTTCTGGTTCAACAAACTGGAAGTCCCGGATGATATGCATGCGGCTTGCCTAGCGGGACTGCCCGTCAGGTTCAAGCCGCAGTTCGGTTAAGGTGGATTATCAGTCGAACTTGCGGCTCGGAGCCAGCACCATGGCCTCACCCACCAACACTTTCTTTCCGTCAACTGCGCAGTGGCAATCCAGTTTCACCCGACGTTTGGCAAAATCGATATCGATCACCTTGACCTCGGCATAAACCATGTCGCCCGGACGCACCGGCGCCAGAAATTTAAGCGATTGTCCCATGTACACGGTTCCATGTCCGGGCAGCTGCTCTCCGATCACGGCAGAGATCAGGCCGGCGGTCAGCATGCCATGCGCAATGCGCCCTTCGAAAATCGTATCGCGGGCATAGTCATCATCCAGATGAACCGGATTCCGGTCGGTCGATACTTGAGCGAACATCTCGATATCTTCATCGGTCACGACTTTGCGCAAGTGCCGTGACATGCCCATTTCGATGTCTTCGATGCAAATCGTTCCGCGCGGAAGGTTGTCCAACATGCTGCCCTCATTCGAGATCGAAAGAGCAACAAAAGACCATCATCTGCCGCTCGTCGGCAACTTTATTACTTCGCAGTTGCAGAAAATCAAGTCTTTTTTGCTATCTCAGGCGACCAATCGAATAGGTTGGATTGATCTGTTCCTTCTCGTTATGAGCTTTCAACGCGTCTTCGTCTGGATGATGTGATGTTTTGGTTTCTGCGGCTGCCAAACCGCCGGTGATGAAGAGGGTATCAATGCCTTCCCCCATGCCTCCAGCGATATCTGTTTGCGGCCCGTCCCCTATGGCAAGTATTTCAGAATCCGACACATCAACCCCAATCGCCTGCAACCTGCGCCGGGCCAGATCGTAGATCGGCGGGTGTGGCTTACCGAAATATAGGCTTTCACCACCCATCTCGGTATAAAGTCGGGCCAAAGCACCTGCGCACCATTCGCGCGTTTCGCCTCGGTCCACCACGATGTCCGGATTTGCGCAGAGCAGTTTCATCCCTTTCTGCTTGGCATAAAGAAAGTCGGGCCGGTTCACATCTGGGTCCGCCATCGGGTCGAACGGGCCGCAACACACGATGCCTTCGGCCGCGTCCAGCGGAACGCGTTCAATGTGGATCGGATGATCCAGCAGTTTCAGGGGTTCAAAAAAACCGGCATCCCGCTGCCATTCCCCCATGAAGTAGACTTTTTCGCCAATCGCCCCGCGAAACATCGCTGAACGCGCCGAATCACCGCTGGTTGCAATCGTGTCATAGGAATCTGCCGGCACATTGAAATGTAAAAGCTGCTCGGCAACCCCGGCCCGAGGCTTGGGGGAATTGGTTACAAGAACCACCGTGCCACCACGTTGACGATAAGCTTGCAGTGCCGCGACGGCCTCTGGGTAGGCAGTTATCCCATTATGAACGCAACCCCACAAATCAACAAACAGCGCTTTGTAGCGGTCAGAGATTTCAGCGAGTGAAGAAACGATCTGGGTCATGGCGCGCCTCGTGCAGCAGGGAATGCGAGATGTCAAAGCCTATGGCAGAGCGTGGCGCAATTGGCCAGAGGTGCAGCCCAAGGCGGAGCGGCCGAAATCAACCCCCCTTGTTCATCTGGCCAAAAATATCTCGGAGCACGAGGCAGAGCCTCGCAAAAAAAAGCGCCCGGTTTCGGGCGCCTTTGATGATCTAAATTCAAACCTTGAGGTTCGGAATGATCTGCTTTTTCCGGCTCATCACGCCGGGCAACACAACCGCGTCACCGTCCACGGTTGCGCCAAAGCTCTTCTCAGCGACGCTTTTCACCAGATCATTTGGAACCAATAGCGTCGCTTCTTCGTTCAAAATATCGACCACGAACAGCAACACCTGATCAACGCCGTCTTCCTTGGCCACATCAGCCATCGAGCTTACGATGCTGTCCTTGCGATCCAGCACGACACCGGGGGCAGTGGTTTCCAGAACCGAGACCCGGAACTTGGTGCCGTCGACTTCGTATTCTTTGCTGTCCATGCGGATCAGTTCGGCGTCCGAGAATGACGATACATCCGATTTTGCTGCAAACATGTCGGCGGCGTAGGCCGAGACATCCAGACCAAGTTCAGCCGCCAGTTTCTCAGCCACGGCGCGGTCGTGCGCGGTGGTTGTGGGTGAGCGGAATTCCAGTGTGTCCGACAGGATGCAGGTCAGCGCGGCACCTTTGATCGCGTCGGGCATCTTGGCGGCGTCGTCACCCATCAGGTCGACCATGATGGTTGCCGTGCAGGCCAGCGGGCGCACAGTGATGTCGATGGGGCCTTTGGTTTCAAGCCCGCCAACCAGTTTGTGGTGGTCGATTATGGCGCGGATATCGGCGCTGTTGATGCTGGCGGGCAGCTCGGCCGGATTGTTGGTGTCGACGATGACAACCGGTGCATCCTCGGCCACGTCCTCGATGATTTGCGGCTTGAGCAGGTCCCAACGCTCAAGCATAAAGGCGGCTTCGGTGTTGGGTTCGCCTAGCAAAACGGGCTGTGCCTGTTCACCTTTCACTTCGTTCAGATACCACGACCACAGGATTGGAGAGCCGGTGGAATCGGTGTCGGGAGATTTGTGGCCAAAAACTAGCGTTGTCATGTCTCGTGTCCTGAAGAATATGGATTTGCGCGCCTTATAGGGTGGTCAAACACGGTTGTCACCCGGAAGCAAACTTGCTGCGACCCTTGGTCTGAAAACCTAGAATTCAGCGCGTTCCAGTGTATATCCGGCTTGATGTAGCTGGTTCAGTAAGCCGTAGTCGTTGCTCAGATGTCCGGCCCCGACAGCGATCACCGCGGTCTGATCCTTCAGGTCCAGAATCTTTTCCATCCAGTTGGCGTTGCGTTGCACCAGAAGCTGATCCTCGAACCCTTTCCATTCGGCGTTAAACTCTTCTGGTGTCATCCCTGAAGCTTCAAGTCCCTGAATTTTCGCAAGCTCAATGATCGCGGCGTGCTGCTCTTCGATATAGGCGTTCGCCATGGTGATCATTTGGTCGTCCCCGGCCTGCAGCGCCCCGGCCAGCCTGGTCAGTGACGCCACTTGTTCCTCCAGAGGATGGCTGTCGAACATGGCGATCAGATCCTCGATCCGCTCTAGCGAATACTGGGGTATCCCGTGTTGTTCGGCCAGTTCCGTCAGGCGCGTGTCCATGCCGCGATCAAAGTCTGGGGTATTCATCAGGCAAGGCGGAATGCCCAACATCATGCTTAGAAACCAAGGGCGCATCTTGGCGGCCATCCAGGCGGGAATGCCACGCTCGGCCAGAGTCGCGGACAGCGCTGTCCAATCTTCTTCCGACATCAGGTCAATCAAAGTGGGGCCGGACGTAATCAGGACCGGGCTGAAATCATCGGCCAGATCTTTTTCGAACGCGTCCATTTCGTCCTGCGTGACCTCGAAGAAAAACGCGTCGGCCTGACTCAGAGCTGGCTCCAAGCGCTCGACCACGGGTGCCATGCGGGGGTCGCTGGTGTGGAGGGTGCCGATCAGGTGCAAGACGGTCCCGTCTTTTGTCGCGATCCAGTGGTTGCCCTCCGGAAACGGAATGTCACTGATTGTCTTCTCGAGATCAGCTTGACTTTCGGCCGACAGGTCAAGCCTAAGATCTCTCCCTTCGCAGGCCGCATGGGCGGTAATCGGAAGCAAAAGGCCGAGACAAAAGCTGAGCAAGCGCATATGGAACCTTCCGGAAATGGCGAATATGACCAAGACGTACTCCTGCCTTCTTGTAAGTTGCAATGTAGTTTGTCTTCAAACCGTGGCTGGCAATCCGCGCGAAACTACATAGCATAGCGTTATGAAGCTCGAGCAGGATCTCTATCCACCCATCAAAGCCTTGTTGGAACGTCAGGGATATACCGTGAAAGGTGAGGTTGGCGCCGCCGATATTGTTGCTCTGCGGGATGGGCAGGAGCCGGTGATCGTGGAACTCAAGCTGCGCTTCAGTCTCGCGCTGTTTCACCAAGCCATCACACGACTGAAAATAACCGATCAGGTCTATATTGGGGTCTGTAAACCAAAAGGCCGGGTAGCGAGACGGGCGTTGAAGGATAATCTGGCGCTGTGCCGCCGCCTGGGATTGGGCCTGATCACCGTGCGCTCTGATGGAGCGGTCGAGGTTCAATGCGATCCCGGCCCCTATGCGCCGCGCAAGGATAAGGTCAGGGCTAAGCGATTGCTGCGCGAGTTTGAAAGGTTGCAGGGCGATCCCAATGCGGGCGGTGCCACGCGTCATGGGATCGTAACGGCCTATCGGCAAGATGCGCTAAAATGCGCGGCCCATCTGGCAGAGAACGGAGCGGGCAAGGGGGCCGATGTCGCAAAGGCCACTGGCGTAAGTGCGGCGACACGTTTGATGTACGACAATCATTACGGCTGGTTCGAAAAAGTGGAAAAGGGCGTCTACGCGCTGTCTGAGGCAGGGCAAGAAGGTCTGAAACACTGGGCGTACAGCTGGGATCAGCCAGACTAGGTGCCTTGTTCTTGCCTGCTTATCGCGCCAGGCAAAAAAATCTTTCACATATTGTTGACTCGCTTCCTGCAACTCCCTAGCTATGCGTCGTTATCACTCATGAGACCCGAGTGCTAACGCCTCGTCAGTCGGCGAGGGGAGGATAACAAACTTTGAGCCCAAGGAGCTGCAAAGATGGCATTGAAACCGCTTCATGACCGTGTGCTGGTTCGTCGCGTAGAAAGCGAAGAGAAAACCGCAGGCGGACTGATCATTCCCGACAGCGCAAAAGAAAAGCCCAGCGAAGGCGAAGTCGTTGCAACCGGCGAAGGCGCGCGCAAGGACAGCGGCGAACTGATCGCGATGGCTGTAAAAGCTGGCGACAAGATCCTGTTCGGCAAATGGTCGGGCACCGAGGTTCAGGTCAACGGCGAAGAGCTGCTGATGATGAAAGAAAGCGACATCATGGGGATCATCGAGTAAGCGCACCCGCTTTCTCTGATCTTCATTTCAACAGATATTCTCAAGGAGAGACAACATGTCTGCAAAGGACGTCAAGTTTGACACCGATGCCCGTAACCGCATGCTGGCCGGTGTAAATGTTCTGGCCGATGCTGTTAAAGTGACCCTGGGCCCGAAAGGCCGCAACGTGGTTCTGGACAAATCCTTTGGCGCGCCGCGCATCACCAAAGACGGTGTTTCGGTTGCCAAGGAAATCGAACTGGAAGACAAGTTCGAAAACATGGGCGCGCAGATGGTGAAAGAAGTCGCCAGCCGCACCAATGACGAAGCCGGCGACGGCACCACCACCGCAACCGTTCTAGCCCAAGCCATCGTTCGCGAAGGTCTGAAGCAGGTTGCTGCTGGCCTGAACCCGATGGACCTGAAGCGCGGCATCGACCTGGCAACTGCCAAGGTTGTCGAAGGCATCAAAGACGCTTCGCGTGAAGTCAAAGACTCGGCAGAAGTTGCTCAGGTTGGCACCATCTCGGCCAACGGCGAAGCCGAAATCGGCCAGCAGATCGCAGACGCGATGCAGAAGGTTGGCAACGAAGGCGTTATCACCGTCGAAGAAAACAAAGGTCTGGAAACCGAGACCGATGTTGTCGAAGGTATGCAGTTCGACCGTGGCTACCTGTCGCCTTACTTCGTCACCAACGCAGACAAGATGATCGCAGAACTCGACGACTGCATGATCCTGCTGCACGAAAAGAAACTGTCCTCGCTGCAGCCGATGGTTCCGCTGCTCGAGCAGGTGATCCAGTCGCAGAAGCCGCTGCTGATCATCGCGGAAGACGTTGAAGGCGAAGCGCTGGCGACCCTCGTGGTCAACAAACTGCGCGGCGGCCTGAAAATTGCTGCTGTCAAAGCACCGGGCTTCGGCGACCGCCGCAAAGCCATGCTGCAGGACATCGCGATCCTGACCGGCGGTCAGGTGATCTCGGAAGATCTGGGCATGAAGCTCGAGTCTGTCACCATGGACATGCTGGGCACCGCCAAGAAAATCGAAATCACCAAAGACGAAACCACCATCGTGGACGGTGCTGGCGAGAAAGCCGAGATCGAAGCACGTGTTGCTCAGATCCGCACTCAGATCGAAGAAACCTCGTCGGATTACGACCGTGAGAAGCTGCAAGAGCGCGTTGCCAAACTGGCAGGCGGTGTTGCCGTTATCCGCGTTGGCGGCATGACCGAAGTTGAAGTGAAAGAGCGTAAGGACCGTGTGGACGATGCTCTGAACGCAACCCGCGCTGCCGTTCAGGAAGGCGTTGTTGTGGGCGGTGGTGTTGCTCTGGTTCAGGCCGGTAAAGCACTGGAAACTCTGGAAGGTGCAAACGCTGACCAGAACGCAGGTATCAACATCGTTCGTAAGGCAATCGAAGCGCCTCTGCGCCAGATCGCCGAGAACGCTGGTGTCGACGGTGCGGTTGTTGCTGGCAAAGTTCGCGAAAGCGACGACGCAGCATTCGGCTTCAACGCTCAGACCGAAGAATATGGCGACATGTTCTCGTTCGGTGTGATCGACCCGGCCAAAGTTGTCCGTACCGCTCTGGAAGATGCGGCATCGGTTGCGGGCCTGCTGGTCACCACCGAAGCAATGGTTGCCGATAAGCCCGCCAAAGAAGGCGCGGCACCTGCCGGCGGCATGCCCGACATGGGCGGCATGGGCGGCATGATGTAAGCTGCTTAAGCCTTAGTGCTTATTTATGGGGTCGCCTTTGGGCGGCCCCGTTTTTTTGTTCGGAACACCGTTGTGCCTTCGTACCATCGGCGACAGAACGTTCTGATCCGAGGAGGATCGGGATTGGTTTGGCAATCGGGAATGTAGTGTGCAAATCCCTTTGAAACGGCTATGCGGTTGATATGCGACTGTTTCTTCTGACCGCTTTAACCATGTGCGCCTTCGCTGCGAATTCGATCCTGAACCGCCTTGCTATCGACAGTGGCGCAAGTGATCCGGCGGGATTTGCCATCATCCGGGTTTTGGCTGGTGCCTTGGTTTTAACGGTATTGGTGGCGCTTCGGGGTAGCTCGATCCCTGTTTTTAATCGTCGACGTATTGTTGGGGCCGGGTCACTGTCGCTTTATATGATCGGGTTTTCAGTAGCTTATCTGACGCTTGATGCCGGGCTTGGTGCGCTGATCCTGTTCGGGGTTGTGCAAATTACCATGTTTGCGATTGGTGCTATGACCGGTTCTGCACCCACGTTGAGACAGATATTGGGTGCCGGTATTGCGCTTGGTGGACTGGTGTTTGTTCTTTGGCCTGCTGGGACGGTTCAGGTCGACCCGACAGGGGCCGGCTTAATGACGGCTGCCGGGGTCGGGTGGGCCATATATTCCATCGCGGGCCGGTCCGAACCAGATGCATTGTCGGGAACTGCAGCAAATTTCATCATGGCGTTGCCCGTCACGGGATTTGCCCTGTTCCTGCTGGGAAGCAATTGGCAAATGTCTCCGCTTGGCTATGGGCTGGCTGCGCTTTCCGGAGGCGTCACGTCCGGTCTCGGCTATGCGCTATGGTACCGTGTCGTGCCACAGCTTTCACCGGCGGTGGCCGCGATCGTGCAACTCAGCGTTCCAGTTATCGCAATTGCTGCCGGGGTCATCCTGTTAGCCGAGATGGCAAGTCTAAGGCTTCTGCTCGGCGCCGGATTTGTACTCGGCGGCATCGCACTGGCGGTGCTGCGCCGGAACCGTGGCTAGGGGTTCCCTCGGCCTGGGTTAGGCCTTATCTGGCGTGTATGAAATTTCTTGCTGTTCTCCTCTTGTGCCTTATGCCTGCGGTGGCCAATGCGAAATGCGTGGTCCTTCTGCACGGCCTCGCGCGCACAGAGGCCTCGTTTACCGTCATGGAACAGCTTTTTCATGCGCATGGTTACACTGTGGTTCGTCCAGGTTACCCTTCGACAGACCTACCAATACCAGACCTCGCCAACCAGACTTTACCAGCTGCGTTCGCCGCCTGCGGGGAGGATACGGTTAACGTTGTAGCGCATTCGATGGGGGGCATTCTGCTGCGCTATTGGTTGCAGGACAACGACCCCGAGAATCTGGGACGCGTTGTCATGCTCGGACCTCCTAATCAGGGCAGCCAACTGGTAGACGAGCTTGGCGCCTGGGAGGTTTTCGGCTTTCTGAATGGCCCTGCAGGGCTTGCGTTGGGAACCGGACCAGAGGGTATTCCACGCCGCCTGCCGCCCGTGGAGTTCGATTTGGGGGTGATTGCAGGCGAGAACTCATTGAACCCATTGTTCTCGTCTCTGATCGATGGTCCAGATGACGGCAAGGTATCGATAGAGACCACAAAGGTTGAGGGTATGGCTGATCACATCGTCTTGCCGGTAACGCATACGTTCATGATGAACAACCCGCGGGTCATGGCGCAGACCCTGCATTTCATCGAATTCGGACAGTTCGATCCACAAATCACCTGGCTTGACGGGGTGATGGATATCATCGACCAGATCTGTCTTGGGGAAGATTGCTCGGAACCGGACTCGGAGCCCACTCAATGAACTCATTGGAACTGACATTGACCGGCGCGAATGTTCTGTTGCCCGGCGAAGGGGTGTCGCGTGCTGAACTGACGATCGCCGAAGGTACCATTCAATCCGATAGGGCAGGGCGGCAGATTGATTTGTCAGGATACCTCATCCTGCCTGGCATCATTGATTTGCATGGCGACGGTTTTGAACGTCACATCGCGCCCCGGCGCGGTGCCATGAAGCAGATGGCAGAGGGCATTTTATCGGTCGAGGCGGAACTGGCCGCGAATGGAATAACCACAGCTGTTCTGGCGCAGTTCCACAGTTGGGAAGGCGGCGTGCGCGGGCCCGAGTTTGCTGGTCAGGTTTTTGACGCCATCGCTGCGGTTCGGGATGATGTTGTAACCCAACTGATCCCTCAACTGCGCTTCGAAACCCATATGCTGGACGACTATGACGGGCTGCCCGAACGTATCGCGGATTGGCAGGTGCCTTATGTGGTTCTGAATGATCATCTACCTCATGACCGGCTGGCTGAGGGGCGAAAACCACCCCGCTTGACGGGGCAGGCACTGAAGGCGGGACGGAATCCCGAAGTGCATTTTGAGATGCTGAAGGCAATGCACAACCGCAGCGCCGAGGTGCCAGCAGCACTGGACAGCCTTTGCACTGTCCTTGCGAACCGAGGAATTCGGCTCGGCAGCCATGATGATACAACGCCGCAGGATCGTGCTGAGTGGCGCGAGCGCGGGGTGATGATCTCGGAATTTCCGGAAACGCTGGAAGCCGCCGAATGTGCCCGGGCGGGCGGAGATCACATCATCCTCGGCTCACCCAATGTTGTGCGGGGCGGCTCACATAAGGGAAATGCCAGCGCGGTGGATCTGATCTCGATGGGTTTGTGTGATGCATTGGCATCGGATTACCACTACCCCAGCCCGCGCCGCGCTGCGCTGATGTTGGTAAAATCTGGCCTGCTGGATATTGCGAGCGCCTGGGCGCTTGTCTCGTCCGGTCCCGCGCGGGTTTTAGGCCTGAAGGATCGCGGAACGTTACAGCCCGGATATCGTGCTGATCTGGTGATACTCGATGCGACAACCCACAAAGTCGCCGCCACACTATCAGGCGGGTGTGTCAGCTATATGTCCGGTAGTATCGCAACACGTTTCTTGAGCTGATCCCGGCTTCATCTGGCTAAAAATACCTCCGCCGGAGGCATCGCGCTTAAGCGCGATCACCTCATCGCGAAATCCGGTTGAAATGCCCCATCTTGCGGCCGGCCTTGACCTCGGCCTTGCCATAGAGATGCAGTGCTACGTCCCGTTCGCGTGAAAGCTCGGGTACGCGGTCCATGTCATGCCCGATCAAATTCTCCATCACGACGTCCGAGTGGCGCTGACCGTCGCCCAAAGGCCAACCGGCCACGGCGCGAATATGTTGTTCAAACTGATCCACGGCGCAGCCGTTCTGGGTCCAGTGACCCGAGTTATGAACGCGCGGCGCGATTTCATTCACGATCAATCCTTGTGGCGTCACAAACAATTCGACACCCATGACGCCGACATAATCCAGCGCGTTGAGAATGTTGGCGGCCAGCAATACCGCATCTGTCCGCTGCGCCGGAGACAGGCGTGCCGGTATTGTGGTCGTGTGCAGGATACCATCGCGATGGACGTTCTCTCCAGGATCGAAACAGGCAACTTGCCCGTCCAGACCGCGTGCTGCGATGACCGAAACCTCGTGGCTGAAGTCCACAAACCCTTCCAGTATGGACGGCGCGCCCGCCATATCGGCCAGTGCCGCCCCGGCATCTTCGGGTACGCGCAGCCGGGCCTGACCTTTACCGTCATAGCCGAAGCGGCGGGTTTTCAGGATGGCGGGGGTGCCAATGTCATCAATTGCGGCGCGCAAGCTGTCCAAATCGGAGATGTCTGCAAAGGGCGCGGTTTGCAGGCCTAAGCCTTGTAGAAATGTCTTTTCGGTCAAGCGGTCCTGACTGACCCGCAACGCCTCTCGACCCGGGTGAATGGGGCGGTGTGCCTCAAGCAGATCCAGCGCCTGGGTGGGGATGTTTTCAAACTCGTAGGTGATCACGTCCACCGACTCCGCAAAGGCCTTCAATGCGTCGGCGTCATCATAGGCGGCGGTCGTCACCTGATTTGCAACTTGACCGGCCGGAGGATTTGCGCCCGGCTCGAATATGTGGGACTTGAACCCCAACCGTGCAGCCGCGATCGAGAGCATCCTGCCCAGCTGACCGCCCCCCAATATCCCGATTGTCGCACCGGGCGTAAGCATATCTGACATCGTCATGTCTCCAATCTCTTGCCAATCGCACTCAGTGCAGCACGCAAGGCATCATGCGCGCCCTCGGATTGCAAAATATCCGTCATCTGAAGGCTCAGTGTGCCCTCGGTCGCAAGCGCGTCACGCTCGGCTGCCAGTTGGCCCGCATGCTCTTTGTGCATTGATGTCAGAAACCCTGACACAAGCTGCGTGGTGTAGAATTCGGCCCGGTCTTTGTCGCCGGTCTGATCAGCCAACCAGTCGGTGCCTGTTGCCATAAGATCCAGGATACCTGGCACCATGGCGCAGATGGCGAAGTGGGCGTTCAACGCGGCCTCATTGGCAACCTTGACCACAGGATTTTCGGGCTCGAACAAATCTGCCAAGAGGCGATCGTTGCCGTAAGCGGCCAATGGGCAACCTCCTGTCTGAAGGAAACCCAGCGGAATCGTTTGCACAAAATCCGATGCCGGCGCGCACAGGCAGGATAGCTGCTCCTCAGAGACGGCGGCCATCACTGAAACGATTTGCTGATCTGCGCGAAAGCTTAGCGGGGCCAGAACGTCCTCGGCCACATGGGGGCGCAGGCAGAGAAACACGATCTCGGACGCATCAATCACGCCTTGCGGAGTGCCAACTCGGACCCCAAGCTCGGCCTGCAGAGCCGAGGAGACTTGGGCATTGCGCTCGGTGACGTAAAGATCATGACCTTTAGCAGCCATCAGCCGCGCGATTGGCGCAGCGATGTGGCCTGTGCCGATGAAACCGATACGGCTCATTGCTGAGGTTCTTCCGGGATCGAAGCAGAGAGGGCCTCACGCCAGGCGTCGAGCCGATCCGCAAGCGCAGAATCCTGCAGCGCCAGAATGCCCGCGGCCATCAGGCCCGCATTGGCCCCGCCGGCCGAACCGATAGCCATGGTCGCAACCGGAAAACCTTTGGGCATCTGCACGATGGAATAGAGCGAATCCACACCCGACAACGCGCGGGTCTGCACCGGAACGCCAACTACCGGCACGCGGGTTTTCGACGCCATCATGCCCGGCAAATGCGCCGCACCTCCCGCACCCGCGATAATGACCTGCAAGCCGCGCGACACGGCGGTTTTGCCATAGTCCCAAAGACGGTCCGGCGTGCGGTGGGCTGAGACGATACGCGCCTCATATGCGATGCCCAGCTCATCCAGAATATCGGCGGCCTCTTTCATCGTAGGCCAGTCCGATTGGCTGCCCATGATGATCCCTACTTTCACATCGCTCATCCGCTTACGCCCCTGCCATCGGAAAGAGCGCGCACTATAGCCAAATCCGCATATGTGGCAATGTGGTACGCGCGTCTCAGGCGATGATATCGGGGGTCAATCTGTCTTCGATCAGACGGATTATGTCTTTCAGGCGCAGTTTCTGCTTTTTTAGCCGCTTGATCGTCAATTGGTCCGAGGTCCCCTTGGCCTGCAAGGCCTCGATCGCTTCGTCCAAATCACGGTGCTGGCGTCGAAAGACCTCTAATTCCACCCGCAGGACTTCATCGGTTTTCATCGAAAGATCGGTGGGTGCGTTCATGGACGACTCAGTGTTTCAAGTGGTGCTTCTAACACAAGATAGTGTGTCAGGGTTTATCCGGCCAGACCTTGTGGACATCCCTGTATCTTCCCATATTCTATATCACGCGGTTGCCGACATCGGGACCGCAGAATACGTCGCTTTGACAATGAAGGACGAAAATACGTGTCGAAACTTACCTTAGGCTCATACCCGCATCTTTTGGGGTTCGAGCAGTTGGAACGCCTTCTGGAACGGTCTGCAAAGGCCGGAAATGAAGGATACCCGCCCTATAATATCGAGCAGACCTCGGATTTTTCCTATCGCATCACCTTGGCGGTTGCCGGGTTCGCGGAAGAGGACCTGTCGATTACCATCGAGGATCGCCAGTTGGTGATCCGGGGCCGTCAGCGCGACGACAGCGAGGGGCGCATATTCCTGCACCGTGGCATCGCGGCGCGTCAATTCCAGCGCATGTTTGTGCTGGCTGACGGGGTCGAGGTAGGCGAGGCGATCATGGAAAACGGTCTGCTGCATGTGGACCTGACCCGCGCCGTGCCTGAAACCGTGGTTCAGACAATCAACATCAAGAAGGGGTAAGAGCAATGAATACACCGATTGAGATCAACGCCGAAGGCAATCGGATTGTCTATGTAAAGGCCGTTGATGTGGCAGACCTTCCGCAGGATCTGCGAGAGCAGGCAGGCGATCTGGATCAGCTGTATGCTGTCCACGATTCCGATGGGCAGCAATTGGCACTGGTTGCCGACCGCAAGCTGGCCTTTGTACTGGCACGCGAACATGACCTGTCCCCGGTGGCCGTTCACTAGGCCACCAAACATTCCGCCGAATTGACGTGACATTTTCTGCCTAAGCGGTGATCGTGCCGCTGATTGAAACGCAGGAGTGCGCGATGAGCTGGTATGATTTCGATTGGGTGGATGCGTTCAGCGATCAGGCCTTTGGTGGCAACGGCTGCGCAGTTGTGCATGGGGGTGCAGGGCTGTCGAACGCGGTTTGCATGGCATATGTGCGCGAGACTTCTCTGGTTGAATGCACTTTTACCGGGCCATCCGATATCGCTGATATCCGGGTCCGGTACTTCCTGGCCAGCCGGGAAATCCCATTTGCCGGGCACCCGACCATAGCAACCGTTGCAGCGATGCGATCACGGGGGTTGTTTCAGGGTGATGCTCTGACGCTTGAGACCGGAGCAGGGATTGTATCGATCAAACTAAATGGTGATGACATCGAAATGACGCAGGTCGCCCCGCGATTCGGCGATCATGTGCCCGCAGATCTGGTTGCCACCGCCATCAGCCTGCCGGAAGAGTTGGTAATTTCTCCACCGCAGTTCGTTTCAACCGGTCTGCCCTTTTGCATTACGGTCCTGCGCGATCACGAGGCGCTGCGCGCTGCCAAGCTGGATGTTGCTTTGCTCAGTCATATTACCGAAAAGGCCGGTTTCTCGGGGTCGGACATGGCTGAACCGTTTCTTGTAACACTGAAAGGCGCAACGACTACGGGCGACACATTCTCGCGCCTGATGATGGCGCCCCCCAGCCCGCCCGAGGACCCGTTCACCGGATCGGCCACCGGTGCGATGGCGGCCTATCTCTGGAAACAAGGACTGATGGACAAAGAGACATTCATCGCCGAACAGGGCCATGACATGGGCCGCCCCGGTCAGGCGACCGTGACACGCGTTGGACCTTCGGATGCGATGACGGGGATCAAAGTTGCCGGGCGCGGCCATGTCCTGATGCGCGGGCAGGTGAATTTGCCCGACTGAACCAGACCCGCACCTGCGAAAAAGGCCCTCAGAAATCTGAGGGCCTTTGATGTATTTTTTCGTCTTAAGTGATCAGGATGCTGCAATCAGCCCCATGCTTTCCAGCTTAAGCAGAACCTGATGTGCGCAGTTGTCAACCTCGACATTCTCGGTCTCGACGCGCAGCTCTGGGTCTTCAGGGGCGTCGTAAGGGTCGGAAATCCCCGTGAACTCTTTGATCTTGCCCTCACGTGCCAGTTTGTACAGACCCTTGCGGTCTCGGCGCTCGCATTCTTCAATGCTGGTCGCGACATGCACCTCGCAAAATGCACCGAATTGTTCGATCTCTTCACGCACAGCACGACGGGTAGTTGCGTAAGGCGCGATAGGAGCACAGATGGCAATACCGCCGTTCTTGGTTATCTCAGACGCGACATAACCGATGCGGCGGATGTTCAGATCGCGATGTTCCTTCGAAAAGCCCAGTTCCGAAGACAGGTTCTTACGCACGATATCCCCGTCCAGCAGGGTAACCGGACGATCCCCGGTCTCCATCAGCTTGACCATCAAGGCGTTGGCAATGGTGGATTTGCCCGAGCCTGAAAAACCGGTGAAAAACACGGTGAATCCCTGTTGCGAGCGCGGCGGGAAGCGGTTGCGCAGTTCCTGAACAACTTCGGGGAACGAAAACCATTCCGGAATCTCCAGCCCTTCGCGCAGACGGCGGCGCAGTTCAGTGCCCGAGATGTTGAGGATCGTGACGTTGTCCTTGTCCAGAATCTCGTCATTCGGCTCGTATTGCGCGCGTTCCTGCACGTAGACCATATGTTTGAAATCGACCATCTCGACGCCGATCTCGTCCTGATATTTTCGGAACAAGTCTTGCGCATCATAGGGGCCGTAGAAATCCTCACCGGCAGAGTTTTTGCCTGGACCTGCGTGGTCACGACCGACGATGAAATGGGTGCAGCCGTGGTTTGCGCGGATCAAACCGTGCCAGACTGCCTCGCGCGGGCCAGCCATGCGCATCGCAAGGTTCAGCAGCGACATCGACGTAGTCGAGGCCGGATATTTATCCAACACGGCTTCGTAGCAACGCACGCGGGTGAAATGATCCACATCGCCCGGTTTGGTCATGCCAACCACGGGATGGATCAGCAAGTTGGCCTGTGCTTCTTTTGCGGCACGGAAGGTCAATTCCTGATGCGCACGGTGCAAAGGGTTACGGGTCTGGAACGCAACGATCCGGCGCCAGCCCACTTTGCGGAAATAGGCGCGCAGCTCGTTCGGCGTGTCGCGGCGGGCTTTGAAATCGTAATGCACGGGCTGCTGGATGCCAGTGACCGGGCCGCCCAGATAAACTTTGCCCGCTACATTGTGCAGGTAATTCACAGCCGGGTGCGCATCATCATCAGCGCCAAAGACCTTTTCCGCCTCACGCGCCTTGTCTGGTGTCCAGCGGTCGGTCACGGTCATGGTGCCGAGGATCACGCCTTCCTGATCGCGCAGGGCAATATCCTGGCCCAGCTCGATCGATGCGGCAAAATCTTCGTCAACATCCAGGGTGATCGGCATTGGCCACAGCGTCCCGTCGGCGAGGCGCATGTTTTCGACCACGTTGTCATAGTCTGCCTCGCTCAGGAAACCTTTGAGCGGGTTGAACCCACCGTTCATAAGCAGTTCCAAATCGCAAATCTGCCGGGGCTTAAGATTCCAGCTGGTCAGATCAGATGCTTCGATCTTCAGTTTTTGTGCAGATTCATAGGAAACATACAATTCAGGGATTGGGGCCAGATTGCTTAACATCGTCATCGGAAAACTCTTATTGCGTTACTGTTGGCATTTGTTTCAAGGGCGTGTGCCTCGGCCTGAGGGTGAAGTCCATAGACTCGCAAAAACTAAGGATGAAATGTGTGGTTTTTTCACGAAATGGAACGGTTTTCTGTTTTTTGTTTCAGGTTATTGAAAAAATCCCGCCGCTCAAGCTCATTAGGCACATTCTCAGGCAATCTGTTCCAAAGGCGAAGTCTGCGACTTAAGGTCGGCTGCGTGCCTGACGGGCAGGGCGGGGACAGGTTCAGAGACACCGCGCAGGCTGAATTCCCGTAGATCGCGGGGATCACATTGTAACCCAGCCGCGTCCAAAACCTTGTCCGACACAAGGAGTTCGACCCCCAACGCTTTGGTTTCAGCCTCCAAACGGCTGGCAACGTTTACAGCGTCTCCAATGATGGTGCGTGGCGCGTGTTTAGCTGCTCCGATTTCGCCCAGCACAAGATCACCAAGATGTAGACCCATACCAATGCGCACAGGTTGGCTGCCTTCTGCTTGGAGCTGCTGGTTGAAACGCTCCAATGCGTGTCCGATCCCAGCCGCCGCCCTCAGACCGGCACTTGCCGAACTTGCGGCGTTGGCTGTTTCGAACATCGCCAGCAACCCATCGCCCATGTATTTGTCGACAACCCCGCCTTGTGCCGTGATTGCTGGGACAATTGCGTCAAAGAAACGATTCAACAGAAAAACGATATCATACGGCAATTGCCCCGTTGTGCGGGCGGTGAACCCGCGCATGTCCAGAAACAGAACCGCCAGCTGCCGTTCTTGCCCCTGGCTCGCATGCGCACGATCACGCGCGCCGTCGGGGCGGAAAACACGAAATACAGTGAGCGGGTCGGACGGCCGCATCTGGCAGGCCAGGCGAGTCCCCTCTGGCGCGCTGATCGCTTTCAGGCTGCGGGCTTCAACTTCGGTTGGTGGGTGCAACTGATCGGCGCCATCTTCAACCACAACGCGACAGGTCGTGCAGCGCCCCTTGCCGCCACACAGCGCGGTATGTGGGATGCCGTTTGCGCGCGACATCTCCAAAAGGGTCATGCCTTTCTCCGAAACAACTTCTGGACCGTTGACATAGCGCACCCGCACCGAATGCCGCCGCCGCCAAAGCTTGCGCCCGAGATAGACCAAGCCTGTTAGTGCAAGCGCGGCCCAGAATACCCACTGCGTATAGTCTGTGACGGAAAACAAAGACTGAAACTCTTCTTGCGAAGGCCAGTTATAGTATTCGACATACTGTTCTCGTAGATCGGGGTCGGCAAAATCGGCCCAGATACGCCGCCCCTCGGTCAGAAGGCCTGCGAAGGCGAAGCCCGGTACAAAGACGGCGAGACCGATCAGATATGGAACCATCGCGCGCCACCATGTGGTCAACCGTAACCACATGTGTAGCCCAATACATCCGTGGACCCACACCAGCAGAAGTAATAGGCTTTGGAACCAGATCGCGGTGCTGGGCCACATCAGAATGATGATGTAACCCATTTCATCATTCACCCCAAAAATCTCATGCGCGTATCGGGTCTGAACCAAATGTGAGATAAGCTGCAGCGGGATCAACAGGCCAAGAATAACCTGAAGCGCGACGCTGAAAGGCATTCTGAGCGTCCGGCGCTGCGCGAGTGAGATAAGCGCCAGTCCCATGTGCATCAGCAATGCGCCATATATCACGACGCTGCCGATCTCATTACGGCTGACAGCTTTACGTCCGCCCTGCATCCCGTGCAGCAAATCAGTGTGAAACAGACCAAGGCCGATATTGATGAAATGAAAGAACGCAAAGACAAACAGCACGAGGCCGCTTGCGATTCTGAGCCGGCTCATCCATCCGCCGCGCCAAAGAACGTTTTCCAAAAGCTCACCTGTTCTTCGCGTTACTATGGTTGATCCTGATACGGTGCCGGGTGCCGGTCAAGATAGGCGCGGTCACCTTTCGGGGAACCAGTCGCAGGGGGCACCTGCGGTTTGTATCATCTGGTGTTCTGCGTTGAACAACACCAAATGGCTCAGTTTAGGACGCGAGCGCGAACTGTATAGCAGTCCATCCGCGCCGTATGTGCGGGCCTTGTCCGAAAATCGCCATGTTGGAGAGGGTATGCCGGTTGCCCGCATGTCTTGCCAGACGATCGAGGCAGAAGGTTGCCCCCGCAAATCCAATACTTGCGCCTTGGATATCTTCAAGCGATGGATCGTCCGTGGAGGGTCGCACTGCGAGACATAGCGCCGAATGGCGATCCCGGCCCCTTCAGCGCTAAGCGACGCATAAAGCGCGAATTGGCCAGAATGATGAAACCGTCCTTCGGGGGCACGGGCCGATGAGAGCGGGTCACCCGATTGGGTGCGGAACAAAATTCTCCAGACGAGGCCGGAGAATTCTGTGATCATCTTAGTCGTTCTCCGCCAAGAATCGTTCTGCATCCAGCGCGGCCATGCAGCCCATACCGGCGCTTGTCACAGCCTGACGGTATACGTGGTCGGTCAGGTCTCCGGCAGCGAAAACTCCCGGAACCGAAGTTTGCGTCGTGCCCGGCTTGGTCACGACGTAGCCACCCATGTGGGTTTCCAGCGTATCTTTGACCAGCTCATTTGCCGGAGCGTGGCCGATAGCGACAAATACGCCTTTGCACGGAATCTCCGTGATTTCGCCGGTCTTTACATTCTTGACCTTGACGCCTTCCACACCCAGTGGGGCATCGGTTCCGATCACCTCATCCAGTTCGTGAAACCAAAGCGGCTCGATCTTTTCGTTCTTGAACAGCCGATCCTGAAGGATCTTTTCAGCTCGCAACTCATCGCGGCGGTGGATCAGAGTGACTTTGCTTGCGAAGTTGGTCAGGAACAGCGCTTCTTCTACGGCAGTATTTCCGCCGCCGATCACAACGATTTCCTGACCGCGATAGAAGAAGCCGTCACAGGTGGCACAGGCTGATACGCCAAACCCTTTAAATTTCTCTTCCGAGGGAATGCCTAACCACTTGGCTCGTGCGCCCGTAGCCAGAATCACCGCGTCAGCGGTGTAGACGGTGCCACTGTCGCCTTTGGCTGTGAAGGGACGCTCGCTTAGATCGAGATCGCTGATGATATCGCCGATCACTTCGCATCCCATTGCCTTGGCGTGGTCCTGCATCCGAACCATCAGGTCTGGACCTTGAACCTCGGTGTCACCCGGCCAGTTTTCCACCTCGGTTGTGGTGGTCAGCTGCCCACCGGGTTCGATACCCTGCACCAGGATCGGTTCCAACATGGCCCGGCTTGCATAAACGCCCGCGGTGTATCCTGCAGGTCCCGACCCGATGATCAGAACCTTGGTGTGTCGTGTTTCGGCCATGGTATCCTCACTCAAACTGCCTCGGCGGACGTGTTGTCCGGTGCGGATCGATATAGCGACCGCAGGGCAGGGCTTAAAGCCCCTTCATATTGCAGGTCCGTGATGTGCCTAGTGTTTGGCTTTGCGGCCAATTATGTATCTGAAATAACGAAAATTGCGTGGCTGTGAAATATTATTGCGCCTCCCGGGGCTGCTGATATAACAACTGAAAAACTCAGGAGCATTCGATGGTCACGACCCGGTTGGATGAAATCGACCGCAAAATTCTTGCGGAACTGCAGGCCGATGGCCGTATGACCAATGTTGAGCTTGCCAAGCGCGTAGGAATATCCGCTCCTCCTTGCCTGCGACGGGTGCGGACGCTGGAAGATTCGGGGTACATTCGCGGCTATCATGCCGAGGTGAACGCCCGCGAGCTTGGGTTCGAAGTGCAGGTCTTTGCCATGGTCGGACTTGAAAGTCAGGCTGAATCCGAACTCAGCGCTTTTGAAGACCGGTGTCGGGAATGGCCATTGGTTCGCGAATGCCACATGCTGAATGGCGAGGTTGATTTCATCCTGAAATGCGTCGCGCCGGATCTCAGCAGTTTTCAGCAATTTCTGACAGGCGAGTTGCTGACCACGCCAAACGTGGCCAGCGTCAAAACTTCGCTTGTTATCCGAGGCGCAAAAGACGAGCCAGGCGTACCATTTGACGTGCTGGAAGACCGGATGAACCGGACGGCCTGAACCTACCTTTTGTTTGATCCACAGGACAGGGTGGCAGCATCGCCGCCAGTGCCAGGGTTAAAACCCAACTCAGTAAAATCTGCATAATGCCCCACGCTTGCAGTACAGTAATAGTTAACCAGTTCACGCTGTCATAGCGTCAATTTCACCATCTCCGGCTCTTGGCAAGAGCAACGGACCGAAATCATTCAACGATTCGATATGTGAGAATAGATTCAAATAGATCGAACGCAAAGAGTGACTGATCATTCGGACCGCATTGATGCCCGGATGATAGGTTTCGAACTGCAAGCCATCGACCCGAATCACCGAATGCCGCGCGACGCAGATATGAAACAGCTCAACCGGAGTCGGTGGCAGCGTTTCAATGACGCCCATTCCATCCTGAAACTCACTGACGGGTGTCAGCATGGGCTGCCCGCCGTTCAGATGACGCATATGCGTGGGCGTACCCAGCAGACGTGCGGCGGGGCCTGTGATGACGCCCGACATCGGTTTTTGCATTCCGAACGTGTCGGCCATGATCCGCGTCAGCGGCCGGGTTCGTCCGCGCGTATCCTCGCGTCCGGGAATCAGCGTGACGGACCCTTTCCAAAGCACGGTTTCCGATGATCCGTCCTGAGTGAGTACATCATCACCCGGCAGCAGATCTTCGATGGCCATCTGGCCTTGCGGTGTCTCAACCAACGATCCGCGTGTGAACGCACAGAACGCATCTTCAAACATCGGCAAGGCTGGTGCGATATGGCGCGTCTGTGAAATATCCCCGTTTTTCAACAGACTGCACACTTCATAACGTCGAAGCTGTGCCTTTTGCTTCGTTCCCGGACGAGGCGCTTCGCGCAACAGCGCTGACGTCTCGACCGCGTTTCTGGCAGCGCGGGCCAGAGAATTTGGAATAGTCATGGTATTCCGTCCCCTCTAAATTCCGTCCGACGGCTTGAACCCCCGTGCAACATCGCCGGACGACCTTGTTCTTTGTCTGTAATCAGATGGGTAAACACAGGCTGGTCGCCGCGAATGCACAGCGCCGTAGCAGAATACACCAGTGTTTTGGTCAAGTTCTTGACCCCCCAGACAAACTCGTAAACCGCAGGCTGCAATTGCCTGCACACACACGCTCCGAAACCTGGCCGCAATCTTGACTGCGACCCCACATACCGAACCGGAGCATCATCCGGTATGCGTTTGCCCGTTGAGACCGGCAGCTGGTCCCATGGGGTTGCTGTGTCAGCGTCGTGCCGCCAGACGGCGCGCAACTCTGACAGAGTGACTTGAAACCCGCTTCCAGGGCATTTCCGGTTCTTGATCCCTGACAGCCGCAAAAACGGCGCTGAGAAAGCGTGATTTCGATTTCATATCCATTGTCCTGCTTCGATAGGGCGGATCGCCCCGTTCCCGTTTATGAAGCCAATGTGACGCTGATTTGCGGCGCCTATAAGGCTGATCCGGGATGAATTGAGGACAAATTAAAGGTTTCAGGTACCTCTTTGTTAATTCCGCCCATGCAATGAGGTCCCGAGCCGGGATAACCGTCTGTGCATTGGCGAAAATTTGAGACGATTCTGACTCTGATAAACACAAGAAATGTGGCAGAAACTGGGCAAAGCTGCCTTATTTCGGGCCAGATTTACAGCCGGATCGCGGAAATCAACCTGCCGTAGTCGGCCTCATTGGCATGGGTCGAGCGCCGGTAGGAATAAAACCTGTCAGGGTCGGAATAGGTGCAGTGGCGGACCCACTCGGCCTGGCCGATACCCGCTTCGCGCAGGCGGTGCAGGCCAAAGGCGGGCAGGTCGAATTGCATTCGATCACCTTTGCCATTTGCAAAGAAACGCGCGTTCTCGGGCGTGTCGGCAAGGAAGTCGTCCAGAAACTCGGCGCCGACCTCGTAAGCGCTTTGTGAAATCGTCGGGCCGATTACGGCAACTGTGTTGTCCCGGCTGGCCCCCAGCGCTTCCATTGCGTCCAAAGTTGCCTCCAGCACACCGTCCAACGCCCCGCGCCAGCCGGCATGTGCGGCCCCGATCACATTTGCGTCAGGATCGGAAAACAGCACCGGCTGGCAATCGGCGGTTAAGATCGTAAGCGCCAGACCCGGCGTTGATGTGACCACTGCGTCAGCTTTGGGTTTGTCGCCCGTCATCGGCCCATCGACTGTAATCACGGTCGGAGAATGCACCTGATGCACGCCGATCATCGCCTCGGGGGCTACTTCCATCGCTTCGGCGACGCGCCGACGGTTCAAAGCTACGGCCTCGGTCAAATCTGTCGACCCGGTTCCGCAGTTGAGTCCTTCGAAGATACCAGAAGATGCGCCACCGCGGCGGCTGAAGAACCCGTGTCGTACGGGGGACAGCATGTCTGAGGTAATGATTTCCAGTGTCATGGTTCCAGTCCCGGTGGCGGCGTGGCGTTTGGCGGATAAAGGCCCAGTACTTTGAACAGGTTTCCCATTTCGTCGGGGTGCGTCAACCGTCGATGTGCAGAGACCAGCGCCTCAAGCTGTGACCCGCTGAGAGGGGCGGCAAGCGATTGCGCGCGCGCGGTGATCCCGAGCCGCTCAAGAAACACACCCTGCGGGGTCAGTTTTGTATAAGCGCAGCCCGAAGTATGAGACGCCTTCGCCAAGACCTCAAAGTCGACATGTGTGGTCAGATCCGCCTGACCGGGCTGATCCAGGGGATCGACACGTTCATGCGCTTGCAACGCCTGCAATGTGTCGCCAAGCGAGCGCCAGTCACCATAATCGATGATCAGCGCGGCTCCGCCGTTACGAGCGATCTGCCCGGCAACAGAGTACATAATGGAACTGGCAGCAGCGCACAGTTCTACCAGATCTCCGTCCTGCGTATCCTCGACACGTTCGCTGAGCGCAGCTTGTGCCGATTGCGCACCAAGACCGAACGCAAGCGATGCACCATTTTTGCCAACTAACCTCTCGCGCCAACCTTCGCCTTCGCGCAGGAACTGGCGGATGGGCAGGGCATCAAAGAACTCGTTTGCCACCAGAAACAGAGGAAGATCTTCAAAATCAGAAATTGCCTCAATCCACTGAGGTTCATACCCTTGCAGTGCCTTGGCTTGTACGTCGCGCAAAACAGGTGAAGCTTCGAGCAATGCGATCTTGGCTGCTTTGTGAAAGCCAGGCACCCTCTGAGTGGCGCGCAGGATGTCTGCTATCAGGGTGCCACGACCAGGGCCAAGCTCGGCCAGAACAATCCGTTCAGGTTTGCCTTGCGCCAGCCAGGATTGCGCCAAACACAACCCGATAAGCTCCCCGAACATCTGACTGATTTCAGGCGCTGTAATGAAATCGCCCTGAGCGCCCAGCGGATCGCGGGTTGTGTAGTATCCATGTTCCGGATGCATCAGACACTCGGTCATGTAGTCAGCGATGGTCATAGGGCCATCATTCTGGATGCGCAGGAGCAGACGATCCTTCAGGTTCATGATCTGCGTCGTGCCCGAAATGCCAACCAAAGGCCAAGTGCAATCATTGGTAGCGACAAGAGTTGCCCCATCGTCAATCCATATCCGCCAACATGCCACGCCAACCCTAGCGGATTCCCGGGCGATACAAATTGCGCATCGGGTTGACGGAAGAATTCGACAAAAAACCGCGATGCGCCGTAGCCAGCCAGAAATACGCCCATAACCAGACCTGGTTTTTGAAACGCGCCGCGCCGGTAGGCCAGCCATATCAGAATCGCCCCGAGGACCAGACCCTCGAGTGCTGCCTCATACAGTTGCGAAGGGTGGCGGGCGCACATCCCTGCAACAACGCCGGGACAGTCTTGGGCCGTGGTTCCGGGAAAGATCACCGCCCATGGCAATTCACTGGGTCGACCCCAAAGCTCGGCATTAGTGAAATTCGCCAATCGTCCCAGCAACAACCCGGGCGGCACTGTGTAGGCAACCAGATCACCCAGCGAAAGAATCGGTGTAGCGTGGCGCCTGCCGAACAGATACGTGGCGATCACCACGCCCAACAGGCCGCCATGGAAGGCCATGCCACCCTGCCAAACCATCAGAATTTCCAGTGGATACGCAAAATAATATGCGGGTTGATAGAAAAGGACGAACCCCAATCGACCACCAAGAATTACACCCAGTATGATCCAGGTGACCAAATCCTCAAGCTGATCGGGTTGCATCGGTGGTGTGTCATCAGCCCAAAGCACAGGCCGCCTAAGCGCCATCAGCGCCATGCGCCAAGCAATCAGGATGCCGACGATATAGGCCAGCGCATACCACCTGAGCGCAAACTCCATCCCGAACAGAGAGATCGAGAAAATTTCGGGTGACAGATCGGGGAAATTCAAAACAGCCTGCATGTGCGTCTCATTGCCCGGGGTTTGCGTGGCAAGTCAACCTTGAGCCCAGGCCAATCTTTACCCATATAGAGAGCAATCGCGAAATCGGAGAAAGCCCATGCAAACCCGTAACAAGATTCTGGACGATATGTCTCAACTGATGACCAATGCCATGGGTGTGGCGCAGGGGGCACGAGAAGAGGCCGAGAATGCGATGAAATCCATGATGGACCGCTGGCTGGCCGACCGGGATTTCGTAACCCGTGAAGATTTTGATGCTGTGCGTGCCATGGCGCAGAAAGCGCGCGAAGAGAACGGTGCACTTGAACAGCGAATTGCCGCGCTCGAGGCGAAGCTGGACAAGTAACGTCCGCAGGAATTTAAGATTTTGGGTAAAAGCATCCGCCGCGCAATCCGAACTTGGATTGTGCGGTGTTGTGCATTTTGCCGCTCTGCAGAAATTTATCAAGACAAAGCTGCATCCAACGCCAATATTTTGATCGGCGTTGCCAACTGTCCACAACTTATTGCTGTTATCCCCAATAAATAGGGTTGCCAGAGCTGTGCTCACATCGCACCATATTTAGTACAGGCAGACTGGGGAAGCCCGGCTTGTAGAGCAGGCAACTAGCGCTGGGGCGCTGCCAGCCCCAAAATGCTAGAGATTAGTGAGGTGGCATTATGGCCCTTTCCGAGCAGTATCTCGAAGAAGACCTTCATCCGATCGACATTGTTGAACATCTTGCAGAACATCACGACTGGGATTTTGACCGGATCGGGGATGATCAGATTGCCATGGCTGTCGAAGGACAGTGGCGCACATATTCGATAACTTTGGCCTGGTCGAATTACGATGAAACGCTCCGCATGGTGTGTTCCTTTGAGATGGAGCCTCCGGCCGAGCGCGAAACCGAGCTTTATGAGCTACTGAACAAGATGAATGATCAGTGTTGGGCCGGGGCGTTTACCTACTGGGCCAACCAGAAATTGATGGTCTATCGCTATGGCTTGGTGCTGGCCGGTGGTCAGACGGCCAGCCCAGAACAGATCGATACCATGATCACCGCAGCGGTACTGAGCGCCGAGCGCTATTACCCCGCGATCCAACTGGTGACCTGGGGAAACCGAGACCCCGAAGAGGCGATGCAAGTCGCCATTGCAGAGGCCTACGGCCGCGCGTAAAGCTTTGCCCCGAACCATAGGGGAGGGGCAATCATGGATATCTCGCGCGTCGCCGAACAGGGGTTGGTGCTTCTGGGATGCGGCAAGATGGGTTCAGCAATGCTTGCGGGTTGGTTGGAACATGGCCTGCCCGCAGCATCTGTTTGGGTGATTGATCCTTACCCCTCGGATTGGCTGAAGGCGCAGGGCGTCAACATCAACACTCCTCTCCCCGAGGCACCCGCAGTTGTACTCGTAGCGGTCAAACCACAGATGATGGGCGAAGCCCTGCCAGCCATTCAAGCGCTGGGCAATGGTGACAGTCTTTTCATATCGGTCGCAGCGGGTACATCGCTGGCCACTTTCGAGAACGTCATTGGGGCAGATACGCCGATCATCCGTGCGATGCCAAATACGCCTGCGGCGGTTCGGCAGGGGATCACGGCGCTGATTGGGAATGCCAACACCTCGGACGCGGATATCCTACTGGCTGAAAACCTGCTTTCGGCCATTGGTGAGACGGTTCGATTGGATGATGAGACACAGATGGATGCCGTCACCGGGGTCAGCGGTTCGGGCCCGGCCTATGTATTCCACCTGATCGAAACACTGGCGCAAGCTGGCGAAGCGCATGGTCTGCCACCGGAACTGGCAATGAAGTTGGCCAAATCAACCGTCGCCGGGGCAGGGGCGTTGGCGATGGCCGCTGACGAGCATCCGTCGCAATTGCGAGTTAACGTCACCTCTCCCAACGGCACCACTCAGGCCGCACTGGAGGTGTTGATGCATGAAGAAGAGGGTTTCCCAGACCTGCTACATCGTGCCGTCAAAGCTGCAACCGACCGATCTAAGGAGTTGTCTCGTGAGTGAGATTTCATTCGACGAATTTCTCAAAGTCGACATTCGTGTAGGTGAGGTGATACGCGCCGAGCCGTACCCGGAGGCCCGCAAGCCCGCGATCAAGCTGTGGGTCGATTTTGGCGATGAGATCGGTGAGCGCAAAACTTCAGCCCAGATCACCGCGCACTACGATCCGGCGACGCTGGTGGGCAAGCAGGTGATGGCCGTGGTCAACTTTCCCCCGCGCCAAATCGGTAAATTCATGTCCGAGGTTTTGGTGTTGGGTCTTCCCGACGAAAACGGTGAGATCGTGTTGATAGGCCCCGATCGCGCTGTGCCCATCGGTGGAAGGATGCATTGATGAAACTGCTGATTGCCCGACCGATGACATCGGCTGTCCAAGTGCGCGCCCGTGCCGAATTCGATGTGGAAATCCGCAGTGAAACCACGCCTCTGACGCATGAAGAAATGTTGCGGGCGCTGACTGAATTTGACGTCGTGGTCCCGACGTTGGGCGATCAGTTCGTGGCAGAGATCTTTGCTCAGGTGCTAGAGCCTCGCTGTAAACTGCTGGCAAATTTCGGAGTTGGTTACAATCATATCGACGTGGACGCCGCACATGCTGCCGGAGTCGCGGTTACCAACACGCCGGGTGCCGTCACCGATGCCACCGCCGATGTTGCCATGACACTTTTGCTCACGACGGCCCGCCGTTCAGGTGAGGGGGAAAGGTTGGTCAGGTCAGGCCAGTGGCAGGGGTGGCATCCTACACAGATGCTGGGCCAACATGTGACCGGCAAAAAGGTGGGCATCATCGGAATGGGCCGCATAGGTCAGGCCATTGCCCGGAGGTGTCATTTCGGATTCGACATGACCGTTGCCTATCAATCACGCAGTCCAAAACAGCTGGACTTCCAAGCAGAGTACATCCCTGAACTCAATGCATTAGCTGCGGCAGTGGATTTTCTTGTCATAGCAGTCCCCGGAGGAGCTGAAACACAACACTTGGTCAACGCACAGATTTTGGCTTCGATGAAGCCCTCGGGCATTGTGATAAACATTGCGCGCGGTGAAGTTGTGGACGAAGCCGCCTTAATCCAAGCGCTTCATGCGGGTCGGATTGCTGGCGCTGGGCTGGATGTCTACGAGTTCGAGCCCAAGGTGCCGCAGGCCTTGTGTGACATGGGAAATGTGACTCTGCTGCCCCACCTCGGCACCGCGACCGAAGAGGTGCGCACCGATATGGGTCACATGGCGTTGGACAATGTCGCGGCGTTCGTGGCCGGGCGAACGTTACCCAACCCGGTTTAGGAACCCACCGCCTCGCGCCAGTGTTTGCGGCAGAGCGAGACATAAGTCTCGTTCCCTCCAATCTGTACCTGCGCCCCTTCAGTGATGGCGTTCCCGTTTTCATCCTGACGAATCACCATCGTCGCCTTTCGCCCGCATTCGCAGATGGTGCGTACTTCGCGCATCTCATCGGCCAGAGCCAACAATGCTGCCGACCCGGGGAACAGTTTACCCTGAAAATCCACCCGCAACCCGTAGGTCAACACTGGGACCTTCAGATCATCTACGGCGCGCGCAAGTTGCCAGACCTGCTCTTCCGAAAGAAACTGGGCTTCATCAATGAATACGCAGGCGATGCCCCCTTGTGTCAGGCGGTTTTCGATCATGGCAAACACATTGTCGTCGGGACGAAACATGTCCGCTCGTTCCGAGATTCCGATTCTTGATGCGATCCGCCCCTCACCGGCGCGTCCGTCAATGGCGGCTGTCATCAGGTAGGTATCCATGCCGCGTTCGCGATAGTTATGCGAGGCCTGCAGCAACACGGTCGATTTGCCAGCGTTCATAGTCGAATAGTTGAAATAGAGCTTTGCCATGCCGTGGGTCTAATTCGCATGTGCTGCCTGGGCAAGCCGTCTCATGGGGGTAAATCGACGCCACCATCGCTACAGCTGAGGTTGAGCAAATGCTCTTGGGGATGGATTACCTCGCCTTCGCGACAGTGGCGTCGTCGGCCTACAAGTGGCCTATACAATGCAAGGCTAAAATCCTGCCCCGCATACACTCTTTACCGGCTCGAACAGCCGCCACTCACTCACAAAATCCCTGCATATCTGAGGGATAGTCAATTATTGCCATTTCAATTATGAATCGAATATGGGAAATTTCCCCACCCTTTCCCCCAGCATGGACAGGCAGAGGGGGCAGGGCGCAGGTAACAAGGGTAGCAAAATGGCAGATATCGGGGCCTATCTGAAAAAGCATACCGAAGCATTGGTTAAGGATGTCGGAATCGAAGCAGCGTGCGAGATCACCGGGAAATCCAAAGCCACGCTTGGCAGGTACTATTCAGACAACGCAGAACATTCTGACCGGTTCATGCCGGTGGATGCTGTTGCCCGGTTGGAAAACGCGGCTGCCTATCCACACGTGACTGCGGCATTGGCGGATTTGAAGAATATCACGCTTTCTTACGATGGACGAAACTCGGACAGCCCACGTACGGGCGGGGTAAATTCCGATGTCATTGCGCTGAGCCAACGTTTTGCCATGCTGATGACGGAATACCAGTCGGCGATAGAAGATGGCATCATCACGGTGAACGAGGCGAAGCGGCTGCTGAAAGAAACCAGTATGCTGCAACAGGTTCTGATCGAAATGAAGCTGCATCTGGAAGAGGAAAGCGTCAGTTAAGGTGTCATGTCCCTGTACTGAATTGTTGTGAATGCGCAAAATAAAGGCGGCCCATGTGCCGCCTTTTTGTTTGTCTGCTGGGCAGATTAATATTCAGCGTTCATCATTGTTGGCGTTCTTGCCGCGCCCGGGGCTTGCCCCCTCTGGTCCGTTGCCGCCACCGTTATTGCCTTTGGCACCGCCTTTGCCTGGCTTGTCACCACCGTCGTGGCCACCTTTACCACCGCCTTTGCCGGGCTTATCACCACCGCCGTGACCGCCTTTACCACCGCCTTTGCCGGGCTTGTCACCACCGCCGTGACCGCCTTTGCCGCCGCCTTTGCCGGGTTTGTCACCACCGCCGTGACCGCCTTTGCCGCCGCCTTTGCCGGGTTTGTCACCTCCGCCGTGGCCACCTTTGCCACCGCCCTTACCGCCTCCATCGCCAGGACTGCTTCCACCATCACCCGGATCACCGTTGCCGCCGGAACTCCCGCCGCCGTTGCCCGAGCTTCCGTTTTCACTCGAGCCAACGGAATTGGAGGATGGATCTCTGCTGCGCTCTTCACCGGCATTGGTGTTGGAAATCGACGCAGTGGGCAGATCGCTCAACAACTGAGTCAGACCGGGGCATTGCGCCGAGGTGTTCTGCAGGATCGAAGCAAAATCAGATCGTTTTTGCAGATGTGATACAAACCCTCGCGTGACCTGCGAACAGCCGCAGAGCGTGTCAAAATCGCCTTCATTGGCGGCAACACGCGCGGTGTTGACCGTGCAGGTTTGCGGTTCTGCGATTGCCGCGCCGGACGCCATGACCCCAATGAAAGGTGCGGCGACCAAGGCGGCCAGTCCAACGCGAGTATTATTTCCCATAACAGCGGGCTCCCATAACTACATCACTCGGATGCACAGGGCATCCGGATCTTGATGTGTCGGTCAGAGATGAAGGAGCGGTTGAGCCCGTCTGAATAATTCTTGAGAAAGCGGTTTGGTCTTGCAGCGATTCCAGCAGCGCAGTTAAGGCGCGCGCTTATTGATGCCGTTTGACGATCACAGAACCCACCGAATACCCGGCTCCGAACGAGCAAATCAGGCCCACATCGCCCGCATCCAGATCATCGGAATGCTTTGAGAAGGCGATAATCGACCCGGCGGATGAGGTATTGGCGTAGTCTTGCAGAATGTTGGGTTGCTCACCCGGTTCTGGCTCACGCCCCAGAACCTTCTTACCGATGAAGTCGTTCATCGTCTTGTTGGCCTGATGCAGCCAGAGGCGTTTTAGATCATCACTACTGATGCCCTCTGCCTCCATATGGTCACTGATATGTTTACTGACCATGGGCAGGACCTCTTTGAACACCTTGCGACCATTCTGCATGAACTGCATGTCGCGGCGATCCACCAGACCATCGGGGCGCGATCGGCGGAGGAAGCCGTTATTGTTGCGGATATTGTTGGAAAACGCAGTTGCGCACCGGGTCGAGACAATCTCGAAATGTGGGCCTTGGGCGTCTTCGATCCGCTCGATCAGCGTCGCGGTCGCGACATCGCCAAATATGAAATGGCAATCCCGGTCGCGCCACTCGAGATGACCCGAGCAGATCTCGGGGTTGACGACCAGCGCCGCCCGGACCGAGCCCGAGCGCACCATATCCGCCGCCGCCTGAATGCCGAATGTGGCCGAGGAACAGGCCACGTTCATGTCAAACCCGAATCCGCTGATCCCCAATGCCTGCTGAATCTCGATCGCAACTGCAGGATAAGCACGTTCATGGTTCGAAGCGGCGCAGATCACCAAATCGACATCCTCGGCGCTGCGCCCCGCTTGTGCTAGCGCCTTAAGGCACGCATCCACCGCCATCTCGGTCATGATCCCAGGCTCGTCGTCGCAACGCTGGCGTAGCGCGGGATGCATGATCTCGGGGTTCAAAACACCGGTCTTGTCCATCACATACCGGTTCTCGATCCCTGAGGCCTTCAGGATGAACTCTTCCGAGGAATGCTGCATCGGTTCCATGTCGCCCGCTGCAATCGCATCCGCGTTTTCGACGTTCATCCGGTCGGCATAGGCATTGAACGCTTCCACCAGTTCAGCGTTGGTGATTATGTTTTCTGGTGTATAGACACCGGTCCCGGTGATGGCAGGAGTGTACATGGCTGGCCCTGAGTTCATGATCTGCACAAAATGCAGTCCCTATTCGTATTGATCAAGACGTGTTGACCTAAGGGAATGCACCGCCTCTCGCTTCATAACTTGAATAGTTCAAAATTCGAAGTATATTTCGCCGCGACTCGCACGGAAAAGATTCATGTCAGACGATATCAGCATGCGGTTAGGACGCCTCAGCCCTGAGATTCAGGCGATGATGGGGGTCTACGCGCTTTATTGGAAACTGGAAGAGAGCTTTGACAGCATCGAAACAGACCTGAGCCATCAGGAATGCCACATGCTAATCAAGCTCGATGCGCCCAAACGTATGGGAGTGCTGGCCGCAGATATGTTGACAGTGCCGTCAACGATTACGGCGACCGCCGATGCACTTGAACTGGCGGGGCACCTGACCCGACAGCGTGATCCCGAAGACCGTCGCGCCTGGCTTTTGGTGCTGACCGAACAGGGCGAAGAGGCCCGCAATATGCTGGTGGCCGTGGCGGGTGAGCTTTTCCACAGCGCATCGGGTCTGAACACCGAAGAAACCGCCGAGTTCGCACGGCTGGCTCACAAAATCCGTGACAACATTCTGAAAACCGGAATTCCCGAGGGATTGACGAAATGAAACTCCTGACCTCTGTTTGCCTCGCACTGTCCTTGTTGACTGCGCCTGCCATGGCGCAAGAGCCTGCCAAGCCTGTGAAACTGATGCAGGTAAGCGAAACCTCTCCCGGCTTTTCGCGCCAATTCTTTGGTCGGATCGCCGCTCGTCAGACAGTTGATCTGGCGTTTCAGGTCGCAGGGCAGATCGTTGAGATGCCTGTGACCGAAGGCTTTGTAATCCCAAAGGGTGAGTTGATTGCCCGCCTCGATCAGGAACCGTTCGAACTGCAGCGCGACCGGACGCGCTTGCAAAAAGATCAGGCGGATCGAACACTCGCCCGCCTGTCGCGTCTGCGTGGAACCGCAGCCAGCCAGGTTGCCGTCGATGATGCCGAAACAGCTGCGCAACTGGCTGCGATTGCGGTTCGAGATGCAGAATATGAGTTGGAGCATGCGACGCTGACCGCTCCGTTCGACGCGCTGGTTTCAAGCCGTGCAGTTGAGGCGTTTACAACTGTTTCTGCGGGTACTCCGATCGTGCGGATTCACGATATGTCTGAACTGCGTATCGAGGTGGATGTGCCCGAAATCCTATTTCAGCGGTCCGGACAGCAGGACGACATCACGATTACTGCCAAGTTCCCTGTCAGCGATGAGATCTTTCCGCTGGAAATAAGGGAATTCGATGCTGAATCCTCAAGCGTGGGCCAGACCTTTCGCATCCAGTTCGGTTTGACACCGCCCGAGGGATTGCAGATTCTTCCCGGTTCCTCCGTGACCGTCACGGTGCAGGTGCAGGATGAACGCACCGGTATCATCATCCCGCCAACGGCTGTAGTTGCTGATGCCAGCGGCGCGCTGGGCGTTCTGGTCTTCTCGCCTGCTGGCGCCGACGAAGGCACCGTCCGCCGGGTTCCCGTGACTGTTGAACCTACGCAGAGCGGTGATGTCCGCGTGCTCACCGGCCTGATGGATGGAGACCAAATCGTCGTCGCCGGTGGGGGTGCATTGTCCGATGGTCAAACTGTCCGCCGCTTTGTCGGCTTCTCGAACTGAGGGCGGTTTCATGAGCATCGCACGCGCTTCGATCGACCGGCCTCTCTATACGTGGCTGTTCATCCTGATTGCCCTGTTCGGCGGCATTTGGGGTTTCACGTCGCTAGGTCGCCTTGAAGACCCGGCCTTCACCATCAAACAGGCGGTGATCGCCACGCAATACCCCGGTGCGACTGCCGAACAGGTAGCGCTGGAGGTTTCAGAACCGCTGGAATCTACCATTCAGCAGATGGGCGAGGTGGATGTCATCACCTCGGTCAACCAGCCGGGACAGTCGCTGATCGAGGTTGAGATTAAATCCACCTATGACGGCAGTGAGTTGCCCGACATCTGGACCCGTCTGCGCGCCAAGGTGCGCGATGCAGCACGCGGTCTGCCTTCGGGCGTGGGTGCGCCTTATGTGAATGACGGGTTCGGGGATGTGTTCGGCCTGTTCTATGCCGTTACGGCAGAAGGGTTTTCTGACGCCGAGAAGCACGAACTGGCGACCTTCCTTCGCCGCGAATTGCTGACGGTAAGCGGTGTTGCAGATGTCGAGGTTCAGGGCTTGCCGGATGAGGCGATCTTTATTGAGCCGGACCTGTCGATCTCGGTCAATCAGAACGTTCCGCTGCAGGCGATCAACGAAGCTATCGCAAACGCGGACTCGGTCAACGCTTCGGGTTCGCTGCGATCCAATAGTGACCGCACCACGATCTTGACGGCCGAGGGCTCGGACAGCGTGTCGGCGATCGCCGGCCTGTCGGTTGGATCGCAGGGGCAGGTGATCAATCTGTTTGATATGTCAGATGTCTATCGCGGGCGGCAGAACGACCCCGATATCATGATCCGATTCAACGGCGCTGAAGCTTTCACGCTGGGTATCGCTGGGCTGGCCACTGAAAACATCGTCGAAGTCGGGCAGCGTGCAGATGCCAAACTGGCCGAACTGGATTCCGAAATCCCCTTTGGTGTCGAAATCCTGCCCATCTATCAGCAGCATGTTGTTGTCGATGAGGCCTCGAACGCCTTCCTGCTGAACCTCGCTATGTCAGTCAGCATCGTTGTTGCGGTTCTGGGCATTTTCATGGGCTGGCGCGCCGCAATTGTCGTTGGGTCCACCTTGTTGCTGACCGTTGTGGGTACTTTGCTCTTCATGTCGATGTTCTCGATCGAGATGGAACGGATCTCGCTGGGCGCTCTGATCATCGCCATGGGGATGCTGGTCGACAACGCCATCGTTGTGGCCGAAGGGATGCAGATTTCGATGTTGCGGGGAAAATCCTCGCGCGATGCTGCGGAAGAGGTTGCGTCAAAAACGCAGATCCCACTTCTGGGCGCGACGGTGATCGGGATCATGGCTTTTGCCGGGATCGGGCTCAGTCCTGACGCGACCGGGGAGTTCCTGTTCTCGTTATTTGCCGTGATCGGCATTTCACTACTGCTGAGCTGGGTTCTGGCGATCACGGTGACACCTTTGCTCGGACACTATTTCTTCAAGCAGGGCAAAGAGGGTGAGGTGGATGCCTATGGCGGCATCCTGTTCCGCGTCTACGGTGCAATCCTGAACTGGGCGCTTCGGTTCCGATGGCTGGTAGTGGCCGGGTTGATCGGGGTCACAGTCGTCTGTTTTGCGGGCTTTGGACTGATGAAACAGCAATTCTTCCCAAACTCGAACACGCCGTTGTTCTTCGTGCACTACAAGCTGCCACAAGGCACGCCGATCGCCCGCACGGCGGAAGATATGGCCGTATTCGAGGACTGGCTGGCCGAACGTGATGACGTCGTCTCGGTTGCCACATTCGTCGGGCAGGGTGCCACGCGGTTCATGTTGACCTACGCTGCCGAGAAGCCAAACCCAAGCTATGGACATATGATCATCCGCACCGAGACTTTGGACGATATTCCTGCCTTGCAAGCCGATCTTGAGGAGTTCGGTTCGGCCCAGTTCCCCGAAGGCGAATTCCGCACCAAACGCTTGATTTTTGGTCCCGGTGGCGGCGATCCAATCCAGGCTCGGTTCTCGGGTAGTGATCCGGTTGTTCTGCGTCAACTGGCCGAAGAAGCGGTACAGCGCATGTCAGCCGCATCTCCGAATGCGCTGCATGTGCATCACGACTGGCGTGAGCAGGAATTGGCCGTGCAGCCGATCTATGCCACCGAGCGCGCCCAAACAGCAGGCGTATCGCGCGAAGACATTGCGGCTACGTTGCAGTTTTCGACCGATGGCATCACGGGCGGCGTTTTGCGCGAGCGCGACCGCCAGATCCCGATCATCTTGCGCCGTCCGGCGGATGGGGACTATTCGATCGTCGATCAGGTGGTTTACTCCGATCAGTCGGAACGTTTCGTTCCAATCGAGCAGATGGTGGATGGCTTCGACTACAAGGCGCTCAATACGCTGGTTCATCGCCGTGACCGGGTGTTGACCATCACTGTTGGAGCAGACATCCCCCCTGACATGACCGCCGCGCAGGTCCACTCCGAAGTACGCAGTGCCATTGAAGCGATGGAACTGCCGATCGGCTATCGTATGGAATGGGGGGGCGAGTTCGAGGATTCAGGCGATGCGCAGGCCAGCCTTGGGCGGCAGTTGCCGCTGAGCTTGCTGATTATGGTGTTGATTTCCGTATTGCTGTTCAATGCAATCCGGCAACCGGTCATTATCTGGCTACTGGTCCCGATGTCCGTAAATGGCGTGGTTATCGGTCTGCTTGGAACAGGCCTGCCCTTCACCTTCACAGCGCTATTGGGGCTGTTAAGTCTCTCAGGCATGCTGATCAAGAACGGCATTGTACTGGTCGAAGAAATCGATCTGGTCCGCGCTACTGGTAAAGCCCTGCGTCCTGCGATTGTAGAGGCCTCTGTCTCGCGTCTGCGCCCGGTAATGTTGGCGGCGATCACGACGATTCTGGGGATGGCACCGCTTCTGACGGATGCGTTCTTTGTGTCCATGGCAGTCACAATCATGGGCGGTCTGGCCTTTGCCACGATCCTGACCATGGTTGCCGCACCTGTCTTCTACATGTTGTTTTTCAACCGTGAAGAAAAGCGACGTCTGGCTGCTGGTTGATCATCCGCCCGAATCCTCCTTTGGATCATAATGGTAATAAAAACAGGATAGCTTGTTGCCATCGGGGTCGCGCAGATAGGCCACATAGAATCCGGGCTCGTAATGGGGGCGGACACCAGGTTTGCCTTCATCTGCACCGCCGTTTTTCAAACCCGTGGCATGGAAACGCCGGACCTGATCGGCACTTCTGGCGGGAAAGGCGATCATCGTGCCATTGCCGGTACTGGCGGGGGCTCCGTCAAAAGGTTTGCAGATCCAAAACCCGGTGCCGCTGTCGGGGTCGGAACCCCATCCGGCCCAGCCATCAATCCAACCGGGCAGGCGCGGCTGGCCAAGAACCGCGAAGATCGCATCATAAAAGCGGATGGCCCGAGGCAGGTCGTTGCTTCCGTATGTGGTGTAGAGGTCCATGAGCACTCCTTCCCCGCCCATCATGTGGGCGATGTGCAAGGAGGGGAAGAAAAAAGACCCCGGCCGAGGCCGGGGTCCATTCATTCATACCGTTGCCGGGGCTTAGCCCTGCAGCGATTTCACCTCAACATCGCCTTCGGCCTGCGCCTTGATCGCCAGCGCGGCGGCATAGCTTGCTGCGGCTGTGGTGTAATAGGGGATCTTGTCATACAGCGCGATCGACCGGATTGATCGGCTGTCTTCCACCGCCTGTGCGCCTTCGGTCGAGTTCATGACCAGCTGCACGCCGCCGTCCTTCATCAGGTCGGTCACATCCGGGCGGCCTTCGTACACTTTGTTGACCACGCCGCACGGCACACTTTCTTCAGTCAGCCAGGCTTGTGTGCCGCGGGTCGCAACAAGCTCAAAGCCTTGCTCAACCAGAACACGCGCTGCTTCGAGCATATCCGGCCCTTTGTCAGCATCCTTGATCGAGATAAACGCACGACCTGCGCTGGGCAGCACCATACCGGCCCCCATTTGTGCTTTAAGGAAAGCGCGCGGGAAGTCGCGATCCCAGCCCATGACCTCTCCGGTCGAACGCATTTCAGGGCCCAGGATGGTGTCAACGCCGGGGAAGCGGGCGAAAGGCAAAACGGCTTCTTTTACCGAGAACCATGGCATGTCGGGGTCGGCCAGCGTCATCTGGTCGGCGATTTTGGTGTCATCGACCGTTTTGTAAGGGGGGCGTTTCGGGAAGTTCGCCAGTTTCTCACCGGCCATTACACGCGCAGCGATAGAGGCAATGGCGCTGTCAGTGGCTTTAGCCACAAAAGGCACGGTGCGGCTGGCACGAGGGTTGACCTCAATCAGGTAAATCTCGTCATCCTTGATGGCGAACTGCACGTTCATCAGGCCGACGACATTCAGCGCCTTGGCCAGCTTGAACGCCTGATCCTTAATCTGTTCGATGATCTCTTTCGACAGCGAATAAGGCGGCAGCGAACAGGCCGAGTCGCCCGAGTGCACGCCGGCCTCTTCGATGTGCTGCATGATGCCTGCAACATGCACGTCGTTACCGTCGCACAGCGCGTCCACGTCCAGTTCGACCGCACCGGCCAGATAGCTGTCCAGAAGAACCGGGCTGTCGCCGGATACCACTACGGCCTCATTGATGTAGCGGCGTAGCTGATCCATATCGCGCACGATTTCCATCGCGCGGCCGCCCAGAACATAGGAGGGGCGGATGACCAGCGGGAAGCCGATATCTTCGGCAATCTCCAGCGCCTTTTCGTCGGTCGAGGCGATGCCGTTCTTGGGCTGCTTCAGGCCCAGTTCATTGACCAGCGCCTGGAAACGCTCACGATCTTCGGCGAGGTCGATCGCGTCGGGCGTGGTACCGAGGATCGGGATACCTTCAGCCTCCAACGCATTGGCCAGTTTCAGCGGGGTCTGCCCGCCAAACTGAACGATCACTCCATGCAGCGTGCCGGCTTCCTGTTCCTTCGTAAGGATTTCCATGACGTGTTCGAAGGTCAGCGGCTCGAAATACAAACGGTCCGAGGTGTCATAGTCCGTTGAGACCGTCTCGGGGTTGCAGTTGACCATGATGGTCTCATATCCGGCTTCGGTCAGCGCGAAACAGGCGTGGCAGCAGCAGTAATCGAACTCGATGCCCTGGCCGATCCGGTTCGGACCACCACCAAGGATGACGACCTTTTTGCGGTCGCTTGGACGTGCCTCGCATTCGACCTCACCCATCATCGGGGCTTCGTAGGTCGAGTACATATAGGGGGTCTGCGCCTCGAACTCAGCCGCACAGGTGTCGATGCGTTTGAAGACGGCGTTCACACCCAGATTGCGGCGGGCGCGGCGGACGTTGTCTTCGTCACGGCCGGTCAGATTGCCCAGACGCGCGTCGGTGAATCCAAGCATTTTCAGTTTGCGGATACCGTCCTCGGTAACCGGCAGACCATCTTTGCGCACCTGACGCTCGGCCTCGATGATCTCGCGAATGCGGGCCAGGAACCACGGGTCGAACTTGGTGACGCCGAAAATCTCATCGTCGGTCAGGCCGTGACGCATGGCCTGCGCGATTGTGCGCAGACGATCGGGGGTCTGCTGGCTGATCGCCTTGATCACGGCGGCCTTGTCGTCGGCTTCTTCCCAGACTCCGACGTTCAGACCGGGGATTTCGATCTCATCAAAGCCTGTCAGACCCGACTCCATCGAGGCCAGAGCCTTTTGCATCGATTCGTGAATGGTGCGGCCGATGGACATGGCCTCACCCACCGACTTCATCGCGGTGGTCAGGTAGGGTTCGGAACCGGGGAATTTCTCAAAGGCAAATTTCGGGATCTTGGTGACAACATAGTCGATGGTCGGCTCGAACGAGGCCGGGGTGACCTTGGTGATGTCATTGTCTAGCTCGTCCAGCGTGTACCCAACGGCCAGTTTTGCGGCGATCTTGGCAATCGGGAAACCGGTCGCCTTCGAGGCCAGCGCAGAAGAGCGGGACACACGCGGGTTCATCTCGATCACGACCATACGACCATCAACCGGGTTGATCGCCCACTGCACATTTGACCCGCCGGTTTCCACGCCGATCTCGCGTAGCACCGCAATCGAGTGATTGCGCATGATCTGGTATTCTTTGTCGGTCAGCGTCAGGGCAGGGGCCACGGTGATCGAGTCACCGGTATGCACGCCCATCGGGTCGACGTTTTCGATGGAACACACGATGATGGCGTTGTCAGCGGTGTCGCGCACCACCTCCATCTCGTATTCTTTCCACCCCAGAAGACTTTCATCGATCAGGATCTGACCGACGGGGGACGCATCCATACCCGAGCGGCAAATATGGATATAATCCTCGCGGTTATATGCGACACCGCCGCCGGTGCCGCCCAGCGTAAAGGCGGGGCGGATGATGGCGGGCAGACCAACTGTTTCGAGGGTTTCAAGCGCCAGTGCCACACCGGCGTCGAGATCTTTCTTGCCGTTCTCATCCTTGGGGGCCGTCACGATCTCGGCTTTGGGGTTTTCGATGCCCAACCTATCCATCGCCTCGCGGAACAGGGCGCGGTCTTCGGCCATTTCGATCGCGTCTCGCTTGGCGCCGATCATCTCGACGTTGAACTTATCCAGCACGCCCATCTCTTCCAGCGCCAGCGAGGTGTTCAGGCCGGTCTGTCCGCCCATAGTGGGCAGTAGGGCATCGGGGCGTTCTTTTTCGATGATCTTGGCGACAACTTCGGGCGTGATCGGCTCGATATAGGTCGCATCGGCTAGCCCCGGGTCGGTCATGATCGTTGCAGGGTTCGAGTTCACCAGAATGACCCGATAGCCTTCCTCGCGCAGCGCCTTACATGCCTGAGCGCCGGAATAGTCGAACTCGCAGGCCTGACCGATAACAATGGGGCCTGCCCCGATGATCATGATCGACTGGATGTCGGTTCTTCTCGGCATGGCTTGGCCCCTTCAATTGTCCGCGAGTCAGGGCACCGCCCCAGCGCCCAAATTGTCCTGCGTTATAGGGACCGCGCGAAAAGGTGCAAGAGGTATCGGAAACGGGTTTGAAATTGCCGCTTTCCCCTCTTTCCCTTGGCGCGCTATTCTCTATACCGCGCAGCACGGCAAATGAGGATGCAATTGCGTATTCGTTTCGATCAAGGACCAGCTGGGCGCGGAACCCGGTTTGAGCGTCCGTCCCGGATTATCCGCGCGGATAACGCGGCGGAGGTGCCCCAGGCTCTGGCGGCGCTGGATCAGGCGCGCGCGGATGGGGCCTGGCTGGCAGGATACGCAAGTTATGAGCTGGGCTACGTGCTGGAACCACGTCTGGCAGACCGGCTGCCAGAAGGACGACGCCTGCCACTACTGTGTTTCGGTGTGTTTGACGCACCGGATCGCGTTGGACTGCCAAAGGCGTCGGGCAGTGTCACTGCGTTTCAGCCCCGCTGGGACGAGGCGCGATATACGCAGGCCTTTCGTACAGTGCATGAGGCGATTGGTGCGGGTGACATTTATCAGGCAAATCTGACCTTCCCAATTGATCTCGATGTAACCGGAGACAGCGTTGCGCTTTATGCGGCGCTTGCGGCTGGTCAACCCGTCGGCCACGGCGCCTTGGTTGAGCAGGAGGGGCTGCCTGATCTGCTGAGCCGCTCGCCCGAACTGTTTTTCCGAACCGACGCCGAGGGCCGGATCGAAACGCGCCCGATGAAGGGAACTCAACCGCGCAGCGAGGACCCAGTCGAAGACGAGCGTCGACGCGCTTTCCTGTCTTCGGATGAAAAGAACCGGGCCGAAAATCTGATGATCGTCGATCTGCTGCGCAACGATATTAGCCGGGTCGCGCTGGCCGGATCGGTGAAAGTACCCGAGCTGTTCAAGGTTGAGACCTATGCGACTGTCCATCAGATGGTCTCGCTTGTGCAGGCGCAGTTACACCTTGGCGTAGGCCTTTCTGATATTCTGACCGCCTTGTTCCCGTGCGGATCAATCACCGGAGCGCCAAAGATTCGCGCGATGGAGATCCTGTCCGAACTGGAACCTTGGCCTCGCGATGTTTACTGCGGAACCATCGGTTGGGCGGCCCCGGACGGTCGGTCGGAATTCAACGTGGCCATCCGGACCCTCATGGTTGAAGGCGGCAAGGCGACCCTTAACGTAGGCGGCGGGCTGGTCTGGGACAGCACCGCGCCATCGGAATATGAGGAGGCGCTATGGAAAGCCCGCTTCGCCCACCAACTGAGCCTGATTTCCGTCTGATCGAAACTTTGGCCTACAGGCCGGGGCAGGGGTTCGTCAGGCTTGATCGTCATTTGGCCCGCATGGCGCGCACAGCACAGAAGTTCGGCATTGATTTTGACCGAACCGCCGCTTGGACGATTTTGGATGCGAGTTTGGGTGAGATTGCATTGCGCTGCCGTTTGACCTTGGACGCGGATGGTAAATTTGAACTGACGTCCGGAGAATTGGCTGCCAATCCGTCCGTCTGGCGTGTGGATTTGGCCAAACAGAGACTATCATCATCGGATATCTGGCTGGGTTACAAAACGACCCGACGGGCCGTCTATGACATGGCGCGGGCGGGCTTGCCGCTAAGAGTTGATGAGCTTTTGTTTTTGAACGAACGGGATGAGCTTTGCGAGGGCACTATCACGAACCTGTTCCTGACCATGCCCGACGGCAGACGACTGACGCCTTCACTGCGATGCGGATTGCTTCCCGGGGTTTTGCGCGAGGAATTGTTGGATAATAAAGAAGTTACCGAATCCGTTCTGACCTTGACCGATCTAAAAAACGCGCAATCTATCCACTGTGGAAATTCCCTTCGGGGGCTGATCCGTGCGGAGCTTGTGGCACCTTGAGCAAAAATACCGAATGGGTGGAGACCCCTGTTACCAACTCACGCCTCAGGATTGAGTTTGTGCTCTTTTTTGTGGCGGTTCCCATAGCCATCGCGACATTGTTCCCGCCAAACTGGATGTTCCCCTCGCTTTTTGCGTTTACCGGACTGGGCATACTGCTGCTGCAGGATACGCCCGGTTTTTCCTGGGCGGAGCTTCGGTATGGCTGGCGAAACTGGTCGTGGACCGAAGTCTTTGCATTTACCCTGTTCATGGCTGCCTTCTGTTCCGCCCTGGTGCTGTGGGCGCGACCGGATGCAGCCTTTGTTTTGCTGCTGCATCGGCCAGAGATGTTGATATTCATCTGTATCGGCTACCCGTTGTTGTCCGCTCTGCCACAAGAGCTGCTTTTCCGCTCTCTCTTTTTCCGACGCTATCACGCGATCCTACCTGAAGGGCGGGCCGCATACCTTTTGAACGCTGGCCTGTTTTCGCTTGCGCACCTCATGTACTGGAGCTGGGTAGTAGCCATCATGACTTTCGTCGGAGGCCTCCTGTTCACCTGGGCCTACCGCAAGCGCGGATCATTCTTTTATGCAGTTCTTCTGCACGCAATTGCCGGTAATATTATCTTTGCGGCAGGGCTGGGCGTCTATTTCTACTCGGGCAACGTGCAAAGGCCGTTTTGACGGCGCGACCCGCCTTGACTTTCCAAGCCTGACGGGGTGTATCGGCGCGACGAATTCTGCGCCCGAAGGGATATGATCCATGCACGCCTATCGCAGCCACACCTGCGCCGCTCTGACCGCCGCCAATGTCGGTGAAACCGTCCGCCTGTCCGGTTGGGTGCATCGTGTCCGAGATCACGGCGGCGTACTGTTCATCGACCTGCGCGACCATTTCGGTGTGACCCAGGTTTTGTGCGACGGCGATAGTGCGGCATTTGCTGAACTGGAAAAGGTACGGTCCGAGTGGTGCATCCGCATCGACGGCACTGTCAAAGCCCGCGACGCTGATCTCATTAACCCGAAATTGCCGACAGGCGAGATCGAGGTTTATGTGCGTGAGCTGGAGGTTCTTGGTGCTGCCGACGAATTGCCGTTGATGGTGTTCGGCGATCAGGAATACCCCGAGGAAACACGTCTGCGCTATCGCTACCTCGACCTAAGACGCGAGGCGATGCAGCAAAACATGACCCTTCGCTCGGACGTTGTCGCATCTATGCGCCGCCGGATGTGGGATCAGGGATTCCGTGAATATCAGACACCGATCATTACCGCATCGTCGCCCGAAGGCGCACGCGACTTTCTGGTCCCCTCGCGACTACATCCGGGCCAGTTCTACGCCCTACCGCAGGCCCCGCAGCAATTCAAACAGCTGATCATGGTGTCGGGCTTCGACAAATATTTCCAGATTGCACCCTGCTTCCGCGATGAAGACCCGCGTGCAGACCGATCGCCCACCGATTTCTATCAACTCGATCTAGAGATGTCGTTTGTCGAGCAGCAGGATGTGTTCGACACCATCCAGCCCGTGCTGACTGGTGTGTTCGAAGAGTTCGGGGGCGGGCGCAAGGTCGATCAGGAGTGGCCGCAGATTTCCTACAAGGACTCAGCCCTATGGTACGGCACCGACAAGCCTGACCTGCGGAACCCCATTAAGATGCAAGTGGTCTCTGACCACTTCCGCGGTTCTGGCTTCGCGATTTTCGCGAAGCTGTTGGAGCAGGAAGGCACCGAAATCCGCGCTATCCCAGCGCCGAGCGGTGGCAGCCGCAAATTCTGTGACCGTATGAACGCATTTGCCCAGAAAGAAGGTCTGCCCGGTATGGGTTACATTTTCTGGCGTGATCAGGGCGAGGGTATGGAGGCCGCAGGTCCACTGGCCAAGAACATCGGCCCCGAACGAACCGAGGCGATCCGTCAGCAATTGGGTCTGGGCGTCGGTGATGCCGCGTTCTTCCTGGGTGGTAAGCCAAAAGCCTTTGAAAAGGTGGCCGGAAAGGCCCGTGACGTGATCGGAGATGAACTGAATCTCACCGAGAAAGACCGCTTTGCCTTTGCCTGGATCGTCGATTTCCCGATCTACGAGCAGGACGAAGAAACCGGTGCGATTGATTTCGAACACAACCCCTTCTCGATGCCGCAGGGCGGGATGGAAGCTTTGCAGGGCAACCCTCTGGACGTACGCGGGTACCAATATGATCTGGCCTGTAACGGCTACGAATTGGTTTCGGGTGCCATCCGGAACCACAAACCCGAGATCATGCTGAAAGCCTTTGAACTGGCGGGCTATGGTGAAGACGAAGTGAAGTCCCGCTTTGGCGCACTGTTCAATGCCTTCCACTACGGCGCCCCGCCGCACGGCGGCTGTGCCGCAGGTATCGACCGGATCGTGATGCTGCTGGCGGATGAGGCCAACATCCGCGAGGTCATGATGTTCCCGATGAACCAGCGCGCCGAAGACCTGATGATGGATGCGCCATCCGATCCGACCTCGGATCAGTTGATGGAACTGGGTCTCAGGATCATCCCGCAAGACTAAATCTAGCCGCCCGCCCTGAGCGGGCGGTTTACGTTTGGGGCAGTGCAATACAATCGGTGTATTCGCCGCGCCACGCAAATCGGAGTTGCGTGGTGGTCTCAAAACAAGCTCAACTCAATCCAGTGGATTTGCGGCATCCCGACGATTGCGGATGCTCCTGGCCGTCTGTCGTGTCAGGCGGTAGACCCAGATGCAAAGGATCGATGCGGTAATAAAGTACGCGGTCAGCATCTCAGATCGCCTCTTGCCGCTCGAGCCGATCCTGAACCAGACCCGCAATCCGTGCAGCCTGGGCGGTGACCGGTGTCCCCTGCGCACGAGATTGGGCAAGGTCCCGGGCTGCTTCGGCAAGCACAGTATCTTCGGCGTCTCGCGCAACGCTTTGCAGGAATTGTACCGCATAATCCAACGTGCGCTGATCAGTGGGGCCGGTAAGCACGTCGGCTATATGGGCCATGTCGTCCCGATAGGCCAGCGGATCGGGCTGAACGATATTATCCCTGACGGAATCCAGACCTCCTGGGCGGCGATCTTCGGGCAGAAGTTCAAGTATGGAGGTCTGGAAATAAGCGACCGAGGTCAGGGGTTTGGCCAGAAACCCATCTGCACCTGCGCGTCTGGCGATAACCTGCATGCTGTCATCGCCAGACAGCCCGAGAATGACACCGATGCGGGGTACAGCGTGGGTCATTTCGGCTATCAGGTCAGCGCCGGACCCGTCAGGAAGACCCATATCGACGATCAGGACCGAGGGACGATAGATTTGCAGATGGCGCCGCGCTGATTTCAGACAATCCGCACGACGGATACGCGCACCGCTATGCAAGCACATCAATCGTATTGCATCGCATGCATAGCGGCTGTCTTCGACCACAAGGATTGTTTGGCCCAGCAGCGGTCGCATCTTGGTGGCCAGCGCTGGAGAGGCGAAAGGTCCCGAATCGTCCATGGCAGAACTCCTGTTTAGCAGATGCCTCACGCTAGGAACTTCTGGCTAATACAGGGTTAACGACGATTTGGCGCACTTGTCCTTTGGGTATACTGCCCCCATAACCGCTGCAACGCAGAAGGAAGGAGAGTCCCATGATTGGTCGCCTGAACCACGTAGCCATTGCTGTTCCCGACCTGGAGGCCGCATCGTCCCAGTATCGCAATGCGCTTGGCGCTAAAGTCGGCGCTCCACAGGATGAGCCGGATCATGGGGTCACCGTGGTCTTTATTGAACTACCCAACACCAAGATCGAATTGCTGTATCCGCTGGGTGAGAACAGCCCGATCAACGGGTTTCTGGAAAAGAACCCATCAGGCGGCATCCACCATGTCTGCTATGAGGTCGAGGATATCATCGCAGCCCGCGATCATCTGAAAGAGACCGGTGCGCGCGTTCTGGGATCGGGTGAACCCAAGATCGGAGCGCATGGCAAACCGGTGTTGTTCCTGCACCCGAAGGATTTCAACGGATGCCTCGTTGAGCTGGAGCAGGTCTGAAGTCGATGACCATTACCGCCGCTCTGGTTCTTTTCGCTGTAATTTGGTTTCTGACCTTGCTGATTGTTCTGCCTGTGCGCATCAAAACGCAGGGGGATCTTGGGGATATTGTTCCGGGCACTCATGCGGGTGCGCCGGAAGTCCATCACATGAAGAAGAAGCTGTGGATTACCACCGGGATATCGGTGGTGCTGTGGGCGATCATTGCAGGCATCATTATCTCCGGCGTAATCAGCGTGCGCGATTTCGATTGGCTGAACCAACTGGAGCCGCGCGAGTAGCTCAGGTTCGGCTACCCGACAGACCGTGATAAATGTGTGTGAAGGTCGCCGCTCCTAGGATCGGGATCAACAGGTTGACCAATGGCACAGAGAGCGGGACCGCCATAAGAATACCGGCGACCCAAATGGTTGTCGCGTGCTTCGCGCGCAGCTTTCGCGCCCCCTCGCGCCCCAGTCGGCGCATCGCAGCCAGGGTGAAATATTCTCTCCCCAGAAGAAACCCGTTCATACCCCAAAAGATAAACAACGCGAATGGCGTGAAGAGTGCATAGAGGATCAATGCCAACAGGTTGGCAACAATCAGTACACCCAGAAAACTGAGCGTATCCCTTAGCGCATCGCCAAAGGGGATGCGCTGAGCCGGCGGCAGACCGGGGTAATGCTTATCCTCAACCGCCTGTGCGACCTCATCCAGAAACATCGAGGTGATGGCTGACGCAACGGGGACCATCAGAAACACCGACAGCACCATCATCAGCAGGAATGATGACACGCTGAGCAGGTCGTTCAACCATGTCACCTCACCCAGTATTGGCAAGGTGGCCTGATCGCCGACCAGCGCGTTGATCAGCCACAAAAATCCGGCATAGGCAGCCACCAACAACGCGAATGTCAGGCCAACACCCAACAGAAGTACCTTGCGGAATCTTGGGTCGCCGATCTGTCCCAGCGCCTGTAGAAACGACTGGATGATGATCATTCGGAAACCCATTGGGTTAGTGCCTCCACATTGGGGCGCGGTCGTTCGGGAGGGGTCGTACCTTCGGTTGCGATATGGATAAAGCCTGCAATCTTCTCGTTTTCGGCCAAGCCAAGCCCCTGTTCGCAAAACTCGCGATCATGCGATTGCCAGCCGGACAACCAATTGGCCCCCCAACCTGCGGCCAGCGCTGCGTTCAGCAGAGCCAGACATACCGCACCCGCTGAATAGGTCTGTTCAATTGCCGGTATCTTGTCAGAAGGTTTCTGCACCTCAATAACAGCAACCGCCAAATGGCCCATTTCGAATTGGCTGCGCGCCTTGGCGATATCTTCGGGCGATTTTCCCAAGGTGAGACCACAAGTTTCTGTAAGATCTGCAAGGCGTTGCATGGCCCCATGCTCGACAACAACAAAACGCCAGGGTTCCAGCTTTCCATGGTCCGGGCTGCGCGCTGCAGCAGTCAGCAGCGGCCTCAGCTCTTCCCGGGTCGGGGCCGGGGCTACCAGTGTTTTGGCCGGACGAGACCGGCGCGCGTGCAGAAAATCCAGCGCAGCTTGGTTCTTCAGGGTCATATGTTAACTTCCTTCACATGGCAGTCTGTATGTCGGAGGCATACTGTTCTCTTTCAAGGGCAAACTGCTCATCAAAAGGCGACAAATTCAATCTGAATTGCTGCTTGTGATCAGACGCAAGATCCAAAAGGAACCATTAGTCTTTGGTGCTCTCGGACTCACGTATCTGATAAACGCCCTCGGGCAAATCCAGCGCAGCGGCCAGATCGCGTACCTGCTCTGGTGACAGGGTAATCTTCTGAATCTGATCGGTCCGCGGGTCCAACTGCTCAAGTGTGACGCATTCAGCGAAGTTGTTGATGACGACATCCTCTTGCAAAGGCTTTGCGCCTTCGTCCACCAGCGTAATCACCGTCGAGTCGAATTCGTGTTCAATTGAAAACATATGTGCAGAGTGCAGGGCATAAGATCGCAATGCAACCCGTTGCAAGCTGTAATCGGCTGTGGCCCGGCCTTAAATGCCGCGCTATGCTTGTCTGCCGACAGAGTGACCGAAAGGAATGTGAATGCGCCGTCTTGCCCTGTTGCTGGTGATGCTGTTGGCGGCTTGCGATATGTCGCCTGTTATCGCGATCCCGGCCGATCAATGGCGGCCATCGTCATCAGAACAAAAGGACAGGGCGCGCGTATTCGAGCAGGTCAGCCGGGCTGTCGGAACGACCGCAAGCCGGGAATGCCGCCGCCAATCGAGGACTGCCAATTGTGATTTCGTGATTTTGGTTGATCTTTCGTCAAAGGCCCCAGCGAATGCGTTTCAGACCTTGGACAAGGATGGGCGGCCGCTAGTCGTTTTTACACAGCCGATGATCGATGCAACGCAGAACGCGGACGAGATGGCCTTTGTCATGAGCCATGAGGCCGCCCACCATATATTGGGTCACATCGCCCGGCAGGCGCAGAACGCCAAAGAAAGCGCGCGGATATTCGGTGAACTCGCGCGCAATCAGGGCGCGGACGATGCAGGTATTGAGCGCGCACAGGCGCTGGGTGCTGAGGTCGGGGTGCAGAACTACACGCGTGAGTTCGAATTGGAAGCGGATCGTCTGGGGACACAGATCACTTACGCGGCGGGGTATAACCCGCTGGCCGGGATGGCTTTCTTCCAACGCATTCCTGATCCGGGTGATCGTTTCCTTGCCACGCACCCTCCCAATGCCCAGCGGGTCGAAGTTGTGTTGCAAACGGCTCGGGAACTGGGATTACGGTAATGGTCAACTTAACCCGATTGGGTGTCGTTCTCAGTGATCGCGGGTCGAAATATGCTGTGACCGGCGCGGGGGTCACCAGTCGTGCTGATGTCGATGCGGTACTGGCGGAACTGAAATCCGACAAGGCATATGCGAAGGCAACTCACAACACTTGGGCGGCCATCTTGCCAAACGGTGCGCTCAAGGCTGATGACGGAGAGTCTGGCGCGGCAATGGTCATTTTGCGGATGATGGAGCGGGCTGAGCTGACGGATCACGTAATCATCGTGACACGCTGGTACGGTGGCAAGAAGCTGGGCGGGGACCGCTTTCGCCGCGTGCAGGACGCCACGCGGGCCTATCTGGACCAGCTGGCAACCGGGCATTGACCTGAGTCAAGGGCACTGTGCGGGGCATGCGTTACTCTTTCCATAGAGTGACTGGAAAAGGAAACCGCATGTCTGATCGTGAAACGCTGCGACGTCACGCCGACCTTGTAGATCGGATGGCCACGACGCTGGGCGTAGATTTGCAAGAAGTTGCCATCAAAGGGGCCTTACAGTTCGACGAAATCTCGGACGCGGTATTGCGGTGCACGGAATGCCCGAATCCGGGCCATTGCAAGGCGTTTCTGGCCAAGAACCTGACAGCGCCCGACACACCTGAATACTGCCGCAATCACGAGCTGCTGAACAGGCTCAAGCCGTAACGCCAAAGGGGGGGGGTACCGTGCCACGACTTGGACGGATCATGACCCATCTTCGTCTTGTATTGCGAATGGCACAGGCGACGGGAACCGACCTTGCCACCGCACATCGCGACGGGCACCTGAGCCAACAGGAATGGGCAGATATGGTTCAGCTCTGCCGCGGGTGCGAATGGGCGCGGGCATGCCCAGACTGGTTGAACGAGAACGAAACGCCGAAAGCGCGCCCTGCACCTGCCCAAACCGGCACAGGTTCGCCACCTTGAGGGTCAGCAAGCAAAGGTGATCAAATGGATCGAACATCTCTGGGCGAGATCGAAAAACACTTTTGGCTGACACGCTCGGTCGCGCGATCCTTAGGGATTTCTCTGACCGAAGCAATGGCCGAAGGGAAACTGACACCTGCCGACTACGCTCAGCTGGTGACCCGATGCCGGGGCGCAATATGCGACGAACGTTGTCAGATATGGCTTGCCGCACAACAAGGATTGGCTGGGGAAGCGCCTGATTTTTGTGCCAATGCTCAGGTTTTTAACGACTTGACCTGACCTTCAGAGCTTATTGTGCGTTCCGTCGCATAACGGCGGGTTGGCGCAATGCTTGCAGCCACAGAAGAAGACCTTCTTGCTGGCATCAGCAGTATATTTTACGGGTTCAAACGACGTATCTTTGTGCGAACCATCGCAAAACGGTTGCCGCTTGGATTTGCCACAGGCGCACCAGAAATAGGTTTTTCCTTCGGTCACTTCGACCGGATAGGGCGATTTCTGGGCGATGATCGGGGCGTCTGACATGTGGCTACTCCGTCTTTGGCTGATGTCGAAGTCAAAGTTTAGGGCTCTTTGTCAAAAAAGGTAGACTGCGAATGAAAACCCGCCTTCCAGCGTGGTTTCGCCTTTATTCACGAATGCGTTATCGATTCGGTTGCCATATGAAATTCTTGGTCCTATTCTGATACCGGCCCCGAAAAACTGGGCAATATCAGAAAAGTAATAGAGGATTGATGGACATGAAACTGAAATTTGCTGCTATCTGCGCCACGGCCGTTGTATTGACTGCGTGCTCGCAGCAAGAGGAACCGACCCCGGTTTACATCCAGCCCGACTATGACAAGTTTGGTACACCCAGTTGCTCGGCAGGCTATGAACTGGCCACAACCGAAGCAGGCCAGACCGTATGTAACCCGGTCACCCAATAAGTATTAAGCAGGCGGTTCTGATCGCAGGGCCGCCTGCACACCTCTAAAAAGAACACCGCCCTCGAGGCGGTTTTTTCTTGCCTTTCTGCTGTGGGTCGCGGACGTCTTCTTGAAGGACGACTGATCGGAAACCCCATGCGCAAATTCTTTGACCACCTAAAGGATCGTACCCGCTGGAGCTGGCAGGGCCTGGCTGCAACCTGGCGGCAAGAGTATTCGTTTCGTGGGTGGGTTTGGGCCAACCTGATTTCGGCTTTATTGGCGCTTGCACTCCCTCTAGGTACGGCAGAACGGGCGCTGATCCTTGCTTTGGGCATTCTGGTCTTGGTGGCCGAGTTATTTAATACGGCCATCGAGCGTGCCGTCGATCACACCTCGACCGAGCACCACGCGTTGGCGGGGCAAGCCAAGGATGCAGCAAGTGCAGCGGTGGCGTTGTCTGCAGTCGCTGCCGGAGTGGCGTGGATCGTGATTTTGATCGGCTTGCTCTAGAGACAGACGCCTTTCGTTACGCCGAGGGGTGCAAACGCCCCCACAAGTCGTATTCTCCGGCTTCATCTACCTCGACTGTGACGATATCACCGGGTTTCAGGCCTTCGAAGCCTTCGTCGATAAACAAGTTGCCGTCGATTTCTGGAGCATCGGCCTTAGTGCGGCAGGTCGCGGCCTCTTCATCCACCTCGTCTACGATGACATCGAGTTTTTGGCCAACCTTTGCTGCCAGCTTGGCCTCAGAAATGGCCTGAGCTTTCTCCATGAAACGCTCCCATCGCTCTTGCTTGACCTCGACCGGGACGTGATCCGGCATGTCGTTCGAGCGGGCGCCATCGACATTTTCGTACTGGAAACAGCCGACACGATCCAACTGCGCTTCGTCCATCCAGTCCAGGAGCGTCTGGAACTCTGCCTCGGTTTCGCCGGGGTAGCCGACGATGAACGTGGACCGCAAAGTGATATCCGGACAAATAGCGCGCCAGTTGGCAATCTCGTCCAGAGTTTTTGCCCCGGCGGCAGGGCGGGCCATACGTTTCAGAACATCGGGATGCGCATGTTGGAATGGAATGTCGAGATACGGCAGCACATTGCTACCCGCATCTGCCATCAGCGGGATCAAATCGCGCACATGGGGGTAGGGATAGACGTAATGAAGCCTGACCCACGCATCGAATTGGCCGAGTTCCCGTGCCAGATCGGTGATATGGCTGCGCACCTCCCGATCTTTCCATGGGTTCACGTCATACTTACGATCCAGCCCATAGGCCGAGGTATCCTGTGAGATCACAAGCAGTTCGCGCACACCGCTGTCGACAAGTTTCTCAGCCTCGCGCAGCACTGCATGGGCCGGGCGGCTTGCGAGTTTACCGCGCATGTCGGGGATGATGCAAAACTTGCACTTATGATTACAGCCCTCGGAAATCTTGAGATAGCTATAGTGGCGCGGGGTAAGTTTGACGCCCGAAGCGGGCAGCAGATCGACATAAGGGTTTGGATCGGGTGGTACGGCTGCATGTACTGCGTCCAGCACTCGTTCGTACTGATGCGGTCCTGTAACCGCCAGAATGCGCGGATGGTGTTCCCGGATATAGTCAGGCTCAGCCCCCAAACAGCCGGTCACAATGACCTTGCCGTTTTCAACCAATGCCTCGCCAATTGCGTCCAGCGACTCGGCCTTGGCGCTGTCCAGAAACCCGCAGGTATTCACAATAACGGCATCAGCACCCGTGTAGTCCGGCGAAATGCCGTACCCCTCGGCCCGCAACCGGGTCAGGATGCGTTCGCTGTCAACCAGCGCTTTTGGACAACCCAGCGACACCATTCCAAGGGTCGGTTGGCCACGGCGGGGCGTCTCGGCGATCCGGGCCTCTGGGGCTAGATCGGGGCGGAGGTTCGGTGGGTTCGTGCTCATGGCCGGGCATATAGAGGGGAAAGCTTCCCCTTGCAAATCCCGCCCGCTCGGGGCTGACTTGAAACAGAGCAGAAAGGCCGGAAAGGCAGACCCATGAAGTGGCTCATTCGTTTTCTATTTCTCATAGTTGCAGCCTTCGGGCTGATCATTGGTGCCTTGCTGCTGATGCCGGGCGAAAAACTGGCGACAATACTCGCTGAACAAGTCAAGGCGCAAACAGGCCGCGATCTCGAGTTGACCGGTGACGTCAAACTGTCATTTTGGCCGGTATTGGGGATGGAAACCGGCCCTGTGACATTTGGCAATGCGCCTTGGGCCGGGCCGGAACCGATGCTTCGTGCCCAAAGCCTCGCGGTTGGGGTCGATGCCTCGGCGTTGTTGTCTGGGAATATCCGGATCAAACGGGTGTTGGCCGATAGCCCGGTTCTACGCCTTGAACGCGCCGATGGGCGCGGCAACTGGGAGCTGCATCAGCCAGGTAACTCCTCGCAAACGGGCGCTACGGCGCAAGCCGTTGAAAGCCGACCCATCACGCTCGAGCGGTTGGAACTGACCAATGCGCGACTAATCTATCTTGAGAATGGCGCGGTTAGTATGGATTTTGCCGATGTCGATCTTTCGGCCCGCTGGCCTGACCTAACGGCCCCTATGGAAATGCAAGCCAGTATATCCGTCCCCGGAGGCAGCGTCGCAGTGGACCTTACCATCCCCGACTTGCCCGCATTTTCCAGCGGCGCTGTCACGCCGTTGCAGCTGAGCCTAACCGCGCCTGGCGGAGATATTCAGTTCTCGGGCCGGGTGAATCTGGCCGGCGAAATGGATGGCAAGACGACGGTCACGGCCAAGGACACCCAAAGGATGCTGGCCGCGTTTGATCAGGGAGGAGTCACCGTGCCCGAGGGACTAGGACAGGTCGCGAGCGTATCCGGGCAGATGACCTATACCCGGGACGGGCGGATTTCATTGCGCAACATGATCGCGGTTCTGGATCAAAACCGGCTTGAGGGCGAAGCTGACATCCAGATTTCAAATCCGCCCCAGATGACTGCGCGTCTGAACGCGGGCGATCTCGACTTATCGAAGGTAAGCGGAGGCAACGCTTCTGACGGCACCTTAGATACGGAAGGGTGGTCAAAAGCCCCAATTGATGCGTCGTTTCTGGCGCTGGCAAATGGCAAGATCCGCTTGCAAGCCACCTCGATTGCGGTTCCGGGTATGACCTTTGGGAAAAGTGATCTCACACTCAGCCTTGATCGGTCGCGGGCTGTATTGCAGATGCACCCGGCCTCGCTGTTCTCGGGGCAACTGAATGGCCAGGTGGTCGCCAATAATCGCAACGGTCTGTCGGTTGGTGGAAATCTGAAAGCCGCCAATATCGATATCAACGAAGCGCTCGAAACGCTTGCGGATATCAAACGGCTTTCGGGCACCGGTTCAGGCAATCTTGAATTTCTGGGCGTCGGACAGAGCGAAGATCAGATCATGCGATCGCTCAGCGGCAACGGAGATATCGAGGTCGGGCGGGGCGTTATCTCGGGGCTGGATCTTGACCGCCTTATGGGGCGGGGAAAGGGATCGGGTGGTACGACCGTATTCAACAGCCTTACGGCCAGCTTTACGATGAAGAATGGCGACTTGACCAACAAGGACCTGTTGATGCAGCTGGATAATTTCCGGGCGGACGGTACGGGCCGCATTGGCTTAGGAGCTCGCGATATCGATTATCTGTTCACACCGGTCGCCCTGCGCGCCAACTCAGGGCAGGGGATATCGGTACCCGTCCGAATTAAAGGTCCGTGGAGCGACCCGTCGATCAAGCCGGACCTTACCAAAGTCATTGAGGCGGCAGCCGAAGGCAAAGTTAAAGAACTGGAAGACGACGCAAAGAAGAAGGTTTTGGAAAAGGTTGGTAAGGAATTGGATACCACGGTGACGGATTCCGATCACATCGAAGACGCGCTGAAGAACAAGCTTGAGGATGAGGCCAAGAAAGGCCTGCTCAAGCTGTTTGGCGGGGATTGATCTAAGCGCGATAACAAAGGGCGCCGAAATGGGTGCCCTTCATAGTGTCATTTAGATTGTCTGATCGTATTCGCCCACGCCGGGTTCAGTTCGAATGACGGCGTCGATATCTGCGAAGATCGCGCGCATTTCATCCTCGCTTTCGCTGCTTTCGCAGACGACCACCAGATTGGGTGTATTGGATGACGCGCGGACGAGTCCCCAACTGCCATTGTCCAGAATGACCCGGGCTCCATTGACGGTCACGACCTCTTTGATAGCCCGCCCCGCAAAGCGTTCGCCCGCATCGGCTTTGGCGACCAGTCTTTCGACCAAGCGCTGCAGGATTTCGTATTTCTCAGTATCCGCTGCGTAAGGAGACATGGTGGGTGTTGACCACGTCTTGGGCAGCGCCTTGCGCAGGTCCGACATGCTTTGATCCGGGTTACGGTCCATCAGTTTGCAGATTTCCACCGCCACGCGCATTCCGCAGTCGTATCCGCGCCCGACCGGTTCGGCCAAGAAATAGTGTCCCGATTTCTCAAACCCAGCCAGCGCACCGATTTCCTTGACGCGGCGCTTCATATGGCTATGGCCGGTTTTCCAGTAGTCGGCTTTGACCCCAAGCGCTTGCAACTCGGGATCGCTGGCGAACAGCCCAGTGGATTTCACATCGGCTACAAAGGTCGAACCTGGATGCAGCTTGGCCAGATCACGGGCCATGATGACGCCGACCTTATCGGCAAATATCTCTTCGCCTTCGTCATCCACAACACCGCAACGATCGCCATCCCCATCAAACCCTAGCGCCAGGTCCGCGCCGCTGGATTTGACTGTGTCGGCCATGTCATGCAGCATTTCCATGGCTTCCGGGTTCGGATTGTAATTGGGGAAGGTGTAATCCAGCCGTGTATGGCTGGGCACAACCTCAACCCCGATCCTTTCGAAAATCTCGGGCGCGAAGGCGGCGGCGGTGCCGTTTCCGGTGGCGCAGACCACTTTCAGCGGACGTGACATTCTGAAATCACCGACCAGATCGTCGATATAGGCTTCTTTCACACCGTCGACGAATTCATATGACCCGCCCGGGCGCGCGACGCCTTCCCCATTCAAGACGATGTCGCGCAGTTCCGACATTTCGTCAGGGCCGTGGGTCAGTGGGCGGTCAAAGCCCATTTTGACGCCGGTCCAACCGTTCGGGTTATGGCTTGCCGTGACCATCGCAACCGCCGGTACGTCCAGATGGAATTGCGCGAAATACGCCATCGGGCTGAGCGCTGGGCCGATATCTTTCACCTGAATACCCGCCTGCATAAGTCCAACGATCAGAGCGTTTTTGATCGACAGGGAATAATCGCGATAGTCATTTCCCACTGCAATCACGGGTTCGATCCCGCGTCTGAGCATCTGTGTGCCCAGACCCAAACCCAGGGCCGTCATGCCTGGCAGATTGATCTCATCGGGGTATTTCCACCGTGCGTCATATTCGCGAAAGCCCGTGGGCTTGATCATCGGATCGCGTAGAAAGCTCCAGGTGTTTGGGGTCACCTCAGGCAAAGGCTTGGTCATCACAAATCTCAATCGTTAAATCTGAATTGGGTTTTCTTTGGCCAGCGCATCAAATCGCATCAATGTGTCAACCAGATGGCCCATTTGATCCAGAGGGATCATGTTCGGCCCATCTGAGGGGGCGGTGTCGGGATCCTGATGGGTTTCTATGAAAACGGCTCCGACGCCCAGAGATACAGCGGCGCGCGCCATCACTGGCGCAAACTCACGCTGTCCACCCGAGGAACCACCTTGGCCGCCGGGCTGTTGCACCGAGTGGGTCGCGTCCATGACGACCGGATATCCGGTTTGCGCCATCTGCGGCAGCGATCGCATGTCCGCGACCAGCGTATTGTAGCCAAACGAAGTTCCACGCTCGGTCAGCAGGATGTTCTGATTGCCAGTGCTTTCGATCTTTGTGACGATATTCGGCATTTCCCACGGGGCAAGAAACTGCCCTTTTTTTACGTTGACCGCTTTGCCGGTATTGCCCGCCGCCAGCAGCATGTCCGTCTGACGACACAGAAACGCAGGGATTTGCAGAATATCGACGGCCTCAGCCGCAATCGCGCATTGCACTTCGGTATGGACATCGGTCAGTACCGGTATGCCCATGGTCTTGCGGATATCTTCCAGCACCTGCAGCCCGGAATCAATGCCCATGCCGCGCTTGCCGGACAGCGAGGTCCGGTTGGCTTTGTCATACGAAGCCTTGAATACATACTGCGCCCCGGCGGCGTCACATGCTTCTTTCATAGTGCCTGCGATCATCTGGGCGTGATCGGCGGTTTCAAGCTGGCAAGGGCCGGCAATGATGGTCAGCGGAAGGTCGTTGCCAACCGTCAGGTCGGCTATTTTTACATGTTTCATGAGTCTTACGAGGATACCTGTTCACGAAGGACCGACGCGGTAAGCGAGATCATCAGGTAGATACCAGCAAATAACAGGAATGCCAAAATCGTATTTTCGAACTTGCGCGGATAGCTAGGCTCCTGGCTGGCGACCGGGTTCACCGAGACGGTCAGATACCGCACTTTTCGATTGGCCTCGGTCCGCGTAGCTTCCATTTGCTGCATTGCCGTTTGCAGCATCATGTCACGCGCCGCCAGATCGGCCTGAGCCATCTGGATTCGCACGCTCAAACGCGCCAGCGAATTTTCGCCCGCTGACACATCCAGCATCTCGGCATTCAACTCATCAAGGACCGCTTGCAGCCGCGCGATATCTGCCCGTGTACCATCCACCTTGGCCTGGTTGGGGCGCGTATTATCGAGAAGCGCGGCCAATTGTAGTTCTTTGTCCTGCAGCTCGAATTCGAACTGATCGATCCTTCCTCGCAGGCTGGCGATCACACTTTGCGGGTCCAGTATCGCACCTTGTAGCTGCAGTTCGATCAGGTCTTCCTGAGCCTGTCTGCGTGCCTCTTGCGCAGCCTCAAAACTCGCCAAGGCATCGCGCATCTGGTCTTCGCGTTTCAATTCAGTCAGACCATTGATGGTCTCTTCCGCGTAAGAGATAAGCCGCCTGGACAAATCGACCGCTATCTCGGGGCTCGGCGCTGCGACCTCCATTCGGATGACGCCGTCACTAGGATCATATCCGATTGTGATCATACGCTTATAAAGCTTGTAGGTTTCTTCAAGCGTCGCATCAGCCGGCAATCGTTGGATCGGGTCTATCCAATCCTGCCGAAAAAACTCAGTAAATCCGACATCACGCTCAAGCCGTTCCAATGCATCCTTGGATTCCAGAAATTCCTGAGTGGACACGGAATCCTGCGCCGTCGCAAACTGCGTGCCCGCCAGAAATCCACCGAACGAGGCACCGCCGCCATCCGCTTGCAAGATCGAAAACACCGAGTCGCTGGCATACATCGGCGTCGCCACGCGATAGAAATAGTAGCCCACGATAAACGTTGGAATGAATACGAACACCGTCAATCGTGCGAATAGCCCGGCAAGCTTGCGGCGGCGGCGGCGGGCGATGTCTTTCTGGATCTGCCCGATTTCATATTCACGACGTTCGGCCGGGCTGAGTTCGGGTCCTGGCAGGTTCTTCTGCGAGTCCCTGGTCGTTTGCGGCAGGTGAATCTTTATATTGTCTTGCGCGGCGTCATCACCAGTTGGCTTACCTTGGTCAGGAGCTGCCAGATCAAGCAGGTTTGTGCGCTGAAACGGATCAATTCCTTTCTTTCGTAACAGCCGGACCGCATCGTAGTCTGACGTCGCCGCCAGCCCGTTCTTGTGCGCCAAACGCCGCGCGACGCGCAATTGCCGCCCTGTCAGACCTTCGCGTTTGATCGCATCCAACTCGTTGCCCGGTTGCTGAGTGTCGTCAGCCGAGTCTGTGCCTTGGGTCGCCTTTCGGATGCGCGAAATGGCGTCCGAGCGTGCCTCAGCAGTGCCAGAACCGCGTGCCGTGCGGTCGGGATTGTATTTCCTAGCCTTGGGTTTGGTAGTCATAGAGCTGCTTTGCCTCTTCCAAGGTTTCAAACATGTAAAGCTGGCCGTCTACCAAAACCGCAGCCTGCCGCGCGAATTTTTCAAGAAGCGAAGGGTTGTGCGATACGATCACCAAAGTCGTTGTCCGCAGCTTCTCTTTCAGAATGTCGCCCGCCTTCTTGTTGAACTCGACATCGGTTGTCGAGGGCATCCCCTCATCGATCAGATACATATCGAAATCCAGGGCCAGCATCAGTGCAAATGTAAACCGGGCCCGCATTCCGGACGAATAGGTTCCGAGCGGCTGGTCGAAATACTCACCCAAGTTGCACAGCCATTTGCAGTAGGCTTCGACATAGTCGGGATCCATGCCGTAGATCTTCGCGATATAGCGTGCGTTCTCCAGCGCGGACAGGCGCTTGGCCACACCTCCTGCAAAGCCCATGGGGAAGGATACGCGGCAGTCGCGCCGAATCACGCCTTCGTCGGGCTTTTCCAGCCCTGCCATCATGTTGATCAACGTGGTCTTGCCGGTTCCGTTCGGGGCCAGCACGCCAAGAGATGTTCCAAGCTCGACCCGGAACGAGACCCGATCCAGAATCACCTTGCGGCGGGTTCCGGTCCAGAAAGACTTGCTGACATTTTCGAATTCCAGCATGTGCGGCCTGCAGATCGCTCGGGGTTTTGACGGTTTGAGGATCGGTGTGCTACCGATCCATATTGGCCACATTATGTCGAAATATGAAACAAATGATCAATGCGCATCCGCGTTCATGACATTGATGTGTTGCAAGGACGGTTTCATTGGCTCGAGGGTAGATGATGCCTATCTTCATCGATGAACATTGCAAAAGCCTGTTGATCCGATGAATTCGCTGATTGAGGACATCCAAGCCTGCCGTTTGTGTGCGGACAGGTTCGCGCAGACCGCGACTGCGCACCAGCCGCGCCCGGTGGTCTGGTTTCGCCCCGGTGCGCGCATTTTGATCGCAGGTCAGGCACCGGGCGCGCGCGTCCATGCTTCAGGGAAGCCTTTCACCGACCCTTCGGGTGACCGGCTGCGGGATTGGCTGGGACTGGATGAGAACGCATTTTATGACCGTTCGCGCGTATCCATCGTGCCGATGGCGTTTTGCTTCCCCGGATACAATGAGCGCAAGGCCGACCTGCCTCCGCCGCCGATATGCGGGCGCACCTGGCATGACAAAGTGATGGCTACGTTGGGAGAAGTACCGTTGACGATCCTCGTCGGGGGTCATGCCCATAAATACCATCTTGGCGTGAACACACCGGTCACCGAGACTGTTAGTCTTTGGCGAGACCATGCGCCGCGCGTCTTTGCCTTGCCTCACCCGTCCTGGCGCAATACGGCTTGGCTGAAGAAAAATCCCTGGTTCGAGGCCGAGCTGTTGCCGGTGCTACAGAAACGGGTGCACGAGGTTCTGAATGACTGAAGCCACAGCTTTGGATGCTGCACATGACGCCATGCAGGCGGCCCCGGAAGACGACAACGCTCGACTACGCTTTTTCGAAAGACTGGCCGATAGCGAGCTGTTCCTGATGCTGACCGAGGAAGCGAAGGATGAAAACATCTCGCCCGAGCTGTTCGATGTGGCGGATGGTCGTTTTGTTCTGGTGTTTGATCTTGAGGAACGACTGGCGGCATTTGCGGGTCGGCCGGTCCCCTATGTCGCTCTGTCGGGTCGTGTTCTTTCAGGGATGTTGTCGGGGCAGGGGGTCGGGCTGGGTCTGAACCTTGATGTTGCACCCTCGTCGATGTTGATCCCCGCTGAAGCGCTCGGTTGGTTGTCTGACACGCTGCAGCATGGTCCTAAGGAGGTGCAGCAGCGACTTGCCGAATTCTATCCGCCCTCCGGTCTGCCAGATGTTCTGTTGACCGCGCTTGATGCAAAGCTGGCGACGGCTGCAGGTCTGGCTGCGGCGGCGTTTCTGGTTGGGACAAAGACTGAAGATGGGGGGCAGGGCCATTTATTGGGTTTTGTTTCAGCGGTCGAAGGTGCGCAGCCAGCGCTTGCACGCGCCGTATCCGAGGCATTGACCTTTTCGGGGATCGAGGCCGGAGCGCTGGATGTTGGCTTTTTTGAAGTGCAGGATCCGGCTACTTCTGCCTTGGCAAAGGTTGGGCTGCGGTTCGATTTGCCCCAGCCTCAAGCGCCCAAAATGGAAAGGGCCGCGCCGGGCAGTGATCCCGAGCGGCCCCCAATATTGAAGTAGCGCAGGACGTTAGTCTGCCGCTTCCAGTTTATCCTGCGTGCGCGTCTCAAAATCGCTGGCGTCATGGCGTTCGTGCAACTGCGTATGCGGCTCTCCAAACGCACGATTGACCATCCGGCCGCGCTGAACGGCGGGGCGAGCATCGATGGTTTTGGCCCAACGCATCACGTTTTCATAGCTTTCGACATCCAGGAATTCTGCCGCATCATATAGACGGCCCAGAACAAGCTGCCCGTACCACGGCCAGATCGCCATGTCGGCGATGGTATAGTCCTGACCTGCAATATAAGGCTTATCGGCAAGTTCCAGTTCCAGCACATGCAACTGGCGTTTGGCCTCCATCGCGAAACGGTCGATCGGATATTGCCATTTCTCAGGCGCATAAGCGTAGAAGTGGCCAAAGCCACCGCCCAGATATGGCGCGCTGCCCATTTGCCAGAACAACCAGTTCATCACTTCTGTCCGCTCGGCACCGCTGGCGGGCAGAAACTCACCGAATTTCTCAGCGAGATGCAGCAAGATGGAGGCGCTCTCGAAAACGCGCACAGGTGTTTCACCTGAATGATCCCACAGCGCCGGTATCTTCGAGTTAGGATTGGCCCCGACAAAGCCCGAGCTGAACTGATCACCTTCACCGATGTTGATCAGCCACGCATTGTATTCGGCCCCGGAATGGCCCAATGCCAAAAGCTCCTCCAGCATGACCGTAACCTTGACGCCGTTTGGGGTGGCGAGCGAATACAGTTGAAGCGGGTGCTTCCCGACCGGAAGATCCTTTTCGTGGGTCGCACCAGCTATGGGCCGGTTTATATTGGCAAAGCGTCCTCCGCTTTCGCTGTCCCAAGTCCAGACCTTTGGGGGTGTGTAAGTGGATTGTTCGCTCATCTTTTGCCTTTCTGCATCATTTGGCCAAAACGCGCCGCCTTCACAGCTAATATTGCAAAACTCAAAGTCCAACCCCGGATGTGGCGAGATATTTGTAACATTGCGCCTCGTTCACCTCACAAAACCCCTCTGGTTTTCACAGCGGCGCGAGGGGGTCTTCGCGCCGGGCCAAAATTACCTATTGTTTGACCAGACCCGCAGTTCGGGTGACCAGAAACCGTAAGGACATGAGGACCAATCACATGAAACGCTTTGCGCTGACCCTTGCCGCGACGCTGGCTTTTGCCGTGCCCGCGTTCGCCGGAGAACAATATGTTGATGGCACCGGATTTGCCGTATCGGGATACGACGTTGTTGCTTACCGCAGCCTGGATCAGGTTCCTGTAGGCCAGTCGCAACCCGAAGCTGTTCGCGGTCGGGCCGACATCACCGCAGACTATAATGGTGTTACCTGGGCGTTTGCGACCGAAGAGAACCGTGACAAGTTTCTGGAAAACCCGGCCTTTTACGCACCGCAATATGATGGCCATTGTGCATACGGCGTGTCGAAAGGCGGCAAGGTTCCGGGCAACCCAAATCTGTGGCGTATTGTCGATGACAAGCTCTATCTGAACATCACTGATGTTGTTGTTGGTTTCTGGGAAGAGGATGTTCCGGCCAACATCGACCTGGCGGAAGGCAACTGGCCCGGAATCGAAGGGGATGCCGCTTCGACCAGCGTGATCCCGAAATTCACATCAGAAGGCCCGATTTCCAACTGATTCCGATTAATGAAAGAAAGCCCGGCCACTAAGGCCGGGCTTTTTTCGCTGGCGGGTTCTCTCACCCCGCCAACTCGAACATATCCCGCATGTGTTGATCCGCTTCGAACCGTATTGTTACACTCTTGGCACCGGGAAATTTCCTCTCGCGTATCGGGTCAGGAATGACAATCTCACCGGAGCCCGAGCCCTTGGACCGAAAGGTCAGAATCTCTGTTTCTGACTTGCGGTAGCCGGAAAGGACCGAGGTTGGCAATGCAACGCGGTTAGACCCTTCGCAGACTGACGATGCAACGAAGTAGGTAAGATCGCGCCCGAAGCATCCGATTGCATCAGGAACATGGTCCGAAGATTCGCGGGCGCTTTTGGCGGCGTCCGGTTCACCTAGTTCCGATAAATCCTTCAGCGCGCGTTCGGGTTTTAACAGATCGTGACAAGCTTTGATTTCATCTGCGGCCAGTTCGATTACGCGTTTCTTCAGACGAGGACGGCGCGGTGTAGAAGAATCTAAACCGTTTTTGCGTGTCATCCCTTCTTTACGCAAAAAATCATAGGCTGATTTAGCATCCGAAAAACCGGAATAATCACCGTCGGTATGATCAGGATGATCGTGGAACGCGATTTTGCGCCAGGCTTCACGAATCTCGTTTGCGTTTGCATTTGGGGGCAGACCAAGAACCTGCAACGCTTCGGCCCGAGCCTGTACCTTGCTCACTGGCTTCATACTCAAAACACTCATTAAAACTACAACGGGGTCAGATTGCCATTGATCACATTTTTGTCAAATTTTTTCAGGAATTAGACTGAGGTAGGGCAACAGTTGACGGGTGCATATCGAGATTGTCGCCTGCGCAGCGGTTGTCGCAAATGAGCATGGCAGACGACTGCCATGCCCGGCGATACAGGGCAAACGCAAAAACTGTGGGATCAGGCGACGTTCTGCAATTCGGTCTGGGGTGTAATGCCCAGGGCAAAGCAAACATCCCGAGTAAGCTCAGGTCGGTTGAGCGTATAGAAATGCAGTTTGTCCACGCCGCCTTCTATCAGGTCCGAGCAGAGTTCGGTGCATAGCGCCGTCGCAAGAAGATCTTCGCGATCGTCCCGGATTGCTTTGTCAAATGCGTTCTCGATCCAGTCGGGAATGTGGGCGCCACAGCGTTTTGCAAAGTTACGCGCACCCTTCCAGTTCTCGATGGGAAGAATGCCCGGTACGATAGGCTTGTCGATCCCCGCTTTTTCGCAGGCATCGCGAAACCGGAAGAAGGTTTCAGCCTCGAAGAAGAATTGGGTCAACGCCTCGTCCGCGCCCGCATCCAGCTTGGCCTTTAACCAATCCACATCAGCGCGGGCATTGCGTGCTTCTGGATGTTTGTCCGGATAGGCGCCGACACGGATGCTGAACATCTCGGTCTCGGCCAGTGCAGAAATCAGTTCTACCGAGTTGGTGAAACCATCAGGGTGGGGGGCGAACCGGTCTTGACCTTTAGGGGGGTCGCCACGCAGGGCAACGATATCCTGAACGCCTGCGCGCGCGAATGTGTCTGCGATCTCAAGCGTCTCCTGACGCGAGGCATCGACACAGGTCAGATGCGCAGCAACAGGCAGCCCCGAGGATTTGTGCAAGGTTGCAACTGCATCACGCGTCAACTCACGTGTTGTACCACCAGCACCATAGGTCACCGATACAAACCGTGGGTTCAGCGGCGCCAAGGTCTGAACCGTATCCCAAAGGCGAAACGAGGCCTCCAGAGTCTGCGGCGGGAAGAACTCGAATGAAATCTCAGGCTTGGTCATGGTGGCCTCGTAGCTGTCATTTATGCCCTTGTGCCATCAGATGCATTGTGAGACAAACTCATATTGTTCAACAACAACATGAGTTGCGTGAGTAATGCATATCGAATTTCGCCACTTACGGACGATCAAAGCCATCCACGAATGCGGTGGGCTTGCGCGTGCAGCTGATCAGCTAAACATCACGCAATCCGCACTAAGTCACCAGATCAAGGGGTTGGAAGATCAGGCCGGGGTCGAGCTGTTTTTACGTCGATCCAAGCCGATGAAGTTGTCGGCAGCTGGTTTGCGGCTGCTGCGTCTCGCTGAACAAATTCTGCCTCAGGTCGAGGCGATGCAGGATGAGTTTTCATCGCTGCGCGACGGTCGCACCGGTCGGATGCACATTGCGATCGAATGTCACGCTTGTTTCGAGTGGCTGTTTCCGGTGCTTGAAGCTTTCCGTAAATCCTGGTCAGACGTTGATGTGGATATCCGCCCGGGCCTTGCATTCGACGCGTTGCCCGCCTTGCAGAAGGAAGAGGTTGATCTGGTGGTGTCCTCTGACCCCGAAGATCTGCCGGGTGTCGAATTTGTCGAACTCTTTGACTACCAGGCCGTATTTGTCGCGGCGTCTTCGCATCCATTGGCTGAAAAGCCCTATATCGAAGCTGAAGATTTCCGAGGTCAGACACTGATTACCTACCCGGTCGAACGAACCCGTTTAGATGTTTTCAGTCAGTTGCTGATCCCGGCCCGGGTCGAGCCTGCCACCATCCGACAGGTTGAACTGACCGCTGTGATCTTGTTGTTGGTGGCTTCGAATAGGGGCATATCCGTTCTTCCGGACTGGGTGGTGCGCGAGGTAAAGTATAGCTCGGACTACGTCACGCGCCCGCTTACCAAAGATGGGATTACCCGCAGGTTATATGCTGCGGTCCGCAGCGAAGACCTTGAAAAACCCTTTGTGCAAGAGTTGGTGAAACTGGCGCGGACCGAGGCGCGTAAGCTTCAGACTCAATAACACCGGACGCAGATCAGCCATGCGCATCATTCCTCTTGGCAAGGGCGCGTTGCCCCAGTATACGCGCGGCTTGACCGGACAGGAGCCTATGGAAAATGGTTGGCAGTGCAAATCTCAACATCATGATCAAGGCCGCGCGCAAGGCGGGGCGTTCTCTGGTCAAGGATTTTCGTGAAGTCGAGAACCTGCAGGTGTCGATGAAAGGTGCGGGCGACTTTGTGTCGAAGGCCGATATCGCGGCCGAAGCCATCCTGAAAGAGGAATTGCTGGGTGCCCGTCCGACCTATGGTTGGCTGGCCGAAGAGGGCGGCGCGATTGGCGGTGAAGACCCGACTCGTCGCTGGATCGTCGACCCACTGGATGGGACCACCAACTTCCTGCACGGGCTGCCGCACTGGGCCGTTTCAATCGCGTTGGAACATAAGGGCAAGATCGTTTCGGGTGTGATCTATGACCCTGCCAAGGATGAGATGTTCTTTGCCGAAAAAGGCGAAGGTGCGTGGATGAACGACATGCGCATCCGTGTGTCGGGCCGCCATCGCATGATCGAGTCGATCTTCGCGACAGGTCTGCCATTCGGTGGCCGTTCGGACCTGCCTGCGACCTTGCAGGACCTCGCCCGTCTGATGCCTACCTGTGCAGGTGTTCGTCGCTGGGGTGCTGCCGCGCTGGACATGGCCTATGTGGCCGCCGGTCGTTACGAAGGCTTTTGGGAGCGTCGCCTAAACGCCTGGGATCTGGCCGCAGGCATCATCATCGTGAAAGAGGCGGGCGGCTTTGTTCAGGCGCTGAACCCCGAAGGCAGCGTGCTTGAGGATGGCGAAGTGATCTGCGCCAATGAACCGATCTTTGACAATTTCGCAAAGGTAATTCGGGGCTGATACTCAACCCCGGTCTTTTGATCATGGTACGCGCGTCCGGTCCGGGCGCGCGTTTTGGTTTAGAAGTCGACCTCGATCGCGATCCCTTGCTGGACCGCCAGATCAACTGCCGCGCTGGCAACCGCAAGATCTTGCAGCCCCACGCCAGTACCGTCGAACACGGTCACCTCAGCCTCGGACACACGCCCGGGATGGGTCCCGTTAATGACCTCTCCGATCTGCCGGATATCGCCTTCGGCTTTCATTTCGGCAGCCACGGCATGCTGGCTTTCACCCAAGGTCACGGCCTGCGCGACTTCGTCGGTAAAGACGCTTGCGCGCGCGATCAGGTCTGTGTCGACCTCTTGCTTACCGACGGTATCGGTGCCCATACATGCGATGTGTGTGCCGTCGGAGACGTGCTCGGACATCAGTGTTGGCGCGAAGGAGGAGGTGATGGTGATAATCACATCCGCCTGCACCATGACGGGCAGATCCACAGCCTCAAAAGGCAGCCCCGCTTCAGCCGCGACCTTTTCGAGATTTGGCAGCATTTCTGGATGCAAGTTCCAGCCTATGACTTTCTCAAAGTTTCGCTGTTCCAATGCCGCGCGCAATTGGAATGTCGCCTGATGCCCGGCGCCAACCATTCCGATCACCTTGGCATCTTTGCGTGCCAAATGGTTGATCGAAACCGAAGAGGCTGCAGCGGTGCGCAGCGCGGTCAGCAGGTTGCCCCCAACGATGGCCCGAACGCGACCCGTATCTGGATCAAACAAAAACACGGTGGATTGGTGATTGATCAGCCCGTGCGTTTGCAGATTGTTTGGCCAATACCCGCCTGCTTTCAGGCCAAGGTTCATGCCCGCGCGATCAAACCCGCCCTTGAACCCATAGAGCGCATCCGCATGACCTATGGCCTCGCGCACGACCGGGAAGTTGTAGGCATCCCCAGCCGCCATCGCGGCAAACACCTGCTCAACCGCAGTATAGCTTTCCTGTCGGCCTAACAGAGCGCCGATTTCCTTTTCAGGAACGATGATCATCGCGTTTGTCTTTCTTTTTGATGGCATTAGAAAGGGCGGTGCTAAACGTCCGCCCCTGCATTCATCTGTAATTCAAAAGGCCTTGCCACGGGCAGAGACCGGCCAAAGGGCTTCAACCTTGCCGCCGCGCACACCGACGTACCAGTCATGAACGTTGCAGGTCGGGTCACAGTGGCCGGGCACCAGCCGCAGCTTGTCGTTGACCTTCAGCACCCCATCCGGATCGCCAATCACCCCGTGTTCGTCCGAGCACTTCAGGTATTCCACATCGTCCCGCCCAAAGATGAAGGGCAGGCCGCTATCGACGGATTGCGCCTTCAGGCCCGCATCGCAGATTGCCTTGTCCGCTTTGGCGTGGCTCATCACGCTGGTCAGAATGAACAAGGCGTTTTCCCATTCACACTGATCGATCCGTTGACCGTCCTTGTCCAGAATTCGACCGTAATCAGCATCCATGAAGGCATAAGAGCCGCACTGCAGCTCGTTATAAACGCCCGAGTTGCTTTCGAAGTAATAAGACCCCGTACCGCCTCCCGAAACCAGCTCGCAGTCGATCCCTTCAGCCTTCAATCCGTCGACGGCATCCTTGACCATGGCGATTGCGGTATCCAGTTTTTCTTTGCGTGCCTCATACGTATCCAGATGCTGCATCGCGCCTTGATAGGCCTGAATGCCGGTAAATTTTAGGTTAGGGGCGGCCTCAACCGCCTTGGCGATTTCGATCACGGCGGGGGTCGTGGTGACACCACAGCGGCCCGCGCCGCAGTCGATCTCGACAAAAACCTCCAATTCAGTGCCATGCTTAGCGGCAGCAGCAGACAGGTCAGCGACGTTGTCCACATCGTCGACGCAAACGATTGTGCGTGCACCAAGCTTAGGCAGGCGCGCCAGTCGGTCGATCTTGGCCGGGTCCCGCACCTGGTTCGAGACCAGAATGTCTTTGATGCCGCCGCGCGCAAAAACCTCGGCCTCGGACACTTTTTGGCAGCAGACGCCGACCGCGCCGCCCAGTTGTTCTTGCAATTTCGCGACGTCCACGGATTTGTGCATCTTGCCATGCACCCGGTGCCGCATCCCATGCGCCTTGGCATAGTCGCCCATCTTCTTGATGTTGCGCTCCAGCGCGTCCAGATCAAGGATCAGGCAAGGCGTCTGGATTTCGGATTCATCCATGCCAATCGCGGCAGGGATGTCATAGCCAACTTCGAATTGATCACTGTTCATCGGTTTGTTCATCCTGTTTCTCCTTACCCTTTCAGCCAGGGCAGCTTGTCCAGATCCACGTTGCCGCCGGTGATGATGACGCCGACGCGCTTGCCCCGGAAGGTGTCGGGGTTCTTAAGAATGGTGGCCAGAGGAACGGCCGAAGACGGCTCCATCACCACGCGCAAGTATTTCCAGGTGAGTTTCATTGCGTCGATGATCTCTTGCTCGGACGCGGTGAAGATGTTGGTCACATTGTTCGACACAAAGTGCCATGTGTTTTCCTTGAGCGGGACCAACAGCCCGTCCGCCACCGTTTTGGGGGCATCGTCCGCAATGATATGACCCGCTTTGAAGGAACGGTACGCATCGTCCGCCTGCTCAGGCTCAGCCGCATAGATCGCGGTTCCTGGTGCCAGGTTCGAGACCGTCAGACAGGTGCCTGATACCATGCCGCCGCCACCGATTGGCGCGATAACTGCATCCAGGCCATCGGTCTGCTCAAGCAATTCAGCCGAACATGTGGCCTGACCAGTGATAACACGAGGGTCGTTGTACGGGTGCACGAACTCTCCGCCTGTTCGGGCCTGCACCTCGGCAAACGTTGCCTCGCGGGAAGAGGTGGATGGCTCACATTCAGTGATCGTACCACCAAAGCGTCGTACCGCGTCTTTCTTGGCCTGCGGCGCGGTTCGCGGCATCACCACATTGCATGGAATGCCCCGGCGACCAGCCGCATATGACAGCGACAGGGCGTGGTTCCCGCTTGAGTGGGTGCAAACACCCTTGGTCGCCATTTCATCGCTTAGGCCGAAGACCGCATTACTGGCACCGCGCACTTTGAATGCACCTGCTTCCTGAAAGTTCTCGCATTTGAAGAACAGCTGTGCGCCGGTCAATTCATTCAGATAGTCCGAGGTCATTACCGGTGTGCGCCGGATGTGCGGCCTGATCCTTTCGTGCGCAGCCTGCACGTCAGCATAGGTCAGTTCGGCGACGGGGATTTGATCCAACATGACTGCCCTCCCTAAGCTGCGGCTTTTGCGTGGCTGGTTGAGCTGGCGCGATAGAATTCCTGCGCCGCAGCGACCCCGCTGCCAAGCTTCACCGGGTAGTTCAGATCGGCCATGGCCATCTCGACCGTGGCCAGCCCCGACAGGACCATAACATCGGTCAGGCTGCCCAAGTGGCCAATACGGAACGCTTTGCCATTCAACTCACCCAGACCAATGCCGAAGGATACCCCATAGGTGTTGAAGGCATGGTCAGTCAGTTCGTTGCTGTCGAAACCTTCGGGCACAAAAATGGCGCTGACGGTATCCGAGTAGAGGTCAGGAGATTGTGCGACCAACTTCAGGCCCCAGGCCGCAGTCGCGTGGCGCACACCTTCGGCAAGGCGAGTGTGGCGGGCATACACATTGTCCAACCCTTCCTCGAACAACATCTTAAGGCTTTCGCGCATGCCGTAGATCAGCTGCAGCGGCGGAGTATAGGGAAAGCCGCCAGACGCATTTGCCGACATCATATCACGGAAATCAAAGAAGGTGCGTGGCAGTTGCGCGGTCTCTATCGACGCCAGTGCCTTGGGGCTAACGCATAGGATTGCCATGCCGGTGGCCAGCATGAACCCCTTTTGCGACCCCGAGACCGCAATATCCACGCCCCACCGGTCAAACTCGAACGGCATTGAGGCCAGAGAGCTCACGCAATCCACAAACATCATGGCCGGGTGATGTGCCGCATCCATCGCATTGCGCACAGCGCTGATATCGGAACGCACACCTGTCGCGGTTTCGTTATGCGTCACCAATACGGCCTTGATTTCATGCGTTTTATCCGCGGACAGGATGGCCTCGAACCTGTCGGCTGGCGCGCCTGCTCCCCATGGGCATTCAACAATCTGAACGTCCACCCCGTGTCTTTCGCACAGATCGATCCAGCGATGGCTGAAGACGCCGTAGCGGGCGACAAGAACCTTGTCACCGGGGCTGAGCGTATTTGTAATAGCTGCCTCCCAACCGCCCGTTCCGCTGGCTGGAAAAGTGACGATCTGGCCTTCGGTGGTTCCAAAGACCTGTTTTGTATCCTCCAGTACCGGGGCGAAGGTTTCAACGAAGTCCGGGGCGCGGTGGTCTTGCGTCTGAACCTGCATGGCAAGGCGCAAACGATCAGGAATATTGGTTGGGCCTGGGATAAAGACCGGGTTTTGATGCGACATAACTCAATCCTCTGCTTTGGACCCAAGTGTCGCTTGAACGGTTGTGTGTTGCAATTTTCTTGAAAAATATTTTCATTTTATCCGTTAAATTGATAAGGTGCTGAAACGGATAGGAATTCAGTTTATCAAAATGATCTCGGAGAATTCCGGACCAGAAAAATTGGTGCGGGTTTTCGGGGGAAAGTCCGAAAGCCAGGTGAGAAATGGAAACGCAAAAGCGGCCGCGCGGCAGACCCAAATCGCTGTTTAAAGAAAGTTCGGCCGGGACCATGCAATCATTGGATCGGGCGCTGGGCGTACTGACCACTGTTGCCCGGCTAGAGCGCGTCGCGCTAAGCGATCTTGCCCGCGAGGTTGATGTTCCGACAGCCACCACGCATCGCATTCTGGTGACACTGCAAAAACATGGGTTCGTATCCTTTGATGAGGAACGGCAGGAATGGCTGGTCGGAATCGAAGCCTATCGGACCGGTGCGTCTTTTCTGCGGCGCAACAGCGTTCTGGAAATCGGCAGGCCGATCCTGCGGCGTCTGATGCAAGACAGCGGTGAGACCGCAAATCTGGCCGTACCCGATGGAGCAGAGGTGGTCTTTGTCGGGCAGGTCGAAACTCAGAACCCCATCCGGGCCTTCTTTCCACCCGGTGCGCGGACGCCCATGTATGCGTCCGGTACAGGAAAGGCTATTCTCGCTGCGTTGAGCGAAGAGAGTTTAGGCAAAGTTCTGGGCCGGATTGATCCGGTTGCTTTCACTGAAAATACGCAGTTGCCCGCTTCGGGCCTGTATGCAGATCTGGCTGAAACTCGTACCCGAGGTTGGTCTTACGATCACGAAGAACGGTATGAAGGTATGTCTTGCATTGGTGCGGCCATCTTCAATGACAGGGCTGAGCCTTGCGCCGGTATCTCGGTATCCGGACCCACCGTAAGGTTCAGCCGAGAACGCGCGCCCGAGTTGGGCGATCTGGTCATGCGCGCGGCGCAAGAGATCACCCACCTGAGCGGCGGTAGGCTACCCAAGAGCTGACGCTTGATTATTTGCGCGGCACTCTGGGGATGCGCGATTGCGAGAGTTTGTACTTGTGTTCCGGATGCGGTGGATGGCCGTGGGTGCGGTTCCAGAACCCAGTCCCTCCGCGCCTGAGCCATAGGGGGATGCACAGGATCAGCCCAACAAAGAACCCTCCGGTATGCGCCCAATAGGCGACGCCTCCTTCATCGGGATTGCTGGAGAGGCTGCCAAGGAATTGCAGGCCCAGCCAGACACCCAGCATGATAAAGGCCGGGATGGTAAAGATCCGGATATAGACGATCAGAATCAACAAGATATCCACGCGCGCTTTTGGGAAAAGCAGAAGATAGCCGCCCATGACACCAGCGATCGCTCCAGACGCGCCAATTGTTGGCACCACCGAATCCGGTGCCGAAATGACGTGAATCAGCCCCGCTCCGATTCCCGCCAGCAGATAGAACACGAGAAACAGCACATGCCCCATTTCGTCTTCGAGGTTATCGCCGAATATCCACAGAAACAGCATGTTTCCCGCCAGATGCATCCAGCCCCCATGCAGGAACATTGACGTCACGAGTGTCTCGAACCCATAGCCGTCAGTTATCCGGGCAGGAATGACCGCGTAGTCAATATAAAGCTGATTGATCAGCCGTGCATTCTCCATGACACCCACATAGCTGAGGAAGATCAGTATGTTCGCAGCCATAAGGGCATAAACAACAAACGGAGTACGCCCCGAAGGGTTATGGTCTCGGATCGGAAACATGGCGCGACGCTGGGCTTTTCGCCGCCCAGCGTCAAGGTCCGGTTATGCCGCACCTCCCAGAAGGGCGGCGTTGCCTCCGGCGGCGGTGGTGTCGACACAGACATGGCGTTCCCCCAGCACCCGCGCACGGTCGGGCTGCCCGGGGATCAGCGGAATGATCGGGCCATCGCGCCGGGCCAAATGCTGCTCGATCTGGCGGGCAGTGTCGTCGTCGCCCCACCACAGAACACCCGAGAAACCGGTCAGGTTTTCAAGCCGGTGCAGATCCAGCATGCCCGTCATACGGATCGCTGTGCCGCCCAACGCTTTGACCGCATCCGCCTGAGCCTTGGCGGCCTCGTCCCCCGGACCCATGCACAAAAGCGGGGAGCGGGAATATTCGGTCAGGCGGTTCGATTCACCGGTGGGGCCAGGCAGCGATTGGGTGCTGGGCGTTGCAGGTTGCCCTTCGGGCGCACCTGGTTCAGCCGAACTGTCCCAGCGTCCCGAAGCATTCTGCCGATCAGGCGCGCAGAACCGTGCCATATAGTTCGGACCGCCCGCCTTGGGGCCGGTGCCGGACAGACCTTCGCCACCGAAGGGTTGCGAGCCGACGATTGCGCCGATCTGGTTGCGGTTGACGTAGATATTACCGGCATGGATCGCCTCGGTCACATGCTGCACCCGGTCGTCGATCCGCGTGTGCAGGCCGAAAGTCAGGCCGTACCCCGTGGCATTGATATCCGCAATGACCTCGTCGATATCTTGCGCCTTGAACCGGGCGACGTGCAGAACCGGACCGAACACCTCGCGCTCCAGCGCCGAGATGCCAGGTATCTCGATCAGGGTCGGTGCGATAAATGTACCCTCAGGAGGCGTTGTCATCTCCTTCAGTACCCGTCCTTCTGAACGGGCCTGGGCCACGTGGTCCGCGATGATTTGCCGGGCTTGCGCGTCGATGACCGGGCCGCAATCAGTTGAAATCAGCCAAGGATCGCCCACATGCAAAGCGTCCATCGCCCCTTGCAACATGGTCAGAACGTCCTCGGCAATGTCCTCTTGCAGATAGAGGCAGCGCAGGGCCGAGCACCGCTGGCCTGCCGATTGGAACGCGCTTTCGATAATCGACTGCACGGCTTGTTCCGGCAACGCGGTGCTGTCTACGATCATCGCGTTCAGGCCGCCGGTCTCGGCGATCAATGGCGTGCCCGGACGCATATGCTGTGCCATGGCGGATCGGATTTTCAACGCGGTCGCGGTCGAGCCGGTAAAGGCCACGCCCGAGACGCGTTCATCCGACGTCAACGCCGCGCCCACTTTCGGCCCACCCGGAAGCAGTTGCAGCGCATCGCGTGGAACACCTGCTTCGTGCATCAGCTGAACTGCGCGATGGGCGATCAGTGGCGTTTGCGGGGCAGGTGCCGCCAGCACGGCATTGCCAGTGGCCAACGCAGCCGATATCTGCCCGGTGAAGATCGCCAGAGGGAAGTTCCACGGGCTGATGCAGGTGAATATTCCGGCGGGTTTGGCGGCAGGAATATTGGCGGCGTAGTAGCGCAGGAAATCAACCGCTTCGCGCAGCTCGGCAACTGCATCGGGCACAGATTTTCCGGCTTCGCGGGCGAGCAGGGCAAACAGCTCTCCAAAATGCGCTTCGTAGAGATCGGCTGCTTTATTTAGAATGTCAGCGCGCTTCTCGGCTGAGGCCTGCCATGGGCAAGCGCTGGCCAACGCCAGTTCCACGTCTTCGGGGCTGGCCGCAGCAACCGAACCGGGGCGATCCTGCGGTTGCGCAGGATTGATCACGGGAGTGTCTGCCAAAGGCTGTGCATCATCCGACAATAAGGGGCGGGCGTACCAATGATGGGCGCGGAAGGCGTCGCGTGCGATGTCAATCTGGTCCAGCGTCGGCGTATGGTGCAGATCAAAGCCTTTCGAGTTTGGGCGTTCCGGTGCGAACAACTCAGGCCCGGTTGGCAGCGGTTTGCCAGGTGTTTGAACGGCCACGAACGGATCTGCGGCAACGGTTTCTGGGGCGACTTCCTCATCAACGATCTGATTGACGAACGAGGAATTTGCCCCGTTTTCCAGAAGGCGACGTACCAGATAGGCCAACAGATCCCGATGCGCGCCGACCGGAGCATAGATACGGCAGCGCGAGGTCCGCTTGTTGCGCACGATCTGATGCAGGGTCTCACCCATCCCGTGCAGGCGCTGGAATTCGAATGGCTGGCCGTCCGCCATATGTAGGATGGCGCTGACCGTATGGGCGTTATGCGTGGCAAATTGCGGATAGATACGGTCGGTCATTCCCAGCAGTTTGCGGGCGTTGGCGATATAGGACACATCCGTCGCCGCCTTATCGGTGAAGACCGGAAAACCATCGACGCCCTCGACTTGCGCGCGCTTGATCTCGGTATCCCAATAAGCGCCCTTTACCAGCCGCACCATCAGCTTGCGGTCGTGCCGCTGGGCCATCTCGTAGAGCGTATCCAGCACCAACCCGGCGCGTGGGCCGTAGGCTTGCACGACGATGCCGAACCCGTCCCAACCGGCCAGTGCAGGCTCTGCCATAACTTCTTCGATCACCTGCAGCGAGAGCGACAGGCGATCGGCCTCTTCCGCGTCAACGTTCAGCCCCATGCCCGCTGCCTTGGCCAGCAAAGCCAGCGCGCGCAGCCGGGGCACCAGTTCGTCCATCACCCGTTGTTCCTGTGCCAGCTCATAACGGGGGTGCAGGGCCGACAGCTTGACCGAGATGCCCGGATTTTCGCGAATGTCTTTATGGGTGCAGGCCTCGGCAATAGCGGCGATCGCGCGCGAGTAAGACAGGTGATAGCGGGCAGCATCGGCCTCGGTACGTGCCGCCTCGCCCAGCATGTCGTACGAGTAGGTATAGCCCTTATCTTCCATTCCTTTGGCGCGCTTCATGGCGGATTGAATGGTTTCGCCCAAAACGAACTGACGCCCCATTTCTTTCATCGCACGACCAACGGCGGTGCGGATCACTGGTTCACCCAGCCGCTTGATGGCCCCTCGCAGCGCGCCGACGGGCGAGGATTTGTCTTCGTCCAGGACCCGGCCTGTTAGCATCAACGCCCATGTCGACGCGTTCACCAGTGACGAGGATGATTGTCCCAGGTGTTTTCCCCAGTCTGACGGGGCGATCTTGTCTTCGATCAGTGCGTCAATGGTATCCGCATCTGGTACACGCAACAGCGCCTCGGCCAAACACATAAGCGCAACGCCTTCATCTGTGGACAGGCCGTATTCAGCCAGAAACACTTCCATCATGCCAGGCGACGTGCTTGAGCGGATGTCGCGCACCAGCTGTGCTGCAGCCTCACAAATGGCCGTTCGGTCGGCCTCTGACAGCTTGGCCTGAGAGATCAGCGCGTCCAGTACAGTGGACTGGTCGGCATAAGTCTGAGTGTCGATTTTGGTGCGTAGGCTGTGTGACATGTGTACTCCGGGGCTTTTGCCTAATATAACCGCCTATAGTCAGGAGAATGGACCGAATTTCCTCGAATTCTGGTCGAATTGACTGAAATATAGGAGCCTGATTATGCAAAACGACTTGTCCAGCCTTGATCGCTTTGACCGTGCGATCCTTACGGCATTAGCTGAAGATGGCCGCATCTCAGTGACGGACCTTGCGCGCAGGATCGGCTTGTCAAAATCGCCGACACAGGCGCGGCTCAAGCGGCTTGAGGCTGACGGGATCATCACAGGCTATCGCGCCATGTTGGACCCGATCCGTCTGGGCCTTGACCATGTGGCCTTTGTCGAGGTGCGTCTCACAGATACTCGTGAAAAAGCACTGGCCGAGTTCAATGCAGCGGTGCGCAGAGTTGCTGAGATTGAACAGGCTCATATGATCGCGTCCAACTTTGACTATCTGCTTAAAATCCGGACCCGATCGATGACAGAATACCGCACGGTGCTAGCCGAGAAAATCTCATCCCTGCCGCATGTTGCCAACACCTCCACCTTCGTTGCGATGGAGGCGGTGAAAGAAACCGGGTTGCTGGCTCCGCTATAAAGCAGTTGACCTAAACGCCTGATGGATCAGGTTAGAGAGGATGAAAAACGTACTTATCGTTGCCATACTCGCTGGTTCTGCCGCTCAGGCTTCTGCAGATTGCCCGGTTGCGCCGGATCATATTTCTGGCGTCGACGCCCTGATTGCGCAAGCCCAAACCGCGTCGTCTGAGCGCGAGGCGCGGGGCATTTCGGGACGGATGTGGCAACTCTGGACCGATGCGCCGGACGCCCGATCTCAAACCCTGTTGGATCGCGGGATGTCTCTGCGCGAGTCTTGGGATTTGACCGGTGCGCTGGCCGAGTTTGACGCTCTGGTCGCTTATTGCCCGGATTATGCCGAGGGGTACAATCAGCGGGCATTCGTCAACTATTTGCAGCAGGATTACGGTGCGGCCCTGATCGATCTGGATCGTGCCATTGAGCTGTCCCCGAACCATGTAGCGGCGCTTAGCGGGCGGGCATTATCGCTGTTGGGTCTCAAGCGGCTGGACGAAGCGCGAACGGCGCTGAACCATGCACTCGAACTGAACCCGTGGCTTTCAGAACGTGCCTTGCTTGCGCCGGGCGGGCTGCTTGATCCACCGGGTGAGGATATTTGAATTGAGACGAAAAAGCGGCCCGGAACCGAAGTTCAGGGGCGCTTTTGATGCAAGGGCTTGATTAGCCGACCAGCCCGTTGTCGGTGCGTTTGATCGCAATCACCGACGAACGCGGCGTACCGCCATCGGGCCAATTGCTGCCCGGATGCTGGATGCCAACAAACATGGTGCGCAGGTCGGTCGACCAGGCCAGACCGGTGACTTCACAGCCATTCGGGCCGGTCATGAAGCGCACAATCTCCCCGGTCACGGGATCGCCAACTAGCATCTGGTTATTGCCGTTTCCTGCGAATTCTTCCTCGTTGTCATCATTCCCGTCTGTCTGAATCCAGACCAGACCGGTCGAATCGATGGCCATGCCGTCGGGTGAGTTGAACAGGTTGCCTTCGTTCACATTTGCCGATCCGCCACGGTTATCCGAATGAACAGTTGGGTTTCCGGCCATGACATAGAGATCCCAATCAAAGCCAGTGGCCGCGTGATCTTCATCCGCTGGACGCCAGCGCACGATCTGGCCGTATTTGTTGGCCTCGCGCGGGTTAGGGCCGTTGACTGCAGTGTCATCACCCCCAGCATTTGGCTTAACTCCACGGTTCTTGTTGTTGGTCAGGCAGCAATATGCCTCGACCGCAACAGGGCTTGAGGCCACCCATTCCGGGCGGTCCATTGTGGTGCCGCCCGCAGCCGATGCGGCCATACGGGTAAAGATCAGAATTTCGGCCGCGTCCATGCCGGTTGTTTCCGGCGTCAGCGGCAGCCATTCGCCACTCATGTCGTCATTGAACTTGGCGACATATAGCGTGCCGTCATTCAACAAGCCCTGAGTGTCGACACCGGGCGCATAGGCCGCGTTCGAGACGAACCTGTAAAGATACTCGCCACGTTCATCGTCGCCCATATAGACCACGACACGACCGTCCGCAGCCAGCGCGACCTCAGCATTTTCATGCTTGAAGCGACCAAGGCCGGTGTGCTTGACCGGAGTGCTGTCGGGTTTGGTCGGGTCGATTTCAACGATCCAGCCTGCGCGGTGCGGCTCATTGGGGTTTTTCGAGGTGTCGAAGCGGGGGTCAAACAGTTCGTAGCCATTCCAGCTTTCGGCTTTGATGCCATAGCGTTTCATGCCGTCCGCGACCTTCTGATCGTAGCTGGCATTCTCGTCAGAGGAACCAAAGTAGCCGTTGAAATTTTCTTCGCAGGTCAGGTAGGTGCCCCACGGTGTCTTGCCGGAACCACAGTTGTTCATGGTGCCCAGCGACGCGGTTCCTGTCGGATCGGCCTCGGTCTTCAGTAGGTCATGACCAGCGGCGGGGCCGACGATCTTCATCGGAGTGTTATGGTGGATCCGGCGGTTGAAGGGGCTGTCCTTAACGACCGCCCAGCCCGCAGGGCCTTCCTTGATCTCCATTACTGTCACGCCCTGGATGTTCTGCAATTTCAAAACGTCATCGGCACTGGTCGGAACACCTTCTTGCGCGGCAGGCAGGTTGATCTTGCGGTTCGGGTACTCGTGGTTGATCGCAATCAGCTCGTGACCCCGGAACGAGAATGTCTCCATCCCATCCGTATTCTCGCCAAAAACCTTGTCCGAGTTTTCGACCGAACCGCCATCGGTCAAGTCATAGCCAACGGCCTCGGAAAACAGCGGATCGCCCCAGCGCATCAGCATCTTCCACTCATAACCTTCCGGCACGTGGACTGTCCCATCGGTCTGGGCAGGAATCGGCGTGAAGGCAAAGCGTTGTGCATCGACCGCCTGTGCTGAAGTTGAGCCCAACAAACCAGCGCCCATCGCCGCAGCGCCCGATCCAAAAGCCACAACTCCTGACAGGAAACCCCGTCGCGAGATAGCGCTTTCAACCACGCGGTCGAAGTCGTGTTCATCCGGGCGGGGGAAGTGCAACTCATCCCAATCGTCGGCGGAAAGGGTGGTAAGGTCGACGTCTGTCATGGATAGCTCCTGGCTGTCTGAACTAAGAATCGCACCGTGGGTTTAGAGCGATCACATGACAGGAAATTGACAGTCTGAGCAAAGCTTCTTTTGATCTGCGCCGCGTGCAGATTGACGCCGATCTACCTGCGGCGCTGATCAATGTTTAGGCGAATCTATCGCCTAACGACCAGAAGCCTAAGCCGCCTTTGCCTTGCTGCGGCAATAACATGAGGCATGGATAGGTACCGTGGCCCGTGCAGCAGCTTTGTCCAGTTGCAGCTTGATATGACGGGCCTCGGTCGTTTCACCGCGACGGATCAGGCATTCATGCAGGCCATGAAGGCTCCAGATATTGCCGGGATGCTGGCAAGCACGGGCGAGCGTGTCGTCCAGACCCAGATCGGCCCGATAGACTGCCTCGGCCTCATCGAATTGACCGTCTTCCATCAACAAGGCACCCAAAGCGTGCCTTGTTGGCTGCATCCATCCCCAAGGCTCGTCATAAACCAGATTGTCATCCAACTCGACCGAGCGGCGCAGATGATCAAGCCCGCCTTCGCGGTCACCGGATTTGAACGCGATCTCTCCATCCATCATCGCCTCGCCGATCATCAAAACATCCTCGGCGGTGTTATTGAATACCAGTCGACTTTCCGGGACGGCTTTCCTGGCCTGAACGGCCACTTCGCGTGCGTGCGTTGCGTCGTCCATACGACCCAAATTGGCCAGAGCCACAGCGCGCGCCTGATGAATTGCGGCGGTGGTATAGCTGTATAACTCCGCGTCGCCGGGCATGGGTTCATCCAGAATTTCCTGCCACATGCCGAAGCGAACCATGACATGGACCTTTTTGCCATAGAAGGATTCGAACAAATCCGGGAAGTAACGGATCACATTGTCCGGCAATAATCGCATCAATTCCTCGGACGCAGCCAGGGCCAATTCGGGTTGCCCAAGGAACATGGCCCCATAGGCTTCAAAATGTACGTTGTGGACGCGATAGACGGTATAGAAGTTCTCACCCCCGGCCATGGCTTCATATTTCTTGTCGACCGCTGCGGCTCGGTGATTGCGCCAGACCACATTCTGATAGTCGCCGCACAACACGTCGATATGCGTCGCCATGTGAACTAGATGCCCGCTGTCGGGCACCAGATCGACCAGCCGATCCCCGTGTCGCAGCGCATTTTCCGGAGTGGGCGACATCTCCATCAAGTGGATATACATATGCAGCAGGCCGGGATGATCCCAGGCACCGGGAAGCGTTTCAAAGGCCCTTTCCAGAACGGCTTGTGCCTCGGTGGTGGATGCCCCTTCGGCGGGCACGCCCTTCTTGAGATCCCATAGCTGCCAGGGCGTTCGGTTCATCAAGGATTCGGCAAACACAGATGAGACATCCAGGTCGTCCGGATGATCGGAATAAACCGCGCGCATCGAATCGGCGAACGCGTCGTTCCACGGGGCGTAATCTTCGATCTCGGGGTCCGACGGGATATGTTGTGAGATCGCTTCGATCAGCGCCGCCTCGACCGGGGTAGAGGATGCGCGCAATGCCATCGCCGCTTCGATTGCCTGACGCGACCGATCAAGGGTTGCAACTTTTTCATCGGGCTCGAAGAACTCCCATGGTTTGTTGTAATTTGGACCAATCGCATAGGCGATGCCCCAATGGGCCATACCGCATTTCGGGTCATGAGTAATGGCCTGTTCGAAACAGGCGGCAGCGGCCTCGTGGTTATACCCGAACAACCAGATGAGCCCCTGATCGAACAGTTTCTGAGCTTCGCTTGATGAAGTGGTAACAGCACGGCGATACGTGCCGAGGTCAAATTCGGTCATCATTCAATCCCCCGCTAAAATTCCGCCGAGGACGGGCAAACAGCGCCGGACGACGGATTTTCGAACTATAGCACATTTTCGTGAATGGCGTCGCGGAGCGCGGAAAATGCTCTTTTGAGCGTTTGCAATGATCCAGCCCGCCTGATCAGTTAAGAATACTCGCCGAAAAGCACCCGGCTGTTCGCACGTGTCGATCCTGGCAAAATGGACCTTTCAAATCACAGTGCGAGGCGCATTTGATTGAAACATCCTCTTGACGTCAAATTTCGTATGAAATAGGTGGTGGGCTCGCTGAGCGGGCGTTGTGTAGTGGTAAGACCTTAGCCTTCCAAGCTAATGACGCGGGTTCGATTCCCGCCGCCCGCTCCAGTTGATCCCTCACACAAGTTGCGTCATTTAGCCCTTATCGGGTTGCAAAACTTTGTCTTCAGCTTGACCCCAAACGCCTCTGACGCCAAGAAGCTGGGAATGATGCCTGATCAGGGCGATCGACCAAAATACAAGGGCCAGACATGGCAAGAACCAGCGCCGCCAGTCCAGCGAACAATTCGGCTCCGCGTGCACAGGAAGAGCGTGCGCGGTCAAAGAAAATAGGCGTGCTGCGGTCATTGTGGCCGTTTATGAAGCCCTATCGACTGCTGATGATCGGCGCGACACTGGCGTTGATCCTGACGGCCAGCATGACGCTGACATTGCCCTTGGCTGTGCGGCGTGTGGTCGACAATTTCCGCATCGAAGATGGTGATTTGCTTGAATGGTACTTTCTGGCCGCCCTCGGTATAGCCGGGATTCTCGCCGTGGGTACGGGTATTCGCTATGCTTTGGTGACCCGGTTGGGTGAACGTGTGGTGGCCGATATCCGAAAGGCGGTTTTTGACCGCGTGATCGGGATGAGCCCCGAGTTTTACGAGCGCATCATGACCGGCGAAGTTCTGAGCCGGATCACCACCGACACAACGCTGATCCAATCGGTGCTGGGGTCGTCTGTGTCCATCGCGCTCCGCAACCTTCTGATGTTCGTCGGTGGACTGGTGCTGATGCTGCTGACATCGGCTAAGCTGACGGGGATGGTGTTGCTGCTGATTCCGCTGGTGGTTGTGCCAATATTGGTACTGGGCCGCAGGCTAAGGGTGATCAGCCGGGAAAATCAGGACTGGATTGCGGCGTCCTCTGGAAATGCCGGCGAGGCGTTGGGTGCGGTGCAAACCGTGCAGGCTTTTACTCATGAGGACGCCAGCAAGACGCAGTTTGGAGAGATGACAGAAACTTCGTACGAAGTTTCTCTGCGTCGGATCCAGACCCGTGCGATTCTGACCGTCATTGTGATCTTTCTCGTCTTCTCGGGCATCGTTGGCGTGCTGTGGATGGGTGCGAATGATGTGCGTAACGGGATCATGACCGAGGGTGTGCTGATCCAGTTTGTGATCTATTCGATCATCATGGCGGGTTCAGTCGCGGCGTTGTCCGAAATCTGGAGCGAGTTGCAGCGCGCTGCAGGTGCGACCGAGCGTTTGGTCGAGCTTCTGAACGCTGAAGATACAGTCAACGATCCGTCGCAGGCCAAGGCATTGCCTGTGCCCGTACGCGGAGAGATACGTTTCGACGATGTGACATTCCACTATCCCGCGCGCCCGGACGTTGTCGCGCTGGATCATTTGTCACTGCAGATTAAACCTGGGGAGACAGTGGCCTTTGTTGGCCCGTCTGGTGCGGGCAAGACAACAGTCATCCAGATGATTCAGCGGTTCTATGATCCCGATGCGGGACAGGTCAGTCTTGATGGGCTCGACCTGCGCGAGTTGAACCGTGACGACTTCCGTCAGCACATCGCGCTGGTCCCGCAAGACCCCGTTATCTTTGCCGCTTCGGCGCGCGAGAATATCCGCTTTGGCCGTCTGGACGCCTCGGATGCCGAAGTCGAGTTCGCCGCCCGAGCCGCCGCCGCGCATGAATTCATCTCGGCTTTGCCCGAAGGGTATGACAGCTTTGTGGGCGAACGGGGCGTAATGCTGTCGGGTGGTCAGAAGCAACGTATCGCCATCGCACGTGCCATCCTGCGCGACGCACCGGTGCTGCTGCTGGACGAGGCGACCTCGGCTTTGGACGCAGAAAGCGAACGTGCGGTGCAGGGTGCGGTCGATAACATGAGGGCAGGGCGCACCACTCTGATCGTGGCGCACCGCCTGGCGACCGTTAAGAAGGCAGACCGGATTGTCGTGCTGGAAGCCGGGCGCATTGTGGCGCAGGGTACCCATAACGATCTGGTGGCGCAGGACGGTTTGTATGCCCGCCTCGCACGTCTGCAGTTCACCGACGGGGTGGCTGCAGAATAAAGTGACGCTCCGGCACATCTCGTTTCGCCGTAGCGTCATTCTACATATTCCCGGACCTGATCGCTAAGCCCTTGCTTGCGCATGGTGTGTTTTGCTTCCATCTTGGAGGTGACAAACAAGCCTGTGCGCGACACGGGAGACAGATCAGGGGAGGAGCCACATGGCCTTTGTGGGATTGGAAGACAAGGCACGCATCGAGCAGGAGATGACGTGGGAGGACCGGGACGTACCCGTCACTTTCCACCAGCTGTTGTCGCGGACGGCGGGCAAGTTCCCGAACCACAAAGCGATCAGCTTTCAGTTGTTGTCTGGACCGAGTGACAAGGCTGAGACGCTGACATGGTCCGAACTGCTGGGCAAGGTCAACCAAGCGGCCAATCTGTTCCGTTCCCTTGGCATCGGAGAAAACGATGTGGTGGCTTATGTGCTGCCCAACTGTAACGAGACGCTGGTCACCATGATGGGCGGTGCGGTGGCCGGGATCGTGAACCCGATCAACCCATTGCTGGAGCCGGAGCAGATCGCGGCGATCCTGCGTGAGACCAAGGCCAAGGTCGTGGTCACGCTGAAGTCCTTCCCCAAAACCGATGTAGCCCAAAAGGTTGAAGAGGCAGTACGACACGCTCCGGGCGTCAACACGATCCTTGAGATCGACCTGAACCGCTATCTGACGCCGCCAAAATCCTGGCTTGTACCATTCCTGCGTCCAAAGATGGGCGACAAGGAAAAGTTGGCCCATGCGGACTACAAGAACTTCATTGATGAGCTGAACAAGCAGCCTAAGACGCTGAACTTTGAGGACAGCCAGGAAGATCGCGTGGCGTGCTATTTCCACACGGGCGGCACCACGGGCATGCCGAAAGTGGCGCAGCACAAATACTCGGGCCTTATCTACAATGGCTGGTTGGGCAATACACTGCTGTTTGACGAGAACGACGTCATCATGTGCCCACTGCCGATGTTCCATGTCTTTGCGGTGCATGTCATCGTGATGGCGGCGGTGTCGTCTGGTGCACATGTGGTATTCCCGACGCCTGCCGGGTATCGCGGTGATGGCGTATTCGACAATTTCTGGAAACTGATCGAACGCTGGAAGGTTTCGTTCATCATCACAGTGCCGACGGCGATTTCAGCCAAAATGCAGCGACCTGTGGATGCGGATATATCCAGCGTTAAAACAGCATTTTCGGGATCAGCTCCGTTGCCGGTCGAACTGTTCCGTCGGTTTGAAGAAGCGACTGGCGTTACTATCGTCGAGGGCTACGGCCTGACCGAGGCCACTTGTCTGGTGTCATGCAACCCCGTGGATGGGGAAAAGAAGATCGGCTCGATCGGCATCCCGTTCCCCTATACGGACGTCAAAATCCTGCAGGACGGGCCGGATGGACCAACCGAGTGCGGCGTAGATCAGATCGGTGAAATTTGCATCTCGAACCCCGGCGTATACGCGGGAAATACTTATACCGAGACCGACAAGAATACGGACCTCTATCATTTCGATAAATACCTGCGCACGGGCGATCTGGGACGGTTTGATGAGGACGGCTATCTGTGGATCACCGGTCGCGCGAAGGACCTGATCATTCGCGGCGGACACAATATCGATCCTGCAGAAATCGAAGAGGCCTTGCTGGGCCATGATGCCGTCGCCTTTGCAGGGGCCATCGGTCAGCCCGATGCGCATTCGGGTGAGGTGCCTTGCGCCTTTGTTGAACTGGTCGAGGGGGCCTCGGTCACTGAACAGGAGCTGATGGACTATTGCAAGGTTCACGTCCACGAACGTGCAGCACAGCCCAAGCATATGACCATTCTGGACGAGTTGCCGAAGACCGCCGTTGGCAAGGTGTTCAAACCCGAACTGCGCAAGCAAGCCATCACTCGTATCTACAACGGTGCTTTGGACGCCGCAGGCATTGAAGCGCGGGTCGTTTCGGTAATCGACGACAAGAAGCGAGGTCTTGTCGCACAGCTTGACGCGAATGGGTCTTCCGAAGACGATGTCTCAAAAGTGCTGGGTTCGTTTACCCGGCCATGGGAGTGGTCTGAATAATTCGGAGGAACAATGGACTATGAACGTCTGATCGACGAGGAGACCTGGGGTTTCATCCGGCGCACGGCCGAGAGCTATCCGGATGATACAGTAGAGATGTCCATTGCTGACCAACGCCGGGTCTATGACGCGATGTGTCAGGACTTCCGCCAGCCGCGCCCACCTGGCATCGAGGTGCGCGACAGGTCCGCCGATGGCGTACCTGTTCGCATCTATAGTGCCGGTGACCCCACCCGGACTGTCGTCTACATACATGGTGGTGGGTTCGTCGTCGGGGGCTTGGATAGCCACGATGATGTCTGTGCGGAACTCTGCGCCCAGACGGGCTATCGGATCGTTTCGGTCGACTATCGGTTGTGCCCTGAGCATGTGCACCCGGAGCAGTTTCAGGATAGCTGGACCGCCACGAACTGGGTGGTTCAGGAATACGGCGAGCCGATCGTGCTCGCCGGTGACAGCGCGGGTGGCAATCTGGCAGCAGCCGTTTCGCACCATGGTCGGGGGCGGTTGGAAAATGTGCTGGGGCAGGTCCTCATATATCCCGGCTTAGGCGGAGATATGTCGCAGGGGTCGTATATCGAACATGCCAATGCCCCGCTGCTGACATTGGACGATATCCGGTTTTATGAGACTGTTCGGTATCAAGGGACCACGCCCCAGAACGATCCTACCTATGCACCGTTGCATGACGTCGATTTCTCGGGGCTACCGCCGACGGTGGTGGTGACCGCCGATTGCGATCCGCTGCGCGATGACGGGAAAGCTTATTGCGACCGGATCACAGCCGCAGGTGGGCAAGCCCAATGCATCAACGAGGCAGGTTTGGTCCATGGGTACCTACGCGCCAGAACATCTGTCGGGCGCGCAGCGGACAGCTTTGAACGCATTTCCGTGGCCATTGAGGCATTGGGGCAGGGGATTTGGTCCTACGACTGAACCGCGTCAGGTCAGGAACGGCTTGGCTTTCATCGTGTCCGCCACCGGCGCACCCATACGCTTAAGTATGGTTGGGGCTAGCTGAAGCTGGTCGATCACGGTATCCGGTTCAGGGCCTTTGGCCTCACCAAAATAGTAAAGCGCCGTTTCCTGCTGCAACGGGCTGCGACCACCGTGATGGCCGCGTTCGTCCTGACCATGATCAGCCGTCACGATGACGTCATAACCCAACTGCTGCCAACGCGGAATGAATGGGGCCAGCATTTCGTCCATGACGAAACAGGCATGGTCCATCTCGGCGCAATCGTGGAAGAAACGATGCCCCATGCTGTCCAGTGTGCAAGTGTGCAGGATGCCATAATCCAGTCCGAAGCGCAGACACAGGTTGGTGAGCGAGGCAAACAGATCGACATCGCTTGGCGTCATCTGGTTGGCGTTGCCATATCCCGTCATTGAATGAAAGCGACCATGGTTGATTGTCAGGTTGTCGGGCTCGTCATATTCAACATCGCGGACGTAGTCGAACGGGTGGCGATTGAAGAATTGAGACCAATAGCTGTGGGTGACCGCGCCGGTTACACCGCCTGCCTCACGCACCTGACTGAACACGTCCTTGTGGCTTAGTCGGAAGACGTTGCCGTTGCCTGTACAGCCATGCTCTTGCGGTGTGACCCCGGTGTGGATGGAGGCGTAGCAGCTGGCAGAGGTCGAGGGCAGCACAGAGCGGAGTTTCCAAACCCGGGCAGCACCGCTGTCGACCCACCCTTCAAGATTGCCAAACAGTCGACGAAAGTTGCGCCAGGGGACGCCGTCGAGGATGATCAAAAGCAGTTTGCGGTCCATGTTCCGGCCCTTGTTTCTGAGTATTCGTTCCGGCGAACCTATGAGATTCGTCCGGCTATGGCTGCGCATTTGCGCCCCAAATAGCAAAATCCCGACGTCTGCTTGTGTTCACAGCGCCGGGAATTTGAATGGTCTTCGGTGTTTCTATGAGAAGGGCGCGGATCAGTTCCCCGCGCTCTCCATTTTGCGGTGGGCGACAACCTCTTCCAGCCAGCCAAGATGCATCTCAGGCACCGAGCTAAGCAGCAAGTCTGTATAGTCGTCGAACGGAGGGCTTAGCACCTGACTCTTGGGACCGTAGCGAACCACCCGACCCTGGTACATCACCGCGATACTATCGCTGATCGCACGGACTGTCGCCAGATCGTGGGTGATGAACAGGTATGCCACATCCTCGATCTTTTGCAGATCCAGCAGCAGCTTGAGGATACCGTCCGCGACCAACGGGTCGAGCGCCGAGGTGACCTCATCACAGATGATCATCTTTGGCTTGGCTGCCAGCGATCGCGCGATACAGACACGCTGTTTTTGACCACCTGACAGTTCCGCCGGATAACGATCGATGAACTTCTCGCCCAGTTCGATCTCATCCAGCAGCTCAACGATCCGCTTGCGTTTCTCGGCGCCGCGCATGTTGAAGTAGAACTCGAGTGGGCGGCCGATAATCGTACCGACGGTCTGACGCGGGTTCATTGCCACGTCGGCCATCTGGTAGATCATTTGCAGCTCACGCAGGTCTTCACGCGTGCGGCCTTTCAGATCAGAGCTGAGCTTGCGGCCCGCAAAGGTAATCTCACCATCGCGGGGCGGAAGAAGCCCGGTGATGACCCGTGCCAGCGTAGACTTGCCCGACCCGGATTCACCCACAACCGCCAGTGTCTGCCCCGGATGAAGCTCGACGTTGACATTATGCAGCACGTCGAAGTTCAAGCCTTTGTAGCGCGCGGTGATACCATCGACGCTCAGCACGGGTTCAGGAGTTGGTTTTTTCTCTTCGTGCTCGATTGAGCGGACCGAAACCAGCGCCTGTGTGTACTCTTCTTGCGGGCGGTTGATGATCTGATCGGTATTTCCGTATTCGACCGTATCGCCCATCCGCAGCACCATGATGTCATCACTGACCTGGGCCACAACTGCCAGATCATGGGTGATATACAAGGCGGCAACGCCCGAGTCGCGAATGGCGTCTTTGATGGCCATCAGCACATCGATTTGGGTAGTCACGTCCAGTGCCGTGGTAGGTTCGTCAAAAACCACCAGATCAGGCTCAGGGCAAAGCGCCAGCGCCGTCATGCAGCGCTGCAGCTGTCCGCCCGAAACCTGGTGCGGGTAACGATCACCGATATTGTCAGGGTCGGGCAGACCCAGCTTGGCAAAAAGCTCACGCGCGCGGGCTTCAGCCTCTTTGCGCGAAAACTTCTTCTGCTCAACTGCGGCCTCGACCACTTGATCCATGATCTTCTTTGCGGGGTTGAACGATGCGGCGGCGGATTGGGAAACATATGTTACCTCACCACCGCGCAGTTTGCGGATATCCCCATGAGATGTCTTGAGGATATCACGCCCGTTTACCCAAACCTCGCCCCCGGTGATTTTCACACCGCCACGGCCATAGGCCATTGAGGCCAGACCGATGGTAGATTTGCCAGCCCCGGATTCGCCGATCAGACCCAGCACCTTGCCTGGCGCGAGGTCAAAGCTGACCCCGTGCACGATCTCGATGTCATGGGGCTTTTCACCCGGCGGATAGACGGTCGCGCCGATTTTGAGGTCGCGGACCTTGAGAAGGACATCACTCATCCCCGGCCTCCTTTCAGCGATGTGGTACGATTCAGGACCCAGTCAGCCACCAGGTTGACCGAGATTGCCAGCGTCGCAATGGCCACAGCGGGATAAAGCGCTGCGCCGATGCCATAGACGATGCCATCCTTGTTTTCTTTCACGATACCGCCCCAGTCAGCCAGCGGTGGCTGGACGCCCAGTCCCAGGAACGACAGGGTCGAGATGAACAGAACCATGAAGATGAACCGTAGCCCGAATTCGGCCACAAGTGGCGACAGCGCATTGGGCAGGATTTCCCGGAAGATGATCCAGGCGCGCCCTTCGCCGCGCAGCTTGGCGGCTTCAACATAGTCCATCACGTTGATGTCCACCGCTACGGATCGCGATAGACGATACGGGCGAGTGGCATCCAGTAAGCCCATAACAAGGATCAGGATCGGGACGGTCACCGGAACGATGGCCAGAATGACCAGTGCCAGGATCAGAGTCGGGATTGACATGATCAGATCCACCGTACGGCTGAGCGCCTGATCAGCCCATCCGCCCAGTACAGCAGCCAGCAAGCCCAGCGACGTACCGGTCAGAAAGCTGAGCAGCGTCGCCGCTGCCGCGATGAAGATTGTCGTGCGCCCGCCATAGATCATGCGGGTCAGCAGATCGCGACCGATATTGTCAGTGCCTAGCAGATGTTCGGGGCTGCTCGGCTCCCAGACGTCGCCGACGACTTCTGCCATTCCATAGGGTGCAATCAACGGGGCGGCGATCGCCACAAAGAAATAGGCGAAGGTGAAGATAAGGCCAATCAGAGCCGAAAGAGGAATGTTCTTTATCATTTCGGATGCCTCAGTCTTGGGTTGGCAAGGATCGACACGATATCTGCAACCATGTTCAGACCGATATAAACGGCCGCAAACACCACGCCGCAGGCCAGAACAACCGGCACATCACGTTTGGTCACGGCATCCACAAGGTATTGCCCCATACCTGGATAGACGAACACAACCTCGACCACGACAACACCCACGACCAGATAGGCCAGGTTCAGCATGACGACGTTCACGATCGGTGAAATCGCGTTGGGAAAGGCATGGCGGGCAATAACCTGAAATGTGCTGAGGCCTTTCAATTCAGCGGTTTCGATATAGGCCGATTGCATGAGGTTCAGAATGGCCGCGCGCGTCATGCGCATCATCTGTGCCAGCACGACCAGCGTCAGAACAAAGGCAGGTAGCGCGATTGCATTCAACTTTTGTCCAAACGACATAGAATCATTGATCATCGCAAGCGACGAGAACCATCCCAATTTCACTGAGATATAGTAGATCACCACATAACCGATCAGAAATTCGGGGATCGAAACCGTCGTCAGGGTGATGGCTGAAATCAGTTTGTCGGGCCAGCGATTGCGGAACCGCACGGCAAGCAGCCCCAGAAAGATTGCAAGCGGTACGGAAACTATTGCTGCCACGCAAGCCAGGAACAGAGTGTTCCCAAGGCGTTTTCCAATACTCTCGGAGATATCAAGTTTGTTGGTCAGGGATTGACCCAGGTCACCCTGAAGTATGCCGCCCAACCACTCGAAATAGCGTGTAAGGGCAGGGCGGTTCAGGCCCATTTCTTCGCGTAGGTTTGCCAAGGCCTCTGGAGTTGCGGACTGCCCCAGGACGGCTTGCGCGGCGTCTCCGGGTAGGGCTTCGGTTAGGCCGAAAATCAGGGCCGAAGCGCCGAGCAGCAAAAGGAGTCCCAGCGCTAGGCGCTGGGAAACCAATTTGATGATGGGATGCATTATCCGTAGCCCGTTTTAGACGAACCACATTTTGCGGGATATGTTGCCGTTCATCATCTCTTGCGTCGGGTCAGATTCCCATCCGTCCAGTTGGTTGCTGATGCCCTCGACAAAGTCGTTGAACATCGGACAGATCAGGCCGCCTTCGTTGCGGACCATTTGACCCATCTGGCTGTAGATGGCTTTGCGTTTCTCAGGGTCGAGTTCCGCCTTTGCCGCGAACAATAAGTCGTCAAACGCCTGAACCTTAAACCTTGTGTCATTCCAGTCTGCGGTCGACAGATATGCAGTCGAGTACATCTGGTCCTGAACCGGGCGGCCGCCCCAATAAGACGCACAGAAGGGTTGAACGTTCCAAACCTCGGACCAGTAGCCATCATTGGGCTCACGCTTGATTTCAAGCGGAATTCCAGCCTGTGCTGCAGTCTGCTGGAACAGAGCAGCAGCATCTACAGCACCTGGGAACGCACCATCGGCAACGCGCAAAATAATCGGAGAGCCATCATGTCCAGATTTCTTATAGTGCTCTGCAGCCTTTTCAACGCTGAACTCGCGCTGTTCGATGGTTTCATCAAACAATGGATAGGCTGAATTGATCGGCATATCATTCCCGATCGAGCCATAGCCGCGCAGAACTTTGTCAACCAATTCCGCGCGGTTGATGGCGTACTTCAGTGCGGTGCGCAGTTCATTGTTATCAAACGGAGCCGTGTCGCAATGCATGATGAAGACATAGTGACCGCGACCAGCGGTTGAATGCACCGTCAGGTTAGGCGCACGGCCCAACAGGTCGGCAACTTTGGGTTCAACGCGGTTGACGGCGTGGACCTGTCCGGACTGCAGTGCAGCGGTCCGTGCCGTCGCATCGTTGATCACAACAACTTCTACGCTGTCAAAATTGCCGAAATCGCTGTTCCAGTGGTTTTCGTTCTTGGTGAACAAGTGGCGGACGCCGGGTTCGTCCACTTCTAGTTTGTACGGGCCGGTGCCGATACCTGCCGCCGGATTATCCATGCCGCCATCGGGCTGAATGATGAGGTGATAGTCGGCCATCAGATACGGCAGGTCGGCGTTCGGCTCGGTCAGTGTGACCTGGAAATTATCTCCATCGGCCTTCATCGACTCGATGCCTTTCATGATGCCCAAGGCACCTGATTTGGAATCTTCGTTCGAGTGGCGCTGCATAGTTTTCAGCACGTCTTCGCTGGTCATGGTCTTGCCGTTGTGGAACTCAACCCCTTGACGCAGCTTGAACGTCCAAACTTTCGCGTCTGCACTTCCTTCGACGCTTTCAGCCAGGCGCGGTTCGATGGTTCCGTCGGGCGCCACTTCGACCAGTTGGTCTCCGAACTGCTTGCCGTTCTGGAACGGGACTGAGCTTGCGTAGGTTGCCGGATCAAGTGAGTTGGTCGATTCACCACCCTGCAAACCGAATTTCAGATCGCCGCCCTTTTTCGGACCAGCGGCACGTGCGGCATCGGCAAACATAGTGCTTGCCATTGCGGCCGAGACACCCAGTGCCGCTGCTTTACCCATGAATTCACGGCGGGTCAGCTTTCCAGCTGTGACCTGCTTTGACATGTGAGTGAGTTGTTCGTTCATCCAGATTTCTCCCAGTTGATAGGATGTTCAGCCCGTTGGTGGGCTTTTTATTGACGCATGAGTCAACTTAGGTGCAATTCAGGGCAGCGGGCAAGTGCAAATCTCTTGAAATAATGGGGAGGTTCCGCCTTTGATCGCGCCAGATGATCTTGTTATGAGCCTTTGGAAATCCAAAACCCCTTATTCCTAACTACTTACTCTGACCTGAACAAATTATCCGATAGTTGCCTGGTCAGTTTTGCATGAACTTTCGTTCCACAGATCAAACGCCAGTCCGGCCTCTAAGTGATTCTATCGGGTGGGTTTTTCGGATGGGTGGGGTCAGGGTCCCGGATCAGTTTTTTATTGCAACAATCAGATCCATTACGTTTGTCCCCGTGGGTCCCGTGACCAACAGCGCCCCCGCCTTGTCGAGGAAACTGCCGCTATCTGCATTGTCCAGATACGCTTGCGCCTTATCAGACCAAGTGTCGCCGGTAACGATGGCGCCTGCTGCATCTGTTGGCCCGTCGGTGCCATCTGTTCCTCCGACGATGACGGTCAAATCAGATTGCCCTGCGATTTCGCGCGCGAGTGCTAGAGCAAGGGCCTGATTGCGCCCACCGCGCCCTGGCGCATCAGGTAGGACCACGGTTGGTTCGCCGCCAAATACCATGGCGCCCTTGGGCATATTCCGCAGCCGATCTCCTAATTTAGCTGCAACCGAGAGATAGTCATCGTGCATCGCTTCCTCGTTGTCGAGGACCTTGATGCCTGAGTTCTCGGCCGCAATTGCTGCAGCGTCGCGCGCGTGTGCGTTTGATGCGATTATCGCGGTGTGGGCAGAAAACTCCGGTTCTTCAGGCGACGATCCGATACCGGAGCCAATAACACCCAGATCATCACCCGGGACGTCCGAGATCGCCAGAACGATCACGCTTTTCCCCGAGAATGCCGACAACAAACCGCCACCCTTGATCCGGGACAGCTTGCGCCGTTCCGTGTTCATTGCACCGATGTCGAGGCCTTCACTCAGCAGTCTTTGGTTGAGGGCCTCAAGATCATCCAATGTCGCACCGGCCACGAGGTCCTCGGCAAGCGAAGAAGCCCCTCCCGAAACTAGCAGAAGCAGCTTGCTGTTGGGTTTCATCGCCTCAACCGTTTCGCGCAATGCCTGCCCACCCTTCAGACTGCGGGCATCGGGAACCGGGTGTGCAGCTTCAATCACCACAATATGCTTAGGCAGGTCGTGGCCATGGCCATCCTTGGTAACCACCAGAGTGGGCACTGGGCCAAACCGTTCGACGGCGGCACGGGCCATGGCCCCTGCGGCTTTTCCAACGGCCAATATCTGATCTGGGGCTTCGATCGCCTGAGTGGCCTCCAGCGTTGCGCGATATCCATCAACCGCCGCCACGCCTGCGCGCCAAATGTCCTGTGCCTTTTGCGAACTCTGCATCAGCTTTCCATCCAAATTGTGACTGGTCCGTCATTGACCAACTCTACCGCCATGTCAGCTCCGAACGCACCTGTCTCAACCGGAATGCCCCGCGATGAAAGGTTGTGTACAAACGCCTCGTAGAGGTGTTCGCCCTCAGCCGCCGGGGCGGCCCCGGAAAACCCAGGCCTGTTTCCACGCGATGTGTCAGCTGCCAAGGTGAACTGGCTGACCACCAGGGCCGAGCCCTCAATGTCCAATATCGACCGGTTCATCTTTCCCGCGTCGTCTTTGAAGATACGGAGCTTTGCGATCTTTTCAGCCAATTGATCAGCTTGTTTCTCTCCATCCCCCTGCATCGCACAAACCAGAATCATCAATCCGGGGCCCGATCGCCCGATGACTGTTCCACCGACTTTGACCGAGGCACTGGAAATTCTTTGAAGTAAGGCGCGCATCTGCAGATCCTGTATTTTATTGCTATTCGTGCCAATCGATCACTTCATCCAGCGCGGCACGTTCCGTTCTGAACGCGTTCGCCGGGTGATCCATATCCGCATATCCGAACGAAATCGCGCACAGAATCAAGCGATCTTCTGATATCCCGAAATAACGGTGAAGAAATGCGCCATGTGCCGCTACCGCTGCCTGCGGGATACAAGCCACACCAAGGGCCTGCGCCGCCAGTGAAAATGCGGTCACGAAGCCACCACAATCCATCGCGCCGTAAGGGCCCAGTTCAGCCGGGCTGGACAGTATGGCGCAATGTGGGGCGCCGAACAGAGCATAGTTTTCCATCATCTGTTGCGCCGAGGCCCTGCGATCACCTTTTTCGATACCAACCGCTTTGTAGAGGGCCCAGCCACAGGCGCGACGGCGCTCTTGATAAACACCAGAATAGCCGGTTGGAAAGGGTAGGTCCGGAGCAGGCGCAACGTGCGAGGCTTCGTGTTGCAACGCGTCCCGAAAATGGTCTGTCTCGGCCCCGCTGGTGATGACGACTTGCCAGGGTTGCGCGTTGCACCAGCTTGGAACACGCGCAGCACTGGCGACAATCTGTTCAATCTGTTCGCGAGGCACCAAGTCCGTGCGAAAGGCACGGCAAGAAAAACGATCGGCCAAGAGCGCGTTCAGAGCGTCAAGGTGCAATTCAACATCTCCTTTCAGGCATGCCGAGGAGTAGGTTCCATGAGCGTGCTCTGCTTATCAGCTTTATTGCTGTCCAGTTGCCACCAGATACCCGACGCCGGCCGCAACGAGAAGGCCCAGAACCACGGCGATCGTAATCTTGATTGCGGACCAGGGACGCTCACCCTGAACGCGGCCGGTCCGGCCATTGACCACAAAACGATAGGTCTGGCCGCGGTATTTGTAGGCCGCCATCCAAACCGGCAAAAGGATGTGTTTGAATGTGACATCTCGCACTTCGGTGTCGACAGCGTGAATGCGCTGACGATCACCTCCGATATCGAAGCGCACGTCACGCTCGATCACCCGTGCCATATGTGCGCGGGCCTCTTGATAACCTTCTCGCAGTTCGACCGTGTAAGCCTCGGCGCGGAAACCGGCCAGATATTCCGGCTGGTATGGCTCAAGCGCAGGCAGGTCCCATGGCTCCAGCGCATCGGTATAGGATTTGGGCAGCGATTGAGACGCCAAAACCAGAACATCGTCAAAGAACCTTGCGACCCGTCCGGATTTTGGAGTCCAGCGTACTTTGGGAACCTGTTGCTGCACGCGCTTTCCATCGCGCATCACAGTGCGAGTTTCGTAATACACCACACCGCGTTCCCCACGATAGCTCGACTTGGTATCAGCGTCGAAGGTCCAATACGGGACATAAATGCCCTGCATCTTGCGTCCCTTTCGGGCGTATTCCTTCAACCCGTTGGGTGCAAACCACAGTCGGCCCAGCCAATCCCCCATTGCCTTGTGGGCCGAGCGTTCATCCAGTGCAAAGGGCAACACTCCGCGAGGTTTGATATGGCGGCTGACGCCTGTATCGGTCACTACCGGAGTGGCACAGAACGGGCACTCCGCAGCATGGGTGTTCGGATCAAACTCAACCTGAGCCGCGCAGTTCGGACAGGTCAGAACACGGGTTTCTTCAATCTCGCTGTCAGGCAAGCGATCCGCGATGGCGGCGTCGAAATCCAGCTCTCGCAGACTCGCACCACCCCATGGGCCAGCACCGATCGTTCTGGTGTTGCCACAATGATCGCAGGTCAGCGTTCCGTCACCGGGATTGAACCGATAATCCGCCCCGCATTGGTCACAGGGGAAACGGTGTTCGTCTTTCGCCATGACAGAACCTCGAAATCAGGTTACCAAATGTCAGATCACGCGCCCGGAGGCGGCGGCGGTAAAATCGTGAACAGCTGCGCCAACTCCTGCACGTCGCCTGCCTTCTTCCAGCCGTCCTGTCCGGCGGTCCAAACGTGGGTATCACGCGTGATTTCACCATCGGTTGCCATACGACCCATCTTGGCCTTGGAGAACGGCCCGCTGGTCTGGCCATCCACCGCGATATGCCACACGTGCTCGACGGGTGGCGGGGGTGGCGGTGCCGCAGGCGCTGCGGCTTGCGGGGCAGCGGGGGCGGAACCGCCCCAAGGGCCGCTCGGCTGACCCGCTGCCATGTTCGACATCTGCTGCGCCATCGCCATGCCCATTCCCATGCCAAGACCCGCGCCCATGCCGCCACCCTGGCCAGGGTTGTTGGCTGCCGCAGTCATCGCTTCGGCTGCGGAATACTGCGTGAATTTACCCAGATCGCCCGCCAAGCCCATGGACGTGCGTTTGTCCAGCGCAGCTTCGACCGCAGGCGGCAGTGAGATGTTTTCGATATAGAATTCGGGCATGCTCAAGCCATACCCGTCCAACACCGGGGACACCTCAGCCGCGATCAACTTGCCCAGATCGGCGGTGTTCGCCGCCATATCGAGAACTGGAATGCCCGAGCCTGCGATGACGCGGCTGAATTCCTGCACGATGATGTTTCTGATCTGAAAGCTGATCTCGTCCATGGTGAATTCACCATCGGTGCCTACGATCTCTACTAGGAATTTCGCCGGGTCCTTGACCCGCACTGTATAGGTGCCGAAGGCCCGGATGCGTGTTGGCCCAAACTCGGGATCGCGCAGCATGATCGGGTTCTTGGTGCCCCATTTCAGGTCATTGAACCGGGTCGTGTTAACGAAGTAAATTTCAGACTTGAATGGAGACTGAAAGCCGTGATCCCAATGCTGCAGCGTCGTCATGATCGGCATGTTGTTTGTCTCAAGCATGTAGAGACCTGGGGTGAAGACATCCGCCAACTGCCCTTCATGCACAAAGACCGCCGCTTGACCTTCGCGCACGGTCAGCTTGGCGCCGTATTTGATCTCGTGTCCTTCACGCTCGAACCGCCAGACCATCGTGTCGCGCGTATCGTCGACCCAGTGGATGACGTCGATAAATTCGCCGGTCAGAAAATCAAAAATTCCCATTGGATTTCTCCTGTCTTCGGGGTCAGAGCGACTGCCCCATCAATTCGCGTGCAATGATACGGACCACCGGGCGCGCTTCTTCAGCGGTCATGCCAGCCTTAAGGCGCGGGTCATAAAGGATGGTCAGCAGCTTTTCGTCATGACTTGTCAGCAGGGCGAACTCGTCGTCATCGTTGAAGATTGATGGCCGGGCAGACGGGCTGTCATTCGGCAGCCCCAATCCCTGAGCGATCTCTTCGTGGACGCAACTCAGGCGCACCAGATCGGGATGTTCCGCCCGGATCAGGGCAACAGCCCGGGTATATGTCTGTGGCGCGCTGTTCGACGCCGAAGCGAATACAAAGCAATAGAAAGAGCGCGGCAGTTTGTCGAAGAGGTCAAGTTGTGCCTGCCCTATGCCCGGGATCAGTTGTCGCAGCCGGGCTTGCACATAAGCGGTATCATCTTCACCCGCCACGAAGACGTGGAAATTTGCATTCCGGGTGGTGGTTGAGACCGGGTGTCCAGTGAGCCGCGACAAGCGGTTGGCGTAGGCGCCAATTCGGGCGGTCTCTTGCTGGCGGACTTCAGGTGCAACCGATGGACCAAACTCGGGCTTTATGCGAACCGGCGACGACCAGCGACTAAGCTGTCGGCTGGTGCGGCTGCTGCCGCTGGCAACGCCTTGCCCCGGATATTCATTATAAAACGCTATGGTCTCAAAGTTCCGGGCCAGATCATCGGCATCATAGGGCGTATCAGGGCCACCGCCATCGGTTCTCAGCAACCCGCGCGTCAGCAAGTTGTTTTGTACGCTTTCATAGTATCGCGCGAGATCAAGGCTCGCTGGTGAGGGCGCTTGATATGCATTGCTCAGGCCTTGCGGCTGGGCAGGTTGAGGTTCAGGAGCGATCGTCGTCGTCAATGCCTCATCGCAGCCAGCAAATGCCAGCAGCGACAAGCCCAATACTGCAATCTTAGCGCGATGAAATGGCCGCACGCCCGCTGTTTCCATTATCCGGGAACAGCCGTTCCGGCATTGTCGCCGATCCCGTCCTGTCGCGCCTTGGCCGAGGCGAGCGTGTCGCGCAATTCGGCCTCCATCTTCTTCAGTTCTTCCTCGGCTGCGGCGCGTTTGGCCTTGCCTTCGTCTGCAATGGCGAGGCTTTCGTTGATGGTGCCGATCAGGTCTGCATTGGCTTGTTTGACGGCTTCGATATCGAAGACGCCACGCTCCATCTCTTCGCGGATCATTTTGTTGGATTCGCGCAAGTTGGCGGCGTTCGAGGTCAGCAATTCATTGGTCAGATCATTGGCATCACGTACGGCAGCGGCGGCCTCGGCACTGCGCTGTATGGTGACAGCTTGTGCCAGCTGGGTTTCCCAGAGCGGTACTGTGTTGACGAGGGTCGAGTTGATCTTGGTCACCAGCGACTTGTCATTTTCCTGCACCAGACGGATGGAGGGCAGCGATTGCATCGTCACCTGACGGGTAAGCTTCAGGTCGTGGACCCGGCGTTCCAGATCATCGCGCGCGGCACGCAAGTCGCGCAATTCCTGCGCTTCCATCACCTGTTGGTCTTCGGGCGCGGCCTGAACCTCGGCCTCTTTTTCAGGAATGTCGTGGCTGTCCAGCTCGGTCAGCTTCTCCTCTCCCGCTGCGATGTAAAGTGCGAGTTCGTCGTAGAACTCCAGCGTTTTTTCGTACAGCAGATCCAAAGACTTGATATCTTTCAGCAGTGTATGCTCATGCCCCAGAAGATCATCAGTGATCCGGTCGATCTGGCTTTGAACGTCTTCATACTGCGCTGTGAACTTGGCAAAGGGTGCAGCGCGGCCCAGCAGTTTTTCCCACCAACTGCGTTCGCGACGCACATCCAGTTCGCTGACTGAAAACCCCCGGATCGTTGTTACGATATTGCGAAGGCTGTCACCCGCCGGGCCCACATCCTTGTTGCGCACGTCGGCCAGCATGGCCTGACTGATCTCTTGCAATTCCGCCTGTGCGGATGATCCGAACGAGACGATCGAGTTTGTGTCGCCCATGTCGATCTCACCCATCCGCTTGCGGATCTCGGCACCAACCGGTTCGTCGGCCTCTTCCAACGGGACAATCTCGGCCTGCGGCTCGGGGAGGGCTACGGCGGTGACTTCCTGCACCAGCGTTTCAGCCTCGACTGCCTTGTTTTTAATCTCATCGGACATGGGGTAATCCTCGCTTACATAAAAGCCGGTCAGTCCAACCGGACGCCTTCGCGCTGCAGCCGGTCGCGCAGCACATCAATTTCAACCGTCAGATCACTGCGGTCATCCAATAGCATCTTTCGCGTCCGCGCCGCGAAATTCTGTTCAAGATCGTCCAGCAACGCCGAATAGTCCGCCAACGCCTGCGCATCACGCGTCCGTGCATAGACGTCCGAAAACTTCACCGTCGCATCGCGCGCGCCCTGCAAATAAACCGTCAGGTATTTTCGGGCACCAGCCAGATCGCGCGGGTCTTCCTCGACCGTGCGAAACAGATCGCGGGCTGTATCCTGAAAGCGTTCGACCCGCGCTTCGATCCGGCGGTCACCTGCGCGTTTTATTGCATCTGTCATTTGGGTCAGATGGGTTTCGGCGTCCTCGACCACGCGTGCGACACGGTCCTGCTGGAAGGTGTCGACACCCTCCATTCCTTTGTCCTTCATTGGGTCGAGGCCGAAGGAAACCGAATGTAGAACCGTTGCAGCGGCGCCAAACAGGATGGGGGCCAGCAGGCTTACCTGTGATGCTGTTTCGGCGTCCAGAAATTCGGTCCGGTATGAGGCTAGCGCCGCCCCCAAACCGGTCAGAACGCTGGAAAATATCTTGCGGGGAAACGCAGGTCTGCGTGCGGTGCGGCGGGCGTTGTAAGCGGATTCGGCCCTTAAACCTTCGCGCAGCAGAAACGCGGCAGCGGTCAGTAGCCCTGCCGCAACCAGGCCGATGGTCATTCCGATCGCGCCATCGTTCAGAGACAGAAACACCAGTGGTATCGCCGGGACAAACAGGATGTTCGCGCGTGCACCTGCCGGTTCGACACGGGCACCATCGAATTGGCCACGCGATGGCTGATCCTGCGAGGAAACATCGCCTTCTGGGCTGAATTTGCCGCCGTACCGTTTGGCCATTTCGCTACAGGCCCCCCAACAGACCGGTGCAGACGCCGAACAACAGCACCAACAGGGCCGCATAGGCCAATTTTTGTACTCCGGTCCCGGACATAGCGCCCCCCAACTGTGACCATCAGGGAAAATTTAGGCGATACGAGGGCTTGGCGCTAGGGGGAAGGTTGAATAACCCGCGTCACTTGCGAGGTTTCTTGCCGATTGCTGGTCTTTTGCGCTGCGGTCGAGCAGGGCGTTTGGCCGGGGGTATTCCGCTATCCTCAGCATCCAGCCCCAGTTGGTCGCGCATGACACGGCGGCGGATTTCTTCAACCTCGCCGGGTTTCAGGTTGCCCAGTTGGAATGGGCCGTAAGAAACCCGCAAAAGCCTGTTCACCACATAACCGATATCTTCGATAGCGCGGCGGATTTCGCGATTCTTGCCTTCGCGCAGGCCGATGGTCAGCCAAGCGTTCGCGCCCTGTTGACGGTCCAGTGTCACGGTCATGGGCTGAAACCGTTCACCATCGATTACCAGGCCTTTGCGCAGCGGTTCGAAATCCTCGTCTTTGGGGCGTCCATTTACCCGCACCCGGTATTTGCGCAGCCATCCAGTTGAGGGCAGTTCCAGCTTGCGCTTGATGCCGCCATCATTAGTCAGCAGTAGCAATCCTTCCGAGTTCAGATCGAGTCGCCCGACGCTCATGACCCGGGGCATATCCTCGGGCAGGTCGTCAAAAATCGTCTTGCGGCCTTTTTCGTCACGCGCCGTCGTCACTAGTCCCGGTGGCTTGTGATAGAGCCACAGGCGTGATGGCTCGGGCTCGGATACTGGTTTACCATCGACGGTAATCCTGTCCTTGGCGGTTACGTTCAGCGCAGGGCTGTTGATCGCCTTGCCATTCACGGTCACACGTCCGGCTTCGATCATGCGTTCAGCTTCGCGGCGCGAGGCGACACCGGCGCGGGCCAGCACTTTGGCGATCCGGTCGCCGGGAGGAGGGGTATTGGTCATCCTCCGGCCATAACCCATCCCGGCGGCTTGCGAAAGACGGGTTTCTGAGGCAGTCAGAGGCATGAAGTTCAGATCCCACATGAAACAGGCGCTGGAACAGGCACAGGCGGCAGCAGACCGAGGTGAAGTGCCGGTCGGCGCGGTGATCGTCGCGCCCGGCGGGCAGGTGGTGGCCGCAGATGGGAACCGCACCCGCGAGTTGAATGACCCCACTGCCCATGCTGAGATTCTGGCTCTGCGCGCCGCATGTGCCGCGGCCGGGTCCGAGCGTTTACCCGATCATGACCTTTACGTAACCCTTGAGCCTTGTGCCATGTGCGCCGCAGCGCTGGCCGCAGCCCGCATCCGGCGCATCTACTACGGCGCTTCCGATCCGAAATCTGGCGGTGTCGCGCATGGCGCGCGCGTGTTTTCACACCCACAGGCCCACCATCGACCCGAGGTCTATGACGGCATTGCCGCCGAAGAGGCTGCCGCGCTGCTGAAACGCTTCTTCGCGGCGCAGCGCGGTTAAGTTTTTACGACCATTTCACGTGGGATATCAGCCAGGGGCTTGCCCCCATCTGACGTCACCACAAAGCTTTCGGTAATCGCCAGTCCCCAGTCTGGGGTCCAGAGGCCGGGCATTAGGTGAAAGGTCATATTCTCTTGCAATTCCGTCGTGTCACCGGGTCGCAGGCTCATGGTGCGCTCGCCCCAGTCGGGCGGATAGCTGAGCCCGATGGGATAGCCGGTGCGGTTGGCTTTGACATACCCCGCGCGGGCGAAACTGTCATAGACACAAGCCGCGACCTCTTCGCAGGTGATGCCAGGGCGTGCGGCGGTCATTGTGTCGTCGATAGCGGTTAGAACGGCGGCTTCGGCCCGGCGGATATCATCCGGGGGATCACCCAGAAACAGGCTGCGACTGGCGGGGCAGTGATAGCGTCGATAGCAGCCGGAGATTTCGAAATAGGTCGCCTCATCCCGCGCCAGAGGTCGGTCGTTCCAAGTAATGTGCGAGGCAGAAGCCTCACGACCGGAGGGTGCAATCGGCACGATAGCAGGGTAATCTCCGGCTAGGCCGGGCAGTCCGGCGATGCCTGCCGCCTGCACTTCGGCGACAAGTTGGTTTTTGGGCAATCCTTCGCGATATGCGTCACGCAGAACACCGTGCATATGTGCGGTCAGCTGACCCGCCTTGCGCATCATTGCGATCTCGGCATCGCTTTTTACGGCGCGCTTCCAATTCACAAGCCCTGTGGCATCAATCAATGCACCGAAGGCGCGTTCGAGGATGCGGTGACTGGCGGCTGAGTAATAATAGTTATCCATCTCCACGCCGATACCAGAGGTCCAGCCGCGATCCCGCAACGCAAGGACGAGCGCGTCGACCGGATGGTGGTCCGGGTGTTGCACATGCTCTTCGGGCCAGTCCAGCAGGTCCATCTGGTCCAGCCAGGTGGTCTGCGCAGCCCCCGCCTTGTCCTGCGTTCTGCCCCACCAAAGGGGCGATCCGCTGGCGGGCAGGATGACCATCTGCGGTACGTAAAAGCTCCAACCGTCATAACCGGTGAGCCACGCCATGTTCGATGGGTCCGTGATCAACAAGGTCTCGATACCCTGTTGATCCATCGCAGAACGGGTCTTGTGAATGCGGTCAGCGTATTCCTGCGCGCTGAAATCCGACGCGGGCATCAGAGAGAAATCGCCTGCATGACCTCGGGCTCGATTACATCGACACCGGGTAACCCGTCAGCCAATTCCTGAGCCGATTGCGCGAGAATCGGAAAGGTCTTGTAATGGCACGGGATCACTGTCTTGAAATTGAAATACCGCTTGGCAGCATAGGCAGTGCCCTTCATGTCCATGGTAAAGTGGCCGCCTGCCGAAAGGATGCCGATATCGGGTTTGTAATAATCACCCATCCACTCCATGTCGGCCATAATGTCGGTATCGCCAGAGAAATAGAGCATACGGTCCTCGGACGCGATCATATAGCCGACCTCGGTTCCACCCGTGCGAAGACCATCAGGCGTCGAGAAGGTCGAGCTGTGCGACGCAGGCACCATCGTTAATTTGACACCGTTTAGGTCAACAGTGCCACCCTTGTTGAATCCGACCGTTTCAATACCTTCAGCCTCGGCCCAGTAGCCCATCAGGTCGTATTGCCCGACCACGGGCACGTTTAGATGTTTGGCCAGCGGCAGCACATCGACGACATGATCGAAATGAGTATGAGTCAGCAGGATATGCGTCGCGCCCGCAACGGCTGCGTCATGCTGATCTTCGGGCAAAGACGGGTTGCCCGTCAGCCAGGGATCGATCAATAGAACTTGTCCTGCTGTTTCGATGCGAAAGCTGCCATGTCCCAGCCAAATGATATCCATAGAGAATCCTCCCATTTTCCGCTTGGAGTTAGCCTAGCATCGGCTATGTAAAAATCTATGGATTGGACGCAGTATGTTGATGGATATTGTGAGAGGCTCTCACCCGCGTATTGGGCCGAGCCGATAAACGCGATTACCAATGCGGCCTTTCTTATTGCTGCATTTGTGATGTGGCAAAGGGCGCGCGGGCGGGGCGCACCTTTGGCGATGGCTTTGGTTGTCATATTGGCGATGATCGGAATTGGCAGCTATCTGTTCCATACCCATGCGCAGGTTTGGGCGGCGATCTTGGATGTGACGCCAATTCTGCTGTACATCCTCGTTTACATCTACGCAGTGAATCGCGATGTCTGGCGGCTGAGCAACAGATACGCGCTGGGTTTGACCGCGCTGTTCTTTCCATACGTGGCGCTGACGATCCCGCTATTCCAGTTGGTGCCTGGGCTTGGTGGCTCGGCGGCATACGCCCCAGTTCCTCTATTGATTCTGATTTATGCGGTCCTGTTGCGCCGGAAAGCCCCGGACACTGCGCGTGGGCTGACAATAGGAGCAACTGTCCTGATCACCTCGATCACCTTTCGATCACTGGACACTCCAATTTGCGGGTATCTGCCAACGGGGACGCATTTTATGTGGCACATTCTGAATGCAGTTATGCTGGGCTGGATGATTGAGGTTTATCTGCGGGCGATCCGAAATCCACCTGCCGGAGCTGCGGTGGCTGCAGGATCAGGACATTGATCAGAACCACCGAAGCATCATCCTGATTGGTTAATCCCTGAACGCAGCAGCCAAAGCCTCCGGCAGATCAAATTCAGCCAATACGCGCGCGCGGCCTTCGGCTGACATCTTGAAAGCCGTTTTTTCAACAATGCGCTGGATTTTTTCGGCGGAGTGCTTGGCGGCAAAAGGTTCAAAGTACCATTTCAGAAAAACGAAACAGATCACGTCCTCAAGCGCCTGTACTTCGGCATTGCGCTTGATCCCCTGTTTGCGCAGCATTTGCCCGACGGCTTCTATATCGTCCGCACTATATTCAGCCTGTTCCATGAATCCTTGCACAACGTCAGCGTGATATACGCCTTGCGCCTTCCTCCAGGCCAGATACCCTGCACGTCCTTCGGGGTATTCAGTGCGCTTTAGCTTCCAGCGTTCGACATGCTGACCACGTGCGGCGATCTGTAAAGCATCCGACGCATCGGGAAATAGCCGATCCAGCTCTGCGCTCATGCGTTGGCCATAAAGCAGCTCGACCGGCTGGCCGTCCTCCATATTAGGGTCTTGCGCATTTGCTGCGTCAATTGCGTCCAGAACGGTTTGCTTGCGTGTGCTCATTCTCTGCTCCGTTAGCTCGCCTGCACTGCACCTGACGGGTGGTTCGGCGTTTGGTCCAAGACCATGCTAACGAGTTGTTGGAATGGGTGCAGCAGTCAATTGCAAAAAGCGCCGGATCGGGAGGGGGCGTACCGATCCGGCGCGCAGGTCAGGGTTATTTGCCTGCCTGGGTGTGGTCCCTCGTCACGGGCTCCGAAACAGGCGCGGGGAAGCTAAGGTTTCGGGTCAGATTGTTCATATCGATACCCAAAGCCAGGGCGGGCGAGGTCAGAACCAGAGCGGACAATATGAAGGCGGGAAGAAGGGTTTTCATGAGGTGTCTCCGATTTCTCGTTGCGTCACGATATTGAGGTGAACTGTTCGGTTCATTTTTTCAATGGCAAAACTGAACTAATCGGTTTACCTATTTGCATATCAGCCATTCAAATATGCATGGCAGCTGGCGATATTGGGTTTGAATCCCCGTCTGCCGCCTGTCGCTCTTGCGAGTGTTGCGGCAGGCAGGTAAACGCCCCCTAACGTAGATGAGGGTTTCCGATGTCGATTGACCAAAGCACCGCCGCCAAGGTGGCCAAACTGGCCCGGATCAAGGTCGAGGATGATGCGCTGCCTGCGCTGGCGTCCGAGTTCAACAATATCCTCGGGTTTATCGAGCAACTGAACGAAGTGGATGTCGAAGGCGTTGAGCCGATGGTCTCGGTCGAGCCGATGCGCCTGAAGCGTCGTCAGGACGTGGTCACCGATGGAAACCAGCAGGACAAGGTCCTATCCAACGCCCCCGATGCGCGCGAAGGGTTCTTCGCTGTTCCAAAGGTTGTGGAGTAAGTCATGAGCGAACTGAACAAACTGGGCCTGGCCGAGGCCCGCGACGCGCTGCGTACCAAAGAAGTGACCTCGGTCGAACTGACCGAGGCCTGCCTGAAGGCCATTGATGAAGCCGACGCGCTGAACGCGTTTGTCCACAAGACGCCCGAGATCGCGTTGGAGCGCGCCAAGGCGGCGGATGAGCGGATCAAAGGCGGCGACGCGCCTTCGATGTGCGGCCTGCCCATCGGTATCAAGGACCTGTTTTGCACTAAGGGCGTGCCCTCGCAAGCGGCCTCGAAAATTCTCGAGGGGTTCAAGCCCGAATACGAATCCACCGTGTCGCAACAATTGGCGGATGCTGGTGCTGTGATGCTGGGCAAGCTGAACATGGACGAGTTCGCGATGGGTTCGTCTAATGAAACATCCGTTTACGGCAATGCGGTCAGCCCGTGGCGGCGCGGCAATGACGATGCACAGCTGACACCCGGCGGCTCGTCCGGTGGCTCAGCCTCGGCTGTCTCGGCTGACCTGTGTCTGGCCGCGACCGGTACCGATACCGGCGGTTCGATCCGCCAGCCTGCTGCTTTTGTCGGCATCACCGGCATCAAGCCAACCTATGGTCGTTGCTCGCGCTGGGGCATTGTGGCCTTCGCCTCTTCTCTGGATCAGGCCGGTCCGATGACCAAGAACGTCCGTGACGCAGCGATCATGCTGGAAACCATGTGCGGTCATGACCCCAAGGATTCCACCAGCGCCGAGCTGGCCGTGCCGAATTTTGAGGCAATGCTGACCGGCGATATCAAAGGTAAGAAAATTGGTATCCCCAAGGAATACCGCATGGACGGCATGCCCGCCGAGATTGAAAAGCTTTGGGCCGATGGCACCGCTATGCTGAAAGACGCAGGCGCCGAAATCGTCGATATCTCGCTGCCGCATACCAAATTCGCGCTGCCTGCCTATTACGTGATTGCTCCTGCCGAGGCGTCGTCGAACCTCGCCCGCTATGACGGTGTCCGGTATGGCCGCCGAGCGCAGTTGGCTCAAGGCGATGGCATCACCGAGATGTACGAAAAGACCCGTGCCGAAGGCTTCGGTCATGAGGTCCAGCGCCGGGTGATGATCGGCACCTACGTGCTGTCTGCAGGCTTCTATGACGCCTACTACAACCGCGCTCGCAAGGTCCGCACCCTGATCAAGAAGGACTTCGAAGATGTCTTTGCCGCAGGCGTTGATGCGATCCTGACCCCGGCAACGCCGTCGGCCTCGTTCGGCCTGGGCGAGATGACCGAGGCTGATCCTGTTCAGATGTACCTGAACGATGTGTTCACCGTGACAGTGAACCTCGCTGGCCTGCCCGGTATTTCGGTGCCTGCTGGTCTGGACAAACAGGGCCTTCCGTTAGGTCTGCAGCTGATCGGCCGTCCGTGGGAGGAAGGCGATCTGCTCAACACCGCCTACGCGCTAGAGAGCGCGGCTGGGTTTGTGGCCAAGCCCGGAAAATGGTGGTAATCCTCAATCCTGACACGGCAATAAGGAACCGGAGCAGCCAAATGCGCAAATTGCTTCTGATCCCGGCCCTTGGGCTGATCGCGGCATGTGATACCGTTACCCCTGTTTCGGGTACCGGTTTCAATACGCCGGAATATCAGGCGCAGCGCGAGGCCGAACTGGCTGGGCAGGGTCTTGCCGGTAATCCGCTTGCGCCACCCGAGGCGGTTTCCGAACAGCCGCTCTCGGCGCAGGGGGCTGTTGGTGCCGCACCGACAGGCGACGCCTCTGACATCGCCAACCAGACGGCCATTGCCTTGGCGAATACGTCCGGTCAGGAGACGCGCGTCGCGCCTCTGACTGCAACAAACAACCCAAGTATCTCTGATGAGCAGGATTTTGAGGCTGTCTCAAACCGTCGCAGTATCGATGCCGACGCCGCTCGTATCGAACAGAATCGGCAGTCTTACGAGGTCGTCGCCCCTACTGCCGTGCCCGAGCGTGGCTCTGACGGGCAACCCAATATTGTGCAATACGCTCTGAGCACTTCGAACCCCATCGGTACCCAGTTGTACAGCCGAGCCGGATTTAACCTGCAGGCCAAGGCACAGCGCAACTGCGCTCAGTTCGCCTCTCCTGATCAGGCGCAGATTGAGTTTCTGTCGAATGGAGGCCCCCAGCGCGACCGCAAAGGGCTGGATCCGGACGGCGACGGTTACGCCTGCGGCTGGGACCCCAGCCCGTTCCGCAGTGCCGTCAACAACTAAGCTCTCCCCCATCTGGCACCCATCGCCCAATTTCGGCCCCCGCCGGGATGGGCTGTCACCCGAGCTGATCGTGCTGCACTACACTGCAATGGAGAGCGCTGCTGCGGCGCTTGAACGTCTCTGCGATCCGGGTCCCGAGGTCTCCGCCCACTACCTGATCGGTCGCGACGGTGCGCTCTGGCAGCTTGTCCGAGAGGAAGATCGCGCTTGGCACGCCGGGGCAGGGGAGTGGCAAGGGCAAGCCGACATAAACTCCCGCTCGATCGGGATCGAGCTGGACAATGGCGGAGACCACCCGTTTGCCGAACCCCAAATGCGTGTATTGGAACAGCTTTTGCCCGAACTCATGCAGCGTTGGACCATCGCGCCAGAGGGTGTGATCGGGCATTCCGACATGGCACCGGGCCGCAAGTCCGACCCCGGCCCCCGGTTCGACTGGCAAAGGTTGGAACACCAGCGCCTTGCCGCTCGGCGTGGTACTGCCCTCGAACCGAACGTCAACTTCCGCGAGCTGGCGCAGAACCGGGGCTACACAGCGACAAGCGACGAGAAGACGCTCCTAAATTCCACACGCCTGCGCTATCGCCCGTGGGCCTCAGGCCCCTTGCACCTCGATGATCTCATAGCCCTCTGTCCGCTCCTAAAATCGACCTGATCCGCCCTTCATCTGGCCAAAAATATCTCGGGGATGAATTGGCCGTAGGCCAAGAAGGGGCTGGCCCCTTCACCACCCCAACCCCTCTTGACGCCATCACGCACAGAGCCTACCCAACCCACGCGCGGAGGGCCGGATGGCCGCTGGGGTCGTTAGGCCCGAGAGGAAAGTCCGGACTCCACAAGGCAACGGTGCCGGGTAACGCCCGGGCGGGGAAACCCGACGGAAAGCGCCACAGAAATCAGACCGCCACACACGTGTGGCAAGGGTGAAACGGTGGGGTAAGAGCCCACCGCGCCGCTGGCAACAGTGGCGGCACGGCAAGCCCCACCGGGAGCAATGCCGAATAGGGTCCCCGCGCGGGCCGGTCGGTGCAAACCGATACCGCCGCTAGGCACGCCTTGGCCGAGAGGGACCGGGTTGGCAGCTCGAGCCGCGCAGCAATGCACGGCCTAGAGGAATGGTCATCGAAGGGGGCAACCCTGGAACAGGATCCGGCTTACAGGCCCTCCGCGCATCTCCTGTTACCCGCCCGGAGGTGTGTAGGTGCCGCCAAGTGCTGCAGCTTTTTCGGCGACGGCAACAAATTCCTGCGCCGACCATGCGCGAACGGTCTCGATCCTCGAAACCGCACCCGTGCCCGCGACGGCCATGCCAATTGCCACAGCATCACTGCCTTCAGGCAGTTCGCTGATAACGACGACATCATTGCCTCCAGTGGTTATATAAAATGAGATCAGTCTGCCGCCTGCTTTCTCAAGCAAGGCCTTGACGGGACCGGTGCGATCTTCCGGTTTTGCCAACATTCCTTTGACCCCATCTTGCGAATAAGACGCATAGGTAATGAAAACAGGCATATTTCTCTCCCTTGGTTGCAGTTTATTCGGAGCGCTAAATGCGGCCGACTCCTTGGCCGTGTCGCGTGCAGGATTGCGCGCAAACCGGAAAAGACCCGGCCAAATAGACAGCCGGGCGTTGCTATAGTTGTGAGCGGTGTTGTCTGCCGGAATTTACATCCAGCCCGGTATTACCTAAGTCCGCAAAACGGGCTTCGAAGGTTCCGGCGACACTATCACAGAATCGTGAGCGTTCCAAATCGACTGCTCTTGAAGCCGTGTCAGGAATTGTTCCCCCAACGCGGCGAATCCGGTTGACTTGGGCGCATGAGCGGTTAAAAGCGCACGCTCATAAGGATTCAACCGAAAGGCCCCTGCCTTTTCGGACGCAGGAGATAACCATGGCGAAGCCGACGACAATCAAGATCCGTCTGAACTCGACCGCGGGCACGGGCCACTTCTACGTGACCAAGAAGAACGCGCGCACCATGACCGAGAAAATGACCATTCGTAAATACGATCCGGTCGCTCGGAAGCATGTCGAGTACAAAGAAGGCAAGATCAAGTAATCTGCCCTCTGACATACTTTTTGAAGAAGGACTCTGCCATGCAGGGTCCTTTTTTGTATTGTTTTGGGGTATCTCTTGGTCGGCCTAAACCAAGCGGGGGCGTTGCAGGGGCGCATCAGAGGTTTGGGTGTTCTGAATCTCAGCGGCTTGCTTTTTCTAATCCCCTGCCGCTACGCTTCAGCAACCCTTTCCAAAATGTTGACCGCCATGAAAAAAATCTTGTTGCCCGCTCTTGCTGTTCTGACATTGTCAGCCTGCGAAGACCCCTTTAACCGCGAAGGTGTTGGTTTCACCGGGATTGATGGTGAACCGCGCACAGTGTCGGATGTAAAAGGCGCCGTAGCCTTTTTGCCGCCAGAAACCAACATCCCGGCGGAACTGGCCAAGCTGCCAACGGTCCAGGTTACATCGGACAAAGCCGAGCTTGAAAAGATCGCGGGTGTCGCAATCGATAATGGCGGTCGCTCAGATGCGAATTCAGTTCAGCTCACTGGCAGTGATACCAATCTGTACCTGAGCAATGTCAGTGTAAACGGTCAGTTGTTCGGCGTCCTGCGTACGGAAAACAACTCCACCAAAGTTGATACATCGGTGGGCTCGGCCTTTGGCGCTCAAACAGAACGCTTTACCGGATGCTTGCCCGCGGGTGATGTATACCGCAAAGGTTCGTCCGAGCGCAGTTCGGGTTTTGCAGTGCCACTGAACTGCCGTTAATTTAGCTTACATAATCTAAGTAAAAGCCCCCGCCATTGGCGGGGGCTTTCTAGTTTCAGAGTTTCTGCAAGTCTTACGAGGCGCTGAACAAGGGCCCAAACCCAGCAGCGGTCATTCAATCCATATGACACACCGGACGATGATCACGCGAGTTCAGAGGCCCCCGCCATCCGTAGGCATCCAAGCAAGCGCTATGCGTGTTCTCTATTTCGCCTCACCGCCAAAGAATAATCAGTGGTGAAACTCAGCCCCGATCAGCAGAACTGTTTAACCTCAACTGATAGGAAGCCACGTTCATTGCTCTACCAATGCCTGCCCATTCTCGTCAAAGAAATGAAGTTTGTCGGTGGGGAAATGCAGGCCGATCTTTGCCCCAGGCTTTAGAGCGGTGTCCCCATTCAGGCGCACGGTAACCTTCTCTTCGGCGCCGCAATCCACAATCAGAAAGGTATCTGCCCCCAGATACTCAATCACCTCGATGATGCCATCACATTGCCCATCGCCCGATGATACAACATCGATGTGTTCGGGGCGAATGCCGAGTTTGCTTGCTACACCCGAGCGTGCAAAGCCGCCGCCTCTGCCATGTTCCAGAGTGTAGCCATCATTCTGAGTCGTGCACGGCAATATGTTCATTTTGGGGCTGCCAATGAACTGTGCGACAAACAGGTTGGCAGGGCGTTCGTAAAGTTCGCGGGGTGTGCCGACTTGCGCGATCTTGCCGTACTCAAGCACGACGATGCGGTCGGCCAATGTCATCGCTTCAACCTGATCGTGCGTCACGTAGATCATTGTGCGCTTCAGGTTCTGATGAAGTTTCGCGATTTCGTAACGCATTTCGACACGAAGCGCTGCATCAAGATTCGAGAGCGGTTCATCGAACAGAAACGCCGTCGGGTCGCGCACGATAGAACGACCAATTGCAACGCGCTGCCGCTGTCCACCGGACAGGTCCTTGGGGCGACGTTCCAGAAAAGGTCCCAGCTTGAGAACCTCGGCGGCTTTATTGACCTGCTCTGCTATCTCGGCCTTCGGAACACCCGCGACCTTAAGTGAGAACCCCATATTTTCGGCGACCGTCAGGTGGGGATAAAGCGCATAGGACTGGAACACCATCGTCAGACCCCGCTTGGAGGGTGGGTGATCCGTGACATCATTGCCGTTGATTAGTAGCGATCCGCGCGAGATATCTTCAAGCCCACCGATCATGCGAAGCAGGGTGGATTTTCCACAGCCCGATGGACCGACGAAGACGATGAATTCACCTTCATCAATCATTAGGTCAACGCCTTTGATGACCTGGGCCGAGCCAAACCACTTTTCGACGGATTTTAGTTCGATGCTGCCCATTAGTTCCTCCCTGCCCAATGCAGCCAAACCGCGGCTGTCCAGGTGAATGAATTCCCTCCGGCAGGGCTGCCGGTCAGAGGATCGTAGTATTCAGCGAAGCCGTTCGTTGCGATCAGCTGCGACGTTTTCTGGCGCAGTGCCTCCGCTTCTTCCAGGTGCCCCATATCCGCCAATCCAAACCCGATCAGCATATTCATGAACCCCCAAGTGGGACCCCTCCAGTACCTGCGTTGGTCGAAGTTGGGCATCGCGGGGTCATAGCTGGGAACTGGAAAGGGTACTTTTGCAAGCGTCGCCCGCAGGCGCTCCAGCATGTGCTGTGAATCAAGTCCACCAAACCAGCAAAGATACGACGCGTTAGAGATGCTTCCGGCCCAATCACCAGTCAGCGCATCACGCGAGTCGAACGAGCTCAGCGTTTCGTTCCACAAAGATCGCGCGCCCGCTTCGAGCCTTTGAATGTCACTACTTAGTCCATCCGCAGCAATTCCAAGCCTTTCGCTGATCTCCTGCAGATCGCGTGCGGCGCGCAGAGTGATAAATGTCATCGTCGGATCTGCGACTCGGAAGGGATTCAGGCTCAGCAACTTCTGTTGGTCCCAGTCGGCCTGACAGCCGATCTGAACCAATTTGATATAGCGGTCATAGTCGTATTTGGTCGGTCGGTCTGCACTGTTGACGTGGCTTGTGTCACGGCGCTGGTAGTCTCCGACACCTGTGGGATCTACGCCCTCCATTGCTTTGTCCCAGTCCGGTGCATTGTCGCGACCAGCTTCCCACGGATGCGTGGTGCAGACCGCGCCGTGTTCGTCGAGTCGCCATCTCATGATCCAGCGATGCCACGCCAGCAGAGATGGGAAGAGCGCGCGAACGCGGTCCGCGCCTGCATCGCCATCTTTTTCCCAGATCTTCCGCGCCACAGTTGCAGCCACCGGGGGCTGAATGATGCCTGAGGATGGGATCGGCCCGTGGCCACCCCAGACATCCGGGCCGGGGTAATATCCGTCATCCTGTTTGTGGAACAGGATATGCGGCACCATTCCATCATCCCACTGGCCCGAGAACAGTGTTTCAAGTTCCACCCAGGCTCGATCAATGTCGAACTCGGCAAAACCAAGCGCCGCAATCGCGCTGTCCCAATTCCATTGATAGGGGTAAAGCCCTTCGGTCGGGATGGTGTAGCCGCCGCGATCATTGGCAACCAGAATGTTGCGCGCCTCGCGGTCGGGGTTTGTATGTTGGTTCATCTCAGTCATCCTTTGACGGACCCCGCAGTCAGGCCCTTAGTCATGAAACGTTCAAGTCCCAGGAACAGCGCCATGATCGGAACGGTGGCGATCACCGCACCGGCCATCAGATGCTGTCGGGGAATTTCCGAGGAGTTCAGCATCGTGACGCCTCGGGTCAGGGTAAATTTCGAAGGGTCGTCCAGCAGCATGAAGGCCAGCAGGAACTCGTTCCAAGCGATCATGAAGACGTAGAGCGAGACCGACGCCAGCGCAGGCAGGCTAAGCGGCAGCGTAATCTTCCAAATCACTGCCAGCCGCGAAAGCCCATCCATGAGACCGGCCTCTTCCACCTCAGTCGGCAAGCCACGGAAATAACCTTGCAGCATGTACAGCGCGACAGGGATCGTCGTGACCGGGTAGATCATCACGATGCCAAGTATCGAGTTGCGCAAGCCAGTCAGCGAGAACGCGATATAGATCGGCAGCGCCAGAACGATCATCGGCACCATGTAGATCAGCAGGATCGAGCGTGAGAACGCCTTTTGCCCCGAGAAACGGAACCGCGCCACCGCATAGGCTCCGGGGACGCTGAACAGCAGGGTGATAAAGACCGTCAGGACCGAGACGTAGAGCGAGGTCCAAAGATAGGTGCCGAAGTTGAAATCACGAAACAGCTCGGTATAGCTGCGAAACAGCGCGGTGCCTTGTGACAGATCTACCGAGAAATCCAGCGGGTTCTGTAACAGGGCCTGTTGCGACTTCAGGCTGGTCATCACCATCACATAGAACGGAATGATCACGATCGCGGTGAAGAAGATGTAGCCAAAGCCCGTGCAGAACCGGATTACCGCCTCTTCGTATTCGTGACGGGTGAGCTCGCCGAACGGTGTCTCTTTCAGGATTGCGGCCATGGATAGGTGCATCACGACCGCCATCGCCACCACTGTGACCAGTATTGCCTGCAAGGATGTGTCAGAGCCGATCAGGACAGGTCCGAATCCGGTCAGGCAAGACAGGCCTAGCAAGGCGGAAACACCCAGTCGGGCCGGCGCGCGTTGCGCCGAGAAGCGGACATACACCAGACCGGCAATAGCCCCCCATATCAAGCAGAGCAAGACCTGTGGCCGGAACGCAGCCCCGGTCGAGAATGACATGGTGATGGCGACAGTAGTGGCGATCACCACCAGCCAGAGCGCGCCTAGAATCGAGGCGGTTATATACCCTTTGCGCATCACAAACCCTCCTCACGGCTGATGAAGCGGAAGAAGACGAAGCTGAAGGCAATCAGGCACATCAGGATCACAACGGCCACCGCTGCGCCAGCGCCGATGTTCGAAACCGCAAAGGCCTGTTCATAGACATTTACGGTCAGAGTACGGGTGCCGGCATTGCCGCCGGTCAGCAGGAAGATGTCGTCGAACTTGTTAAACGTCCAAATGAAACGCAGCAGGAACAGTACCGACAGGATGCCCAGCAGTTGCGGGATGCTCAGTAGCCAGAATTTCTGGAATGGTGAGGCTCCATCCATATCTGCTGCTTCATACATGCTGGAGTCGATTGATTGCATCCGCGCCAGAATGAACAGGAACGACAGCGGGAAATAGCGCCAGATCTCGAACACTGTCACCATGATCAGCGCCAAAGGGCGTTCCCCGAAGAAGTTGATCGGTTCACTGCTTAGTCCCATCTGCACCAACAATGCGTTGGCAGAACCCGAGAACGGGTCGAACAAGGTGACCCATGTGAAGGCCACAGCGATGACTGGCGCCACATAGGGGAACAGATAGAGGCCGCGTATGAACCCTTGTCCCTTGAAGCTTTTATTCAGTAACAATGCTGCAAACAGGCCCATCACCAAAGCTCCAATGGTGCCGACCACGGTGTAGAACAACGTGACCCACAGCACGCCCCAGAACTCGTCTCCATCAAAGACACGGGCGTAGTTTTCCAGACTGAATTCAAGGTTGGTCAGGACGCTGGGTCCGCTCCCGGTCACGCCGGGCTCTGATCCTTCGAGCAGCTCTTCGAAAGCGTCCGGATCTCCGTTCAAAGTGACTGGAATACGGATGCGTTCGCGTTGACCGCCTTCCAGTGTGCCGAAATCGCAGAACAGGTTTTGCCCGTCCAGAACACAGGGACTTGCAACTTCGCGCGCCGTCACGCCGTCCGGTAGAACATCTGTCAGGGTGACGCCGACAACGGCGATGTCCTGACTTGAGTTGCGGACGCGGTATTCAATCCGCAGATCGTCTCCCGATCCGCGCAGGCTTTCACGCACCACAGGTGCAGGCGGACGAAGGTCAGACAGGGTGAAGGGCTTGAAGCTGATCCAGAAGATCGCCAGCAAGGGCAGGATCACCACAAGCGATACACTGATCACTGTCGGAGCCAGCAGCGTCCAGGCCAGACGCGCCTCGCGTTTGGCTAGCGCCCCGGTTCCGGTCGGTGGGGTGGCCGAAGACATGGGATACCTCGAAGGGTTGGGTGCAGCGGCGTAATCGCCGCTGCATGTGTCACAAGGTTACTGAACCTTCGCGAGCTCGTCGTTCATTGCGGCCACTGCAGCGGCGGCATCGATTTCATCGTCGATATATTGGCGCACGACCCGGTTAATTGCCTGGCTGTTGATCATTTTGGACGCCAAAGCCAGCTGGCCTTCAGCAACGCCCCAGCGCTGCGCCACGTCCAGACCGCCGACGATCTCATCGATCATCGCCTGATCATACAGCTCGCCCAACGGGGCTTTGCGGTCCACGCCAACAGGCAGCTCTGCCCATGCTTCCGAGAACGCGGTCGGGTTGTCAGCATTACCGCGACGGACCGGAAACTTGCCCTCGGGTGCGATGGCCAGTGTTTGAGTATAGCCGTCGTCCATGGCGAATTTCACGAACTCCATCGCCGCGTCGGTGTCGGCGTCGTTGGTGATGCCAAAGTAACGAACGTCACCCCAAGCCGCGCCATCCGGGTTCGATGGGCCCGAGAAGTTAGTGACGATACCAGTCTTCGAGGCCAGATCGCGCGAGGTCGGATCATCGTTGATCGTCGGCGGGGCGCTGTCGCGCAGACCGGCCAGTTCGTCAAGGATGAAGGGCGACCAGATGATCATCGCTGCTTTGCCATCAAAATACAGCTCGCGCGATTGTTTCCAGAATAGCTCACCCGGGGGCGAGGCTTTCGAGATCGCCTTGTAGAAATCCAATACCTCTATGGTCTTGGCTTCATCCAGCGGCTGGAAGCCGTCCGCGCCAACAGGGGTCACGCCATTGGCGAGGAACACATGCTCCAAAACCTGACTCATGAAGTTTTCATCAACTTTGGTTGCAGCAACGAAACCGTACATCTCGGGCGGGTTGTGCAACTGCTCCAGCGCAGCAACGACGTTGGCGAATGAGTTCGGGGCCTCAAGGCCAGCTTCATCAAACAGGTCTTTGCGGTAGACAACCATTTGGGTCCATCCATCGACCGGTACCGACGCGGTTTCGTCATTGAACGCCGCCATACCAAGCGCGCCGGGGGCGAAGGTGTCGGCGCCCAGTTCTTCGATCACTTCGGTGGCGGCTTCGGTGTCCAGAATGCCCGCTTCAGCCCATGGCAGGGCATATTGCAGCGGATGATAGACCACATCTGGCAGGTCTCCGGCGGCAAATGCTGCTGTGGCGCGTGTACCCAGATCACTTTCGGTGACCGGGATAACCTCGACCGTGGTGCCGGTTTCAGCCTTGAACTGGTCAGCCATTTCCTGTTGCTTGGCCAGCCGCTCGGGCTGTTCTTCGGTGGTCCAGAAGCGGATCGTATCCGCCTGAGCTGACGTCGCCGCCAATACTAGCGCAAGCGATGTTCCAAGCATCATTCGCGATGCTAAAGGTGCAAGTTTCATAGTCGGTTTCCTCCCCGGTTATGATCTTTTGAAAGTTGAATTTTTCGGGCCAGTTCCTTGGCTGTAACGCTTGGTGGCCCGTCGGAATTGCGTTCGATCAGAACGGCCTCACTAATCTCACGCAGATCTGCGGGCGCTTCACCGCGAGTCTGACTGATCAGCATCGTCGCAAGGCGTTCTCCGGCCCGCTTAGAATCGACGCTGAACGTGGTGAGACCAGGGCTGACATATTGGCATTCAGGGATGCCGTCATATCCCAGAATTGATACATCTTGCCCGACCTCGAGGCCCAGTTCTGTACAGACCGAGTAACACCCCAGCGCAGCCAGATCCGTTGCAAACACTATTGCAGTAGGTGGGTGATTCAGCGTCAAAAGCGCGCGTGCCTCAACCGCACCCTCCTCGCGCGTACGAGCACCTTCCCGGATCAACTCGGGATCGGCAGGCAAGGCCGCGATCTTGAGACCTTCAAGATAACCGTCACGGCGCAGATGGCTGTAGTTGAATTTCGGATCGCTACCGACATAGCCGATACGCGTATGGCCAAAATCGACGAGCCGACCGACCGCATCACGGGTTGCAGATTCACCCGAAATGTCGAACCAGGATGTCTCATCCTGCCAGTCCGCCTGCCCATACCCCGTGCGGCCATACATGATGAAGGGAACCTTCAACTCTTGCAGGTATTTCACCCTCGCATCGTCGACCTCGGTCCGGGGCAGAATGAATCCATCGGCTTTGCGCTCTTCGACAAGCCGCCCCAATACATCAAGCATATCTTTTTCGGACTTCGCCGTAGAAATCGTCATCGTCCAGTCGGATGCGCTCGCCGCTTCGCATGCTCCGGCCAGAAAGTCCTGAAGAAATGGGTTATGCCGGTCTGGTTCTTCGCTGTTGATGACCATGGCAATGGCGCGCACCCGCCCGGTTCGTATCGCCTGCGCATGGCTGAGTGGGCGATAGCCCATCTTTCGCGCGGTGGTTTGAACGCGCTTTCTCGTGGATTCCGAGATGTCGGTATATCCATTCAGGGCGCGGGACACCGTGCTCTTAGAAAGCCCAAGATGATCGGCCAATTGATCCAGTTTTACCCTGCCGGGGCCAGAATGACTCCGGGGGCGAGACTGCGGTTGCTGGAGACTTGGATTCGTCATCATTCTTCTATTTGTTTTCTCCGAAACCGGTTTCGGCAACCAAAATTATGAAATTCTTTGATTGGATCGACCAAGTACACGAACGTACCAATGGCGAAAGGCGCTGATGAACGCACATGCTAACTTGCAAATGCGGCTTTCAGAGTGGTGCAAAATTAGGGTTGCGCCAAGAAGGATGACTGCCAACTGCTACAGTAACTGCACGCTGATCATTGTTCGCCGAGCTTTGATGGGAATCGGTGAGTCGAGCATGAGAACTATGCGTAAATACGGGCGACTATCCGGCTATGAGGGCGTGTAAAATTTGTGGAGGCAAAAGAAACTGGTCGGAACATCATGCGATTTCACCAAGGCTTGGTATGGGCTTTTGAAGAGCAACATAAAAAAAACCCCGCTTAGCGGAGTGCCAAGCGGGGCTTTCTGTATTCTGTTGGAAGCGGTTTTATTCTCTGTTGCCCAGAAGTTGCAGCAGGAACATGAACATGTTGATGAAGTCCAGATACAAGTTCAATGCACCCATGATCGCCGCTTTGCCAAGCCATTCCTGATCGCCCGCATGAGCCATCTGCAGATAGGTGGTTTTGATCTTCTGCGTGTCATAGGCGGTCAGGCCGGCAAAGATCAGCACACCCAGGATCGACACTGCGAACATGATCGCAGGCGACTGCAGGAAGATGTTGATAACCATCGCGACGATCAGGCCGATAACGCCCATCATCAGGAAAGTACCCATGCCGGACAGGTCTTTCTTGGTCACATAACCGTACAGCGAAAGACCTGCAAACGCGATCGAAGTCACAAGGAATACCTGCGCGATCGAGATGCCGGTGAATGCTACGAAAATCCAGCTCAGCGACAGGCCCATCACGGCTGCAAATGCATAAAAGAACAGCTGTGCGCCGGACGCCGAGAGGCGGTTGATGGCGGCGCCAAAGCCAAACACCATCGCCAAAGGTGCAAACATCACGATCCAGCCCAGGATATTGGGGCTCAGCGTGACCGGATCACGGAAGATCGACAGCAGTTGCGGGCTCGAGCCCACGGCCCATGCCACGGCAAATGTGATCAGCATGCCTACGGACATCGTGCCGTATACTTTGTTCATATGGGCGCGCAGGCCCTCGTCTATCTCGGCAGCGCGCGCGCCGGACGCCGTCCGGATCGTGTCGAATTGTGCCATATAGGGGTCTCCCTTCAATATTCTGTTCGCAGCCCACGGATGCGAGCCGGTTTCCCGGTAAATATCGGAGAGTGTGGCCCTCGTTTCAAGGGTTTTAAGCCTGAAACTCAGCAAAACTGTCGGCAATTTTTGCAACTGTCGCCAAAAAACCGGCGGCTTGGTCGCCAAATCCCTCAAGCCGCCGGTATTTTCGAATTAATACAGATGTTTGTGCCAGCTGTCGGGCGCGTCCCAGAACGGGCGCTCTGCTTCGTTACGCGCGTCTTTGCGTGAAACGCCGATGTCATTCAGTGCATCATCATCAAGCTGGGCGAGTTCGCGACGCTGACGAGCGAGGCTAAGCAGGTCAAGTATCCGGTCGCCAATTGCCTTACGCTTGATGCGACGAGGGGTTGAGATGGCTATATGGGTCATGAGTATTGCCCTTTCCTGATTGTCTGATGAAACGTGGCGTTTCAATCAATTTCCTTGATCTATATGGAGCAGTCTGACATATTTTGGAAATGAATGTTTATGACGAGTCTCATAAGGAATCTTGAACATGCGAAATCTGGACATCACTACATTGCGGTCTTTCGTAGCTGTTGCTGATCATGGTGGCGTGACGCGTGCCGCTGGATTTCTTCACCTCACGCAATCTGCGGTCTCTATGCAGCTAAAACGGCTGGAAGAGCTTTTGGGCCTGGAATTACTGGATCGATCCGGTCGAACCATCGCGCTAACGGCGTCCGGAGAGCAGTTGCTGGCTTATGCGCGGCGGATAATTGCGTTGAATGATGAGGTAATCGGGCGGCTGACGGATCAGGCGTTTGAGGGCGAGGTCGTGCTAGGCGTACCGCATGACGTCGTTCATCCGTTCATCCCGCGCGTGTTGAAGCGTTTCAATGCCAGCTTTCCTCGGGTCAGCGTAAACTTGGTCACTTCCAACACGCGGCACTTGAAAGAAGAGTTCGCACGCGGAAGCTTCGATCTGATTGTGACTACGGAATCGGGTGCGGGCGAAGGTGCCGAAACCCTGCACCATATGCCTTTGCGTTGGGTTGGCGCGCTGAACGGATCTGCCTGGCGCCAAAAGCCTTTGCGGCTGGGGTTTTGCCGGAATTGCATTTTTCGCCCAGTCGCGACAGCGGCGCTGGATGATGCGGGAATCGAATGGGATATGAGCATCGACAGCGATTCCGACCGCACCGTTGAAGCCACCGTCAGCGCTGATCTGGCTGTGGGAGTTTTGCTGGAAGGCACCCAGCCCAGCCATCAGGAACTGATTGACCATGCCGGGGTTCTGCCGGATCTGCCTGTGCAGTTCATCAACCTCTATGGTGCCGAGCGGGTACGTGAGGAATACGTATCAGAGCTTGCGAACCTACTGCGCCAAAATTTCAATCATCCAACGGCGCAGCCGCTTAAAGTGGCGAGTTGATGCGGATCACCACCTTGCCAGTGGATTTGCGATCGCGCAGCAGTTCCAAACCTTTTGCTGCATCCTGCAAGGGCAGGACGTGGCTGATATGAGGCTTTATCCGGCCCTCAGAATGCCAGCGGAACAAGGTGCTGAAGCTGTCGCGCACGATCTCGGGTCTGAAATTCAGATAGCCGCCGATATATACGCCGATCACGGTCAGGTTCTTGACCAATAGATGGTTGGCCGGGATCTGGGGCACCTCACCTGCCGCAAATCCGATCGGTAACAAGCGGCCTTCCGGGTTGGTCGCGCGGAAGGCGGCCTTGAAGACATCTCCACCAATCGCATCGTAGACCACGTCAGCACCACCCAGAGCGAGAACGCGGTCGCGCAGGTCTTCGCTTGCGTCAAGCAAATGGTCCGCACCAGCTTTTTGTGCCACGGCCAATTTGTCCTGCCCGCGGGCTTGGGCGATGACTGTCGCACCCATCAGTTTTCCGATTTCAACTGCGGTCAATCCCACGCCACCGGCAGCACCGGTGACCAGTAGGGTCTCGCCCGGTTGCAGTCGCGCCCGGTGCGCAAGAGCAATATGGCTGGTGCCATAGGCAATTTGGATTGCGGCCGCGTCTTCGAAACTCATGGAATCTGGAAGGGGAATTGCCCGGTCCGCATCAAAAACGCCTGATTCGGCCAGGCCGCCTTGACCTGAATAGACTGCAACACGATCGCCCAACTTCAAATGCGTAGCATTGTTTCCAATTTCGGTGACAATCCCTGCAATCTCCATGCCCAGCGTAAACGGTGCTTCGGGGGTGTCTTGATACGTTCCTTTCTGCATCAGAAGGTCTGCAAAGTTCAGGCCGCAGGCGCGGATTGCGATACGAACTTGGTTCTCTTGCAGCGGTGCTTCGCGTGTTTCGCATAGCTGAGCGGGTGCCCCTTTGGTCTCGATACGAAATGCCTGCATCATTGGTCTCCGCTCTTTTGTCGCCATAGGCCGTTTGGCTTGACCGTTTGTCAATTCCATTCGCAATCTTCACAGCGTTAAACTGAATAGGGTGGATCAACTGTTTCCCATTTAGAAACTATCAATCTCTATGTTGGCCGTACAACCACAAACCACTGTTCGAATTCTCTGATTCAACCAGCTTGAAAAAATAACGGATTGCGGCAATATTGTACTATGGTGCTGTTCGGGGGGCACGATCCGAATTAGGGAGTTCTTAAGCAGCGACCCGCTAACTAAGCGGCGATGGCTGCTGTCGCGGTTTCCCGGACAGGTGTTTGTGTAAAGGAGACTACCAATGACCCATCACGTCGATGTCCATGTGGGCAAACGCGTCCGGCATCGCCGCTGGCTGATTGGCATGACTCAGCAGCAGTTGGCGCAGCAAGTTGGTATCAAGTTTCAACAAATCCAAAAATACGAAACTGGGGCCAACCGGATAAGCGCATCGCGTTTGTGGGACATTGCCGAAGCTTTGGATGTTCCAGTCAGCTTTTTCTTCGAGGGTCTTGAAGAGGCTCAGAAGTCGGATGCAGACAAGAAATCGGTTCCTGCGGATTTGATGGGTGATAAAGAAGCGCTTGATCTTGTTCGCTCGTATTATGCGATCCCGGAAAACCAGCGTCGCCGCCTGTTTGAACTGGCACGCGTGCTGAGCGACGTCGCCTGATACAAGCGCTTGACTTCGCGGGGTGTGGGGCGCACGGGTAAGCAATGCAAAACACCCTACGAAGCGATCTAGAGATTGCCGAAGAAATGGCCGACGCTGCGCGGGCGGCCATTCTTCCGTTTTTCCGCCAATCTAACCTGAAGACAGACAACAAACTCGATGCCGGTTTTGATCCGGTGACAGCCGCTGATCGCGAAGCAGAAAAAGCAATGCGTAGGGTGCTGGCTGATCACCGGCCTGAGGACGGTATCCTGGGGGAAGAGTTCGGTCATTCCGAGGGAACAAGCGGACGAGTTTGGGTGCTGGACCCAATCGATGGCACGCGCGGTTTCATAAGTGGTACGCCCACATGGGGTGTCTTAATCGCCCTGAGCGATGAGACTGGACCGAAGCTTGGTGTGATCGATCAGCCCTATATCGGCGAACGTTTTATCGGAGATAAAGAGCACGCCTTTGTCAAAGGCCCTTTGGGACGCACCGAACTTGGGACGCGTGACACTCGATCTCTGGACCAGGCGATCATCTTCACCACCTTCCCGGAGGTTGGCAGCGCGGTCGAGGCCGCCGCCTTCAAGGCGGTTTCTCAGAAAACGAAGCTGACACGCTATGGGATGGATTGTTATGCCTACGCGTTGCTCGCTGCAGGTCAAACCGATCTAGTGGTCGAGGCCGGATTGAATTCCTACGATATCCAGGCCCCAATCGCGGTGATCGAGGCCGCGGGTGGTATTGTGACGGATTGGCAGGGCAATCCGGCTCATAATGGTGGGCGTGCGCTCGCTGCAGCCAATACTGAGATTCATGCGGCAGCGCTAGAAATTCTGAAGCAATACTAAACGGGTTGCCGACCCTTCTTTGCGACTTTAAACTGATCACGGCTGGTTCTTACGCCCGTTTTCCACCAGCCCATCACTCCATGCATGAGACGGGCAGTATGCGGGAGTGCGAAAATGACAGAATTTCTGATCCGTAACGCCGATATGATCCTGACGATGGATGATGATCGGCAAGAGCTTGCAGGCGCTGATCTGCTGGTTCGGGATGGTAAGATTGCCCAGATTGGCCAGCGCCTTACGAGCGATGGCGAAATACATGATGCCACTGGGTGTGTTGTGACCCCCGGTCTGGTGAACACCCATCACCATCTCTACCAAACGCTCACCCGCGCGGTTCCCGGCGGGCAGGACGCTTTGCTGTTTGGTTGGTTGCGAACGCTCTATCCCATCTGGTCCCGCTTTGGTCCTGACGAGATGTTTATATCTGCCCAGATCGGATTGGCCGAGATGGCACTGTCCGGCTGCTCGCTTAGCTCTGACCACCTTTACCTATATCCCAATGGCGCGCGGCTTGAACACACGATCCATGCAGCGTCAGAGCTGGGGCTGCGTTTTCATCCCACGCGTGGGGCTATGAGCATTGGCGAAAGTGATGGTGGACTGCCTCCTGATGCTTTGGTCGAATCCGAGCAGGCTATTCTGGAGGATATGATCCGCGTAGTAGATGCCTATCACGACCCATCTGAGGGTTCGATGTGTCGCGTTGGTTTGGCGCCATGTTCGCCGTTCTCGGTTAGTCGGGACCTGATGCGCGATGCCGCGCTGTTAGCGCGCGACAAAGGTGTGATGCTGCACACCCATCTGGCGGAGAACGATGAGGATATAGCCTATTCTCAAGATCAGTTCGGCTGTAGACCCGGCCAATACGCCGAAGAATTGGGCTGGACCGGTTCGGATGTCTGGCACGCTCATTGTGTCAAGCTGGATGGCGCCGAGATTGACCTGTTTGCACGTAGCCGAACCGGCGTTGCGCACTGTCCATGTTCCAATTGTCGTCTTGGTTCAGGTATCGCGCCAGTCCGAAAAATGCGTGATCAAGGCGTGCCAGTCGGGTTGGGTGTGGATGGATCAGCCAGCAACGACAGCGGCAATCTGATGGCCGAGGCGCGCCAGTCTATGCTGCTGCAACGAGTCGCAAACGGCGCTGACGCCATGTCGGCCCGTGAGGCGCTTGAGATCGCCACCCGAGGCGGGGCGGATGTGTTGAATCGGCCCGATTGCGGCCGGCTTATGCCCGGTAAACGAGCTGATATTGCCATTTGGGACGCGCAAGGAATTGAAAGTGCAGGCAGTTGGGACCCCGCTGCGCTCCTTCTGGCCGGACCAACGCGTGTCAAACACCTCTTTGTCGAGGGACGCCAGATTGTTCGTAACAGTCAGATCGCCACGATCGACCTGCCAAGGGTCATAGAAACCCAGAATCGTCTGGCACGCGCGCTGGCAGAATAGCGGATCCGCTCTTCATCTGGCTAAAAATACCTCCGCCGGAGGCATGGGCCATAGGCCCATTCCTATCGACCAGAAACAGCTCGTCCGGCGATCCAGGTATCGGTTACGGCACGGTCATCACCCATCATAATGGTCGGGAACACCGCTTCCCAAAGATCATCAGCATGAGCTTCGCGCTGGGCGATAGCAGGCGTCGATGCGAGGTTCAGCACCGCCAGATCGGCCTCCATGCCCACGGCGATGTTGCCAATACGGTCATCCATCCGCAGGGTACGAGCCGATCCCACCGTTCCAAGCCAAAGCAATTGCGAGGGGTGCAAGGGATGGCCTCGCAATTGACCAATCTCATAGGCCGCAGCCATTGTGCGCAGCATTGAAAAACTTGAGCCGCCTCCGGTGTCGGTGGCCAAGCCCACGCGGTGCCCTGAGTGGATCAGACCATTCATGTCAAACAGGCCAGAGCCGATAAACGTGTTTGATGTGGGGCAGTGGATCAGAGCTGCATCTACCTCGCGCAGACGATCGCGCTCCCGCTCTTCCAGATGGATCACGTGCCCGTAAAGGCCATTTCCACCCAGCAGCCCAAACTGCTCATAGGTGTCCAGATAGTCGCGCGCGTCGGGGAACAGGGATCGGACCCATTCGATCTCATCGGTCTGTTCGCTCAGATGGGTTTGCATCAGGCAGTCGGGATGCTCGGCCCAAAGCGCGCCCATCGCCTCCAGCTGTTCTGGCGTCGATGTCGGCGAAAATCGTGGAGTGATGGCGTAAGATATGCGATCAACCCCATGCCACTTTTCAAGCAGAGCTTTGGACTGGTCGTATCCGGTTTGTGCAGTATCTCGCAGCCCCTCAGGCGCATTGCGATCCATGCAGGTTTTACCCGCGACGACCCGCTGCCCACGCGCCTGCGCGGCGGTAAAGAAGGCATCAACACTCTCTGGATGAATGGTGCAAAAGCTGCACATGGTTGTGGTGCCATGGGCTGCGGTTAGGTCTAGATATCTGTTTGCAATTTCAGCGGCATAGGCGGGGTCGTCAAACTTCATCTCTTCAGGGAACGTGTAGCTGTTCAGCCAATCGATCAGCCGCTTTCCCCAGCTCGCGATCATCGCCGTCTGCGGATAGTGGACATGAGAATCCACAAATCCCGCCATGATCAGCTGATCGCCATAATCCTTAATGTTGGCTTCGGGATGCGCGTCAGACAGGTCGGACGCCTGGCCCAGTGCCGCGATGCGGCCATCTTCGATCAGGACGGCTTGGTGAATTTTGGTCGCATCGGTGGGCTCACCTTCGAACGGTGATCCGTTGAAGCTAAGCACACGTCCCTTCAGAAGCGTCTTTTGCGCCATTTGTTCTGTTCTCCGCCTGTTTTGGACCGCCAACCAGCATAGGGGCGCGAAAGATGCGGGTAAATTGGACCATTGTCATTGTTTTCCGGTAGCTGCTTCTTCTATCTAGGGGCAATCGACAAGATAGAGGGGCAGCGCATGACGACAGGCAACGACGAAGCCAGACCCGATCAGCCCCGTGACGAAGACGCCTATGCGCTGGACCCGCGAACCGTTGCAGCCATCCTGTATGCGGTTGATGTCGAAGATCGCGCCAAGCTGATTGAGCTGATGGAGCCGCTGCACGCGGCCGATATTGCTGACCTTCTGGAACAGATCAATCCTTACGACCGTGCGCGCCTGATCCGGCTGTATGACAAAGAGTTCGACGGCGATATCCTGTCGGAGCTCGACGAGTCAGTTCGGGAAGAAGTAATCAATGTCCTGAAACCGGACGTTCTGGCCGAAGCCGTTCGGGATATGGAAAGTGATGACGTTGTTGACCTTCTGGAAGATCTTGAAGAGCCGCAGCAAGAAACCATCCTGGGCGCGCTTGAAGACTCCGAACGCGTCGCGGCAGAGCAAGCCCTATCTTATCCAGAAAACTCTGCTGGCCGCCTTATGCAGCGCGAGGTGGTCATGGCGCCCGATCACTGGACCGTGGGGCAGGCCATCGATTTCATGCGTGCCACCGACGATTTGCCGGAACAGTTCTATCACGTCATACTTGTTGACCCGCGATTGAAACCGGTTGCTCAGGTCACGCTGGGCAAGTTGATGGCAACCCGGCGCGAGGTGCCGCTGCAGGACATTGCCGAAGATGAATTCCACACCATCCCCGTCGAACAGGATGAAGAGGACGTAGCCTATGCGTTCAATCAGTATCACCTGATTTCGGCTCCCGTCGTGGATGGCGACGGTCGTTTGGTCGGTGTCATCACCATCGACGATGCGATGGTGGTCCTGGACGAAGAATACGAAGAGGATATGCTGCGTCTTGCGGGCGTCTCGGACGAAAGCTCTCTGTCCGATAGTGTAGCGGCAACCAGTAGGCGCCGCTTGCCTTGGCTTGGTGTCAATCTGGTTACGGCGATTTGCGGATCGCTGGTGATTTCTCAGTTTGAGGCCGCGATTGATCAACTGGTGGCGCTCGCGATCCTGATGCCGATCGTCGCCTCGATGGGGGGCAATGCCGGGACCCAATCACTTACCGTTGCAGTGCGGGCGTTGGCAACACGCGACCTGACCGGCTCGAACGTAGGGCGCGTAATCCGGCGAGAACTGCTGGTGGGAATGCTCAACGGGCTGTGTTTCGCTATCGTGTTGGGAACCGTCGGGATGATGTGGTTCGACTCCCCGCTGCTGGGTGTCGTGATCGGATCGGCGCTGGTCGTGAACATGATCATCGCGGGCTTTGCTGGTACGGTAGTACCGGTAGTGCTGGACCGTCTGGGTGTTGACCCGGCGCTGGCGTCAGGAACCTTTGTGACCACGACAACGGATGTCATGGGGTTCTTCATCTTTCTGGGGCTTGCCAGCGTGGTGCTACTGTGAACGAGACAACCGATCTGACCGAAATCAAGGCCGCAGCGCGCAAGGCGGCATTCGTGCGACGCAAGGTAGCGTTTGATATGCGCATCCCGGGCGCGGCCGGGCGCTTGTCCGAGGTTCTGGCGGGTCATCGCGGTGTTCCCATGTCTGGCTACATGCCGATCCGCACCGAAATCGACCCGCTGCCTGCAATGGCCGAGGCTTCTGCATATGGTCCAGTGGGCGTGCCTGCCATTCAGGCCGCAGGGCAGGCGTTGCGCTTCTCTCGATGGACGCCTGAGGGCATACTGAAAGATGGACCCTTCGGCGCGAAAGTGCCCGAGATCGATGACTATTTCGACCCGGAAATCCTGATCGTGCCACTGGTTGCGTTTGATGCGAAGGGTGGCCGCTTGGGCTATGGCGGCGGCTTCTATGATCGCACGCTTGAAGGGTTGCGCGCCAAGCGCCCGACGCTTGCCATAGGATTTGCCTTTGATGCGCAGGAAGCCGAACATCTGCCGCTGGAGCCGACCGATCAACCACTCGATATGGTGATTACTGAAAGCCGGGTGCTAACTTTCTAAGTTATCCCTCGCTATGCGCGATCGCGATTTCCTTTACATTGGCAGGCTTCAGGCTGAGTGATTGTTTGCTTCTGCCTTGTTATTGCCACTTCCAGCCCCTAGGACCGCAATCATGAGGATTTTGTTTCTTGGTGACGTCATGGGGCGCTCGGGTCGCGCCGCCATCCAGCAGCATCTGCCACGCCTGCGTGACGAATGGCGGCTGGATTTTGTCGTTGTCAACGGCGAGAACGCCTCGAACGGAATGGGGCTGAGCGGGGACCACGCCAAGCTGCTTTTGGACGCGGGGGCCGATTGTATCACCTTGGGCGATCATGCTTTCGACCAGAAAGACATGCTGCAGTTTATTGAGAAAGAACCTCGCATCGTGCGTCCGTTGAATTATGCCAAAGGGGCACCGGGGCGGGGGCATCGACTGTTCACCGCGCCGGGCGGTCGCAAGGTTCTGGTGGTGCAGGTGTTAGGGCAGGTCTTCATGAAACGCCCCTTTGACGATCCCTTTTCGGCCATTGAACCGATCCTGAAATCGCACCCACGCGGCGGCCAGGCGCAGGCGATCATCGTCGACATGCATTGCGAGGCAACGTCCGAGAAGATGGCGATGGGCCATTATTGCGACAAACGCGCGAGTCTTGTGGTTGGGACGCATACGCACGTTCCAACGGCAGATGCGCAGGTATTGCCGGGCGGTACAGGATACCTGACCGATGCCGGGATGTGCGGCGACTATGACTCGGTCATCGGAATGGACAAGCAGGAACCGATGCGCCGGTTCATAACCGGGATGCCCAAGGCGCGGTTTACGCCTGCGACCGGTGAGGCGACTTTGAGCGGAGTTTTTGTCGAAACCGATGACCGCGATGGAAGCGTAAAATCCGTGCAGATGATTCGTGTTGGCGGGCGGTTGCAGCAGTCTACACCCTGAAAAGCACGTCAGACTTGCCCCGCCGCACGCAATACGTGAAACTACCTATTAGGCGCGTATGCCAGATCAGGGTTCGGACAGAATACCAAGAATGCAATTCCTTCAACTGACAGAGATGGGCAGCGCAATTCTGGCGCTGATGATCGTAGCGGGCATGTTCATCATGTTTCTGCGCGAGGTCTATCCGACCGAAGTTGTCGCCATCGGCGGGGCGGCCCTGATGCTGGCAACCGGTATCCTGCCCTATCAAAGTGCGCTTGCAGTCCTTTCGAATCCCGCGCCGTGGACCATCGGCGCGATGTTCATCATCATGGGTGCCTTGGTGCGCACCGGAGCGCTTGACGCGTTCACCTCGCTCGCGCAGAAGCAGGCGCAGGTGAACCCTCGGTTTGCCATCGGGTTATTGATGGCGTTTGTCGTCGTTGCTTCGGCGGTGGTGTCGAACACACCGGTTGTCGTTGTAATGATCCCGGTCTTTATCCAGATCGCCCGCACGCTGAACGTTTCGGCGTCCAAATTGTTGATCCCGCTCAGCTATGCGGCGATCCTTGGGGGTACGCTGACGCTGATTGGCACCTCGACTAACCTGTTGGTCGATGGTGTGGCCCGCGCACAAGGTATGACGGCGTTTTCAATCTTCGAGGTTACCCCGCTGGGCATCGCGCTGGTGATCTACGGTATGGTGTACCTGCGCTTCATTGCGCCACGACTGCTACCCGAGCGTGACAGCATGGCTGAGATGCTCAGCGACCGGTCCAAGATGAAGTTCTTTACTGAGGCGGTTATCCCACCCGACAGCAATCTGATCGACCGCGAAGTGACCGGCGTTCAGCTGTTCAAGCGCCCCGGAGTGCGTCTGATCGACGTGATCCGGGGGGATGACTCGCTGCGGCGGAACCTCAAGGGGGTGACGCTGAAAGTGGGCGACAGGGTAGTTTTGCGCACCGAGATGACCGAATTGCTGAGTCTTCAAAGCAACAAGGAACTCAAGCGCGTGGATCAGGTCTCAGCCGTTGAGACCAAGACAGTTGAGGTTCTAATCACGCCGGGCTGCCGAATGGTCGGTCGAACGCTTGGTGCGATGCGGTTACGTCGCCGATATGGTGTCTACGTCCTGGCGGTTCATCGCAGGAACCAGAATATCGGGCGTCAGTTGGATGCTTTGACAGTGCGTGTCGGGGATACGCTGCTGTTAGAGGGCTCGCCTGCGGATATCCAGAAGCTGGCCGCCGATATGGATATGGTCGATGTTACACAACCTTCGGCACGAGCGTTTCGCCGCAGCCATGCGCCCATAGCCATCGGTGCGCTGGTCGGGATCGTCGCCCTGGCGGGGTTGGGCGTGGCACCGATTTTGCTGTTGTCGATCATCGCCGTTGCCGTGGTTCTGCTGACCCGATGTATCGACGCGGATGAGGCGTTCTCATTTGTCGAAGGCCGATTGCTGGCCCTGATCTTCTCCATGCTCGCAATTGGGGCTGCGCTCGATAAATCGGGCGCGGTTACACTGATTGTCGAAGCGGTCGCACCGGCGCTGGGCATGTTGCCACCTTTCTTGATCATATGGGCCGTATATCTGTTGACCTCGGTGCTAACCGAATTGGTTTCGAACAACGCCGTGGCGGTGGTGGTCACTCCGATCGCGATCTCTCTGGCTCAGGCTGTAGGAATTGATCCGCGCCCGCTGGTGGTCGCGGTGATGGTGGCGGCATCGGCATCCTTTGCGACGCCGATTGGCTATCAGACCAACATGATGGTGTATGGCCCGGGTGGGTACAGATTCACCGATTTTCTGAAAGTTGGTGTGCCGCTGAACCTGACTGTGGGTCTGCTGGCGTCACTTCTTATTCCGTTCATCTGGCCGCTCTGACACTGGCACGGATTCGCCGACCTGGTGTTTCGGGCCTTGTAAATGTCGATATCGTCACAATCTTTTTGCCTAAGATGAATGTGAAAGGATGGGATCATGCCTTTTCCAAAACTCGGGCAGGCCATTGTGGCCGGAGCAATCGTATTGGCCTTGCTTGGCAGCCAAAGCTCGGCAGGAACAGTCACTGGCACGGCAACCTACCGTGAACGGATCGCCCTGCCACCGGATGCGACGCTATTTGTCGAATTGCAGGATATCTCTCGGGCCGATGCGGCAGCGGTCACGCTGGCGGCGCAACGCTATGCGTTGAACGGAGTGCCCTCGGAATTTGAGCTGACTTTTGACGACGCGCTGATCCGCGAGGGTATGACCTATGCAGTACGCGGATCGATCTATCGCGGGGGTGAGCTGTTGTTTACGACGGATACGGTCCATCCCGTGCTGACCAACGGCGAAGGCAATTCGGCAGATCTTGTGCTGGTGCAGGCCGGTGCTCAGAGCCCCGCGACCCTGGAAGGGACCGAGTGGACAGCCATCGGTATCGGTGGAACCGTGCTAGATACAAAACGGCCGCCCCAGCTTTCCTTCGCCCAAGGTGGTGCGTTCGGTGGCACGGGCGGTTGCAACCGGTTTTCCGGGCAAGCCGAGATCACCGGCAACAGCCTTGAGTTTCCAGACAATATGGCCGCGACTTTAATGGCGTGCCCGCCAGAACTGGACGAGGTCGAGGATCAGTTCTTTGCCGCCCTGCAAAACGTGACGAACTATGCCGTTGCCGGCGACAGCATGGTTTTGCTCGATGCTGCAGGTGAGCCGATACTGAAATTCGTGCGCACCCAGTAATCAGGCCACTGCGCGGGACCTTCCTGCGTTGCGACCCGAGAAGATGCAACCGCCCAGAAACGTGCCCTCTAGCGCGTTGTACCCGTGATAGCCGCCGCCGCCAAAGCCCGCGACCTCTCCGGCTGCAAACAAGCCGGGGACGATTTGTCCATTGGCGCCGATCATCTGACTGTCCAGATTGGTCTGCAGCCCACCCAGTGTCTTGCGGGTCAGTACGTGCAGCTTGACCGCGATTAGCGGGCCGTTTGATGGATCGAGGAACTTGTGCGGTTTGGCCGTCCGGATCAGCTTGTCGCCCCGATAATTGCGTGCCGCAAGGATGGCCATCATCTGGGCGTCTTTGGAAAACGGATTGTCGACCTGAGAATCCCGTGCCTCGATCTGGGTGCGCAGATGCGTCTCGTCTATCAGACCCCCGCCTAATTGGTTCATGCCGCTGACCAATTCAGTCAGCGTGTTGGCGACGACGAAATCCTCGCCCTTTTCCTTGAACGCCTCGACCGGGCCAGTCGCCTTGGTGCCAGACAGGATGCGCTGACGGATCACCTCTTTCCAGCTGCCCGAAGTGAAATCCGGGTTCTGCTCGGACCCCGATAGCGCAAATTCCTTTTTGATGATCTTCTGGGTCAGAACAAACCAGCTGTATTCATATCCGGTTTTCAGGATCTCTTTCAGCGTTCCCAGCGTATCGAACCCCGGCAGGCAAGGGGGTTGCAGGCGATTGCCGCGCGCATCGAACCACATCGAACTTGGGCCGGGTAGAATACGTATACCGTGCGCGGGCCAGATCGGATCCCAATTGCGCACACCTTCAGTGTAATGCCACATTCTGTCGCCGTTGATGACATGTCCGCCAGCTTTCTCGCTGATCGGGATCATGCGGCCATCGACATGAAACGGAACGCCTGCCACCATATCTTTGGGCGGTTCACCCAGCCGGTCGCGGGGCCAGTTCTGTCTCACCATCTCAAAATTCCCACCGATCCCACCAGAGGTGACAATAACCGAAGGGGCATAGACTTCGAATTCGCCTACTTCGTCCCGGTTGGTCTTGCCACCTCTTTGAATGCCGTCATCGGCCAGGACTTCCCCTGACACGCCTTTGGCAGAACCATTTTGCATAATGATGTGGCTGACTTGGTGACGGAACTTCAGTTGGATCAAGCCGGCGTCGACATGCGCGCGGACGCGGCGGATAAAATGCTCAAGTACACCTGGGCCGGTTCCCCAAGTGATGTGAAAGCGCGGGACCGAGTTGCCATGTCCGTCCGCATAAGAACCGCCGCGTTCGGCCCAGCCCACGACGGGAAACCAGCGCAGCCCCATTTCATGCAGCCACGGACGCATTTCACCTGCGGCGAACTCGACATAGGCTTCAGCCCATTTGCGGGGCCAGTTGTCTTCATCGCGGTCAAACTGCGCGCTGCCCATCCAGTCGCGCAGGGCCAGATCGTGGCTGTCGCGGATGCCCATGCGGCGCTGCTCGGGGGTGTCGATCATGAACAGGCCGCCGAGGCTCCAAAACGCCTGTCCACCCAGAAAATGCTCGGGCTCCTGATCCAGCACGATCACCCGCTTGCCCCGGTCGCCCAATTCGGCCGCCGCCGAGAGGCCCGCAAGGCCGCTTCCGATCACGATCGCATCTGCGGTGTTATTGGTCATCGGATGTCCTTTCAGCGGCTGCGGAACCAAAGGATGAAGGGGGTTACGACCACATACATCGTGATGCCATAAACGGCGGCAGGAACGGCAAGTGGGCTGAAGCCGGTCGTGGTGCCGGTGATCAAAGCTGCCAGCGTAATTCCCATCGCCGAATTCTGAATGCCAGTCTCGACCGAGATCGTTTTCGCCTCACTCCATGTCAGATTGGCGATGCGCGCCAGCCCCAGACCGATCAGCAACAGCGCAACGTTCAACGCGATTAGAGCTGCCCCAATCGAGCTGAGGTTTTGGATGAAGAACTGCCAGTTTCCGGCCAGTGCAGCCGCGACGATCAGCACGAACAGTATCGATGCGAGCGTCGAAAGCGGGCCGTCGACCCGAATGGCGAACCCCCTTGCAAAGTGACGTATGGCGACACCAATGGCGACTGGAAGGGTCGTGATCAGGAACAGCGCGGTGGCTAATGCGCTGATCGATACTTTGGGTGCGGCCTCGCCCATGAAATGATCTATGGACCATGCGGCGAGAATGGGGACGGTCACGATGGACAGCAGGCTGATCACCGCTGTCAGGCTGACCGACAGCGCCACATCACCTTTGGCAAACTTTGCGAGGATGTTGCTGGTGACCCCACCGGGGCAAAAGCTTAAAAGCATGACACCCACGGCGATTTCAGCGGGCAATCCGAACAGAGTGACCGTCGCGAAGGCAGCCATTGGTATCAGCACAACTTGACTGATGGCGCCGATGGCGAAGGGGTACCCCCGCGCCAAAACCCGGCGGAAATCGGCGGCTTCTAGCCCGATCCCCAGTGACAACATGATAATAGCCAGCGAAATGGGCAGGCCAACGTTGATAAGCAGGTCCAAGAACAACTCCTCCCAAAGTCATTCGGGCCAGCGTATGCGAGGGGTCGTAGATCAGGCAACAACGCCGTTGGGTCACCCGTAGCGTTGAGCAAACCGGCGCAGGATTTCACCCGGCTCCGTAACGTCTGCGGCATGGCACATATCGATCAAGCTTTGCGCATCCTCCGGCGGAAAATAGCCGTGGTCCTTGTAGATATTGATCCGCTGCTCAAAATCTTTGGCGTCCGCTTCGGGGTGGAATTGGGTGGCATAGACATTCTGCCCCCAGCGGATCATCTGAAACGGGCAGGGGTCAGACGCTACCAGATGAACGCAGCCATCCGGCAGTAACTGTACGGCTTCCTTATGTCCCACAAACGCTTCGAATTTCGGCTTTAGGCCTTCGGTCAAGGGGTCTTGGGCGCCATCCTCTGTCAGACGGCAGTCGGACGGTCCGACCGGTTCGCCAAATTGCCGTTTGCTGACATCTCCGCCCAAATGTACGGCGAGAATACCCAAGCCATAGCAGCAGCCCATGAACGGGTGATCTTTCGCAGTGATCTGGGGCATCAGTCTCATGATCGCGCCTTCGATCTTTGCATCCAGCGCGGATTTGGTGGTCGGATCGTCACTGACGCAGCCGGGACCCCCACCCACGATGACACCAGCGTAATCGACGACATCCAGCCCTTCGGGCAGGTCTTCGCAATCCAGCCGGATGCGTTGAGTTTGCGCAGGGCTGAGCCCGGTTTTGTCCAGGATCGAGGCATATTCGGCATCCGATGCATCGGTTTCCGGGCGCAGTTGCAGGATCAGAAAGCGTTTCATAGGCAGCCTTTAGCCATCAAAGCGGCCAGAACACAAGGATCGCGGGGATCGAGACCGCGATGATCAGGATTTCCAGCGGCAGTCCCATGCGCCAGTAATCACCAAAACGGTATCCTCCGGGACCAAGCACCAGCGTATTGTTCTTGTGCCCAATGGGCGTCAGAAACGCGGCAGACGCCGCAACGGCCACCGTCATCAGAAACGGATCGGGCGACACCTCAAGCGTGCGCGCCATCTGAATGCCAACCGGGGCGGCGACAATGGCGGTGGCTGTGTTGTTCAACACATCGGACAGGGTCATCGTCACGACCATCAGTACGGTCAGGATTGCCCAGGCGGGCAGGCCGTTGGTCAGCTGAATCAAGGCGTTGGCGATCAACTCGGTTCCGCCCGAGGTTTCAAGCGCGCTGCCCAGTGGGATCATTGACCCCAGCAATACAACCACCGGCCATTCGATGTGGTTGTAGATATCCGCAATCGGCATGATCTTAGTCAGAACATAGGCTACGACCACGAACCCCAGTGCGATCGGCAGATAGATCAGCCCGATACTGGCCGCCAACACGGCAGCCGCAAATAGGCCGATGGCAAGCCAGGCTTTCTCATTCGCGGTTACATTCAAGCCGCGCTCGGCCAAGGGCAGGCAGCCGAGCCACTCAGTGACATCGGGTGCTCGGTCGCGCGGGCACAGCAGCAATAAGATGTCGCCGGGCTCGACCTCGGTTTTGCGAACCTGGCTGGTGATCCGGCGCCCTTGGCGTGAAATGCCCATCAGGACTGTACTCTGTCGCCAGGCCAGTCCTAACGCCTGTGCAGTTCGCCCAGTGATGCGCGCGCTTTCGGGGACAACGACTTCAACCACTTCCAGCCCTTCGCCTTCGGCAGTCAAAACCTCCTGCCGACGGGCGTCCGAGAAATCCAGATTGAGCGCGGCGCGGAACTCATCCAGCGCTTCGGGGCGTGCTTCCAGAACAAGCGCATCGCCTTCATGCAGGGTTGCGTGGGTTGATCGACCATAGCGTCGCTTTCCGTCCCGGATCAGGCCGATGATAGCGACGTCAGATTTCTCGGCGGCCTCATAGAGCTCACTGACCCGTTTCCCGATATGGGGCGATTCAGGCGGGATCGTCAGTTCGGCGATGTATTCGGCCAAAACTTCCGAGGTTTCTTCCTGCGCGCCGCGATTGGGGATGAGGCGCCAGCCGATCAGCGCGACGAACGCCAGCCCTGCAATTGCAGCCAACCCGCCCACCGGTGCGAAATCGAACATATGAAACGGTTCGCCCAGCGTTTCAGCCCTGATCGAGGCGATGATGATATTTGGCGGCGTACCGATCAGCGTGGCCATCCCTCCCAGGATCGTCGCAAAGCTGAGCGGCATCAGGCTAAGGCCGACCGGGCGCCCCGCTTTGCGCGCGGTCTGGATATCGACCGGCATCAGCAGCGCCAGCGCCGCGACGTTGTTCATGAAGGCTGACAGGATCGCCCCGATGCCGCCCATTAGCGCGATATGCGCGCCCAATCCGCGCGATGCATCGACCAGCGTGCGCGTGATCATGAACACTGCACCCGAGCGCACCAGACCGGCAGAAACCACCAGCACCAACGCCACGATGATCGTGGCCGGGTGCCCGAACCCGGCAAAGGCATTGTCAACGGGCACCACACCCAGCGTGACCGCGATCATCAAGGCGGTAAATGCTACAAGGTCATAGCGGAAACGCCCCCAGAGCAGCATTCCGAAAACGGCGATGAAAAGGGAAAAAAGAATGATCTGATCTGTCGTCATACCGCCACCATAGTCACGGGCGAAGACAGGGCAAGCCGCTCTCTTGATCCTTTGCCCCGCAAACGTCTATATGAGCGCCAAACACGCAATCACGATGACGAGGACGCACCATGGCAGGCCACTCCAAATGGGCCAATATCCAACACCGCAAGGGACGTCAGGACGCCGCGCGGTCCAAACTGTTTTCCAAGCTGTCGAAAGAGATCACGGTCGCCGCCAAGATGGGCGACCCCGATCCCGACAAGAACCCGCGCCTGCGTCTGGCGGTGAAAGAGGCCAAGTCGAATTCGGTGCCCAAGGACGTGATCGACCGTGCGATCAAGAAGTCCGTAGCAGGTGAGGGCGATGAATACGAAGAAATCCGGTATGAGGGCTATGGTCCCAACGGTGTGGCCGTGATTGTTGAAACGATGACCGATAATCGCAACCGTACCGCCTCGACTGTACGTTCGACCTTTTCGAAGAATGGTGGAAACTTGGGTGAAACCGGCTCGGTCGGGTTCATGTTCGACCGCAAGGGCGAAGTTGTGTATCAGGCAGACGCAGGCGATGCGGATACGATTTTCGAAGCCGCGATCGAGGCCGGGGCAGAGGATGTCGAAAGCTCGGATGACGGTCACATCATCTGGTGTGCAGATACAGATCTGAACGATGTGTCGAACGCGCTGGAAGAGGCGCTGGGCGAATCCGAATCCACCAAGCTGGTCTGGAAGCCGACAACGACGACCGAGTTGGGTCTGGAAGACATGCAAAAGCTGATGAAACTGGTGGATGCATTGGAAGACGACGACGACGTTCAGCGCGTGACCACTAACTTCGAAGCGACCGACGAGGTTATGGCGCAGCTCTGATGTACCGGACAAACGCCAGATGAACCAAACCCGGCCCAGCGGCCGGGTTTTTCTGTTGCAGTTGCGCGTCTTACACAAGACTTGGTCCTGAAGCCTCTTGCGATTAAACTCAGATCATTGAGGCTGAAGGACCTGAAAGGCAACCGTAGGCACATCATGCAGAGCATCGCAAATGGCGAGTAAATCGACTGATCCGGCCCGACGAAATGTCCCGGTTCTGGCTAGCCAAAGTATCCTTTCCCAGGTGGCGTGGACTTTGGGCAGCCCGTCTATCGTATTGCCATTCCTTGCGGTCTCGCTGGAGTTACCGATGTTCCTTGCCGGTGCATTGGTGTCGATCCGCATGGTTGGCAGCATGATCTCGGACGTGTTTTTCGCCCGCTCCATTGCTGCGCAGGCGCGGAAGAAACGCGGGATTGCCCTGACCGAGATCGGAATTGGTGGTTGCCTTCTGATGGCTCTTTTGATCGCGGCCACTGGCAGTGTCTCATTGACGGCCATTGCCTTTGTGATCGCCTTTTTCATGATTGGGCTTATTGAAGAAAGCCAATCCCTGATGCTGTCTGACTTGTTGGGCGATCATCTGAAATCGAAATCCCGGATGGTTATCCGTTATCTCCAATTGGGCGCGGGAGGTCTTTGTGCCATCGGCTTGGTGTTGCTGATACACGAGATCACGAAAGAGTACCCGCCATTCTCGCGGCATTCCGCGGTGATTGCGGCCTCGGTCGTGTTTTTCTTGTTTTCAGCATTATGCATTCTCGGCATGGCCGAGATCGCCCCCGATGAGTCCGGTAATGGAAAACCTAAAGGTGCAGGGCGTCAATCGCTGCAGAACATCATCTCCGGAATCGTAAGTATGTTCGAACAGCCATGGTTCCGGCGCTATATGGCTCTGCGGCTTCCTTTGGTTGTCGTGTCTCTGTCGGTTCCGTTTTTTGCGCTCATCGCTGCCGAGGCACATCACAACTCGGCCAAGGGTTTGACAGCCATGATCATCTCATCCGCGTCCGGCTACCTGGTCTCGGCACCCTTGTGGCAACTGGTGAACATGAAATCACACCGTACCGTGATGGTCGCGGGCAACTTGTTGGTCGCAGTGACAGGGATCGTTTTGTTGGCGTTCCACTATGCCGGTATCGATCACGAAGTTCACTTGCACGCCATTGCCCTTTTTGTCGTCTCGGTGGCGACAACTGGAATTTCCAGTGCGCGCCAGCTTTATTTTTTAGACGTTGCGCCCAAGGAACAACGTATTCAGGGCGCAGCAGCCATCAAATCCATCTGCAGACTCGCTGCCGTTGCACTGTCTGCAATTTTGGCTGCGGTTGCACATATGCACGAGGTTGCAGCTGCCATCGTGTTTATCGTGCTGGCCAGCATCTGGGCGGCATTTAGCTGTTACCGCATCGCGAAACCGCAAAAGGCTGCAGAGTCGCAGGCCTAATGTGCCGCCGGCGCGATCAGTTGCTGCGTTGCCGCGCGGCGTACCGCTTGGGTCAAGGGTGCAAGGGCAGGGGCAAGGACGCGCCCGATCTGCCAGGTCAGTTCGATATCGAGCGGCGCATCGGGGATTACTTCGCAGATCTGCCCATTTGCGATCGCTCTTCTTACAAGGCTTTCGGGGTTCATACCCCATCCTAATCCGGCGATTGCCGCGTCAACAAAGGCATTTGTGGACGGCAGAAAGTGAGACGGTGGCGAAAGACGGCTGCCTGTCTGGGCATATATCCAGGATTTCTGCAGATTATCCTTGCGGTTAAAGGTCAAGCAGGGGGCCTGTGCCAGGGATTTGGCGGAAACCCCATCAGAAAACCACCGTTGCATGAAGCCGGGGCTCGCGGTCGGCAAATAGCGCAAAGTGCCCAACGCAATGGCATCGCATCCGGTAATGTTTTGACCACCCACCGTTATCGCCGCACTTACGTCGCCACGCCGCAGCCAGTCAGCCGAATGGTCCTGATCGTCAATTACAAGGTCGAACAGTATGTCTTCGGCGCGCGCCATCGCGTCGATAAACCATGTGGCCAGACTGTCAGCCGGTAGCGCGACGCGAACCCGCACCGGACCTTCACGCTGATCCAAAGTCAGCTCTCGCGCCAGCTTTGCCTCCAACAGGCCGATATCTTCGGCATGACGGGCGATCCGCAGACCCGCCGGAGTGCCGATGCATGGGGTGCCGCGATGAATAAGGGCCGCACCAACACGATCCTCCAACGCCTTGATCCTCTGCGAAATAGCCGACGGGGTGACGGATAGCTCTGCGGCTGCGGCCTCAAAGCTGCCGTGTCGCAAGATCGCCGCCAATGCTGAGAGCTGATGAGGGTCGAGGAGCATTAGAGTTACTTAATCTGGGTAATCATCATTAATTTGATAGATTCACACTGGCCATGTAGTCAACGAGCATCGACAGGAGGCTGCATGTTCCCATCAATGATTGCCGGGTTTGCCCTGAGTTTTAGCCTTATATTGGCGATAGGCGCTCAGAACGCCTTTGTTCTGCGCCAAGGCCTGCGGCGCGAGCACGTCTTTGCACTGTGTCTGACCTGCGCAGTGTCTGACGCGATACTGATCGGGGCGGGTGTTGCAGGGTTCGGCACCCTGGCTCAGGCCGCGCCGTGGTTTGAAACGGTGATGCGCTATGGTGGGGCGGTGTTTCTGATTTGGTACGCCCTACGAAGTTTTTGGTCTGCCTGGCAGGGAGGGGCGGTGATGGATACCGCAACAGGGCAGCGCACCAGCCTGCGTGCGGCCATGCTAACTGTGCTGGCCTTCACTTGGCTCAACCCCCATGTATATCTGGATACGGTCGTATTGATCGGGTCGATATCGGCCCAATATTCAGATCGCATGGGGTTTGCGATAGGGGCGATGACTTCGAGTTTCGTTTTCTTCTTTTCGCTCGGCTACGGTGCCAGAGTGCTTTCACCGATTTTTGCACGCCCGCGCGCATGGCAGATTCTTGATTTTATCATCGGAATCGCGATGCTTATGATCGCGTTGAAACTTGTTATCATGTGAAGGGTTGTCCCGGATCAGAATTCGGTGTTCAACCGTTTGTATGACCTCACCTAATGATCAGCACCGCCCGCTTGTTGGCATGTTTTGGATGCTTGCGGCCGGGCTGTCCTTTGTGGGCATGAATGCGCTGGTGAAGGTGCTGGGAACCAGCATGAACCCCATTCAAGCGGCATTCTTGCGCTATGTCCTGGGTCTGGTGTTTCTTTTGCCCGCAATCCGGGCGATCCTCGGAACTCCATTGACCCCGCGCAATCTAACGCTGTTTGGACTACGCGGAATGGTCCACGCCATCGCCGTCATGCTTTGGTTTTTTGCGATGACGCGCATCCCCCTCGCCGAGGTGACCGCGATGAATTACATGACACCTATCTACGTCACGGTGGGTGCGGCAGTGTTCTTGGGTGAAAAGCTAGCTTTTCGTCGTATCGCCGCGATTGGTGTTGCTGTGATTGGAGTAGTGATCATCCTGCGCCCGGGCTTTCGCGAGATATTGCCCGGTCACATAGCGATGCTGGGGGCTGCACTAGCGCTTGGTGGTTCCTATCTGCTTGCCAAAGTCATGGTCCGTGATATCCGTCCCTCAGCCGTTGTTGCCCATCTTTCGATATGGGTCACCATCGCGCTTATCCCTTTCGCCGTTGCGGTTTGGGAGCCGCCCAGCCTGCGCGATCTTGGTATACTTTTCATCGTCGCCAGCTTTGCGACTGCGGGGCACTATTTCATGACGCTTGCATTGCAGGCTGCCCCGGTGGCCGTGACCCAGCCGGTGACGTTCTTGCAGCTGATCTGGGCCACTTTGCTCGGCGCTTTGGCCTTCCATGAACGCATCGACATCTGGGTAATTGCAGGAGGCACTCTGATCCTGGCTGCCGTCAGCTTCATCACCTGGCGTGAAGCCGTGCTGAGCCGTGGCGGCACACCGCCGCAAGGTTCTGAGACCCCACCGGCGAAACCAAGAACCGTTATTGATTGACGAGTCAATAAAAACCGCTTAGCCTTCCTTGCACTCAGGTATGGCGAAGAGGCGAAGATGCCAAAACTCGGAATGGAGCCGATCCGGCGGGACGCGATCGTCAAGGCGACGATCGCCGAGCTTGGCGCGCAAAAATCCCTTGATGTCACCGTTAGCCAGATCGCCAAACGCGCAGGTATGTCCAGTGCATTGGCGCATCATTACTTTGGGGGCAAAGAACAGATATTCCTAGCCGCGATGCGGCGTATCCTGACGGATTTTGGATCTGAAGCGCGCGCACAACTCAGCACGGCAGATCCGGAAGAGCGCGCACAGGCCATCATTCGCGCCTGTTTCGCGCCATCATGTTTCACACCGGATGTTATCGCAGCTTGGATGACTTTTTATGTTTTGGCGCAAACCAACGATGATGCGCTGAGGCTCTGGCAAATCTATCAGGCACGCATCCGCTCGAACCTGATCCATGCGTTGCGCCCACATATGAGTGACCCGAGCGAGGCTGCCGAAGGTATGATCGCGCTGATCGATGGTTTGTACATCCACTCTGCACTGAATTCCCCACAAGAGCCGCAGCGGGCAGTCACCCATGCGCTGCGGGTACTGAGAGTTTTCCTAGAGGCCGAAAAATGACAAAGCCGAATATTCTGATCCTGATGGTGGATCAGCTCAACGGGACCCTCTTCCCCGACGGTCCTGCAGAATGGTTGCATGCGCCGAACCTGAAGAAGCTGGCGGCAAGATCAACGCGTTTCGCAAATGCCTACACTGCCTCGCCGCTCTGTGCTCCGGGACGTGCGAGCTTTATGTCGGGTCAACTGCCATCGCGCACTGGCGTCTATGACAACGCCGCCGAGTTCAGCAGCGATATCCCGACCTATGCCCACCACCTTCGTCGTGCAGGATATTACACCTGCTTGTCCGGCAAGATGCACTTTGTTGGCCCAGACCAGTTGCACGGGTTCGAAGATCGTCTGACTACTGATATCTACCCGGCAGATTTCGGTTGGACGCCGGATTATCGTAAACCCGGTGAGCGCATCGACTGGTGGTATCACAATATGGGCTCGGTCACTGGGGCAGGCATTGCCGAGATTTCCAACCAGATGGAATATGATGACGAGGTCGCTTATAACGCCAAGGCCAAGCTATATGACCTTGCACGCGGCAAGGATGATCGCCCCTGGTGTGTGACCGTCAGCTTCACGCACCCACACGATCCTTACGTGGCGCGACGCAAGTACTGGGATCTGTATAAAGATTGTGAGCATCTTGAGCCACAGATCGCGGATCTGGGATATGACAATCAGGACCCGCATTCCAAACGTATTTTCGATGCCAATGACTGGCGCAGCTTCGACATAACGACCGAGGATATTCGCAAATCCCGTCGCGCCTATTTCGCCAATATCTCATATCTGGATGACAAGATCGGTGAGATACTGGAGGTTCTGGAAACGACGCGTCAAGAGGCGATCATACTGTTCGTGTCCGACCACGGCGACATGCTGGGTGAGCGCGGGTTGTGGTTCAAGATGACTTTCTTCGAAGGCTCTTCCCGCGTGCCGCTCATGATTTCGGCCCCCGATCTTCCAGTAGGTCGCATCGATACACCAGTTTCGACGATCGACGTGACACCGACGCTTGGTACGTTGGCGGGCGTCGATATGGCTGAAATCTCACCTTGGACGGATGGTGAGGATCTTGTGCCTTTGGCAAAGGGCACAGACCGAACCGCGCCGGTTGCAATGGAATATGCCGCCGAGGCCTCATACGCTCCTTTAGTCTCTTTGCGTTATGGCAAGTGGAAATACAATCGCTGTACATTGGACCCCGATCAACTGTTCGATCTCGAGGCTGATCCGCATGAGATGGAAAATCTCGCTGGCCTGCCCGAACATGCAGGCACCTTGCAAACACTGCGTGCTAAATCCGAGGCGCGATGGGATTTGGATCGCTTTGATGCCGATGTGAGGGCCAGCCAAGCCCGGCGCTGGGTGGTTTACGAGGCATTACGGCAGGGTGGCTATTATCCTTGGGATTACCAGCCTCTTCAGAAAGCGTCTGAACGGTACATGCGCAATCATATGGACCTGAACGATGTCGAGGATAGCCAGCGTTATCCGCGTGGCGAGTAATCCTTTACATTTTTGAAATTGCACCCGTCGGAAGTGCGGAGATTTTTCGTCGAAAAATCTTGCCCCGAAGGTGAACGGAGACACGAATATGGAAGCAGATTTTGTCATTGTTGGCGCCGGTTCTGCTGGTTGCGCGATGGCTTACCGTCTGAGTGAGGCCGGAGCTTCGGTTCTGGTGATCGAGCATGGCGGCACTGACGCCGGACCCTTCATCCAGATGCCTGCCGCCCTAAGCTATCCGATGAATATGTCGCGATATGACTGGGGCTACAAATCCGAGCCCGAACCGCATCTGAACAATCGTCAACTTGCTTGCCCCAGAGGCAAGGTGATCGGAGGGTCGTCTTCGATCAATGGCATGGTCTATGTGCGCGGTCACGCTCGAGATTTTGACACCTGGGCCGAGATGGGTGCAGATGGATGGTCTTACGCAGATGTGCTGCCGTACTACAAACGCATGGAAACCTGGCATGATGGTGGCCATGGCGGTGATCACACTTGGAGAGGTACGGATGGACCTCTGCACGTGTCGCGAGGGCCTCGTGAAAATCCGCTGTTTAAGGCGTTCGTCGATGCAGGTCAGCAGGCTGGATATGAGGTCACTGGCGACTATAACGGTGAGAAACAAGAAGGTTTTGGGCCGATGGAGCAGACCGTCTGGAAAGGACGGCGCTGGTCGGCGGCGAATGCGTACCTTAGGCCAGCGCTCAAGCGGCAAAACTGCGAAATCATCCGGGGTCTTGCGGCGCGCGTGATTATTGAATCCGGGCGCGCATCCGGGGTCGAATTGATACGGGGTGGTAAACGGGAAGTGATCACAGCGCGGCGCGAGGTTGTATTGGCGGCTTCGTCGATCAATTCGCCTAAACTGCTGATGCTTTCGGGGGTTGGACCTGCGGCGCACCTGGCTGAGCACGGTATCAAAGTGGTCGCCGACCGCCCTGGCGTCGGCGCCAATCTGCAGGATCACCTAGAGCTTTATATTCAGCAGGCCTCGATCCAGCCGATCACGCTTTACAAGCATTGGAACCTGATCAGCAAAGGAATGATCGGAGCGCAATGGCTGTTTACCAAAACAGGCCTTGGTGCATCGAACCAGTTTGAAAGCGCCGCCTTTGTGCGTTCGAAACCGGGTGTGGAATATCCTGACATACAATATCATTTTCTGCCGATGGCGGTTCGCTATGATGGGCAGGCGGCAGCCGAAGGGCACGGATTCCAGGCGCATGTGGGGCCAATGCGGTCGCCCTCGCGCGGCGCTGTGACTCTGCGATCCGCCAAAGCCGAAGACGCGCCGGTGATCCGGTTCAACTACATGAGCCATGATTCGGATTGGGAAGACTTCAGAACCTGCATTCGCTTGACCCGAGAGATCTTTGGACAGCAGGCGTTCAAACCCTTTGCCGGTAAAGAGATCCAACCGGGGGCGGAAGTTCAGTCGGACGATGAGCTAGATGCCTTTATCGCCGAGCATGCCGAAAGCGCTTATCACCCTTGCGGGACTTGCCGTATGGGCCGTGCGGATGACAAGGATGCCGTTGTCGACCCGCAGGGGCGTGTGATTGGGGTGGATGGATTGCGCGTCGCCGATAGCTCGATTTTCCCGCAAATCACCAATGGCAATCTGAACGCACCGTCGATCATGGTGGGTGAAAAGATGTCGGACTATTTGCTGCAGAAAGACCCTTTGCCCAAAGCGAACGACCAACCCTGGATAAGTCCGAGATGGGCAACGGCACAGCGCTGACACATCCAAAACCCACGGCGTGCATTTATCCTGAAAGCTGGTTGATTGCGCTCAGAATTTGATCGGCGTCAAAGCGGAGTGCGACAGTCATGTTTAGCCTTGGGATGTAACGCTGAAACAAGGAGCCAACTGGATGTCTCATACCCCGCATGAACTGGCTGAAGAGTTCCCCGACAAGCTCGAAGTGATGAGCCAGCTCAAGCAAACGGATGCGCATTTTGCCCGACTTGCGGATGAGTATCATGAGGTCAACCGCACCGTGCATCGGGCTGAAACCAATGTTGAGCCGATGGAGGAATTGGCCGAGGTTGATTTGCGCAAGAAACGCGCGGCGCTCAAGGACGAGATCTGGGCGATCTTGTCAAAAAGCTAAGGATTAGGCGGGGGCTCTGCCCCCGGACCCGCAGGATATATATGGCCAGATGAAGATCAGGTGACCTCATAAGGCAGGGTGCCGCGGCTATGGGCGTCGATGGTCAGGCGGCGCTCTAACGGTGGGACCGATCTTTGGTGGCAGGTCTGGCGCTCGCAGATGCGGCAGGATATGCCGATGGGCTCGTAAGCGCTCGCGTTGTTTATGTCGAGATTATCGGCGTAGACCAATGCTTCGGCATGACGAACCTCACATCCCAAGGCGATGGCATAGCGGCGGACAGGAGCACCGAACGAGCCTCCGGATTTTGAAACATCACGAGCCAATGAGATATAGCGGACGCCATCCGGTGTCTCGGCTAGCTGTTGCAGGAAATGACCCGGGGTCTCGAATGCCCGGTGGACATTCCAGAGTGGGCAGGCACCGCCGAAACGGGCAAATTGCAAGCGCGTAGCTGAATGGCGTTTGGTGATCGTTCCGGCCTGATCGACACGGACAAAAAAGAACGGAATCCCCTTTGCGCCGGGGCGCTGTAGCGTGGACAGGCGGTGCGCCACCTGTTCAATCGATGCCCCGAACCGGTTGCTGAGCAGCTCCAAATCATGCCGATAGTCCTGCGCTGCGGATAGGAAAGCGCCGTAAGGCATCAGCGAAGCCCCGGCAAAATAGTTGGCGAGGCCAATCTTGGCGATGGCGCGGGCCTCATCGCTTTGGAAACGGGCGAAATCCAGCGTTGCTTCAAGCAGCTTATCCTGACTGATCAACGCCACCTGCAGCAGCAGTTGGAAGACCTGCGTTTGTGGTGCGGCGCGCGAGGAAAGGCGCAGGGTTTTGTCACCAGCATTGTAGCTGCGTAAGGTTTCTGTGTCGGCGAAAGTGACGTGAATGCCGCGTTCTGACAGGCTGTTCAGGGCGACTTGCCGAATATCGCTGGTTTCATCGGCACGGCTGGCGAAGCGTTCGGCGGCGCGGTCAACGGCGTCAATATAATTGTCGCAGTAGTGAAAGAAATCGCGCACCTCTTCCCATGGGCTGGCCTGAATACGGGCATCCTCGCGGCCCAATGCCTCGTCGAGCGAGGCGAGGCGTTCATGGGTCTGGCGATAGGCGCGGTGTAACTCGATGAACGCGCGTGCAAGCGCGGGCGCATTTGAAGCGGTGAGCCTGAGATCAGCCAGAGGGGGCGCCGTTTCGGCGAACACCGGATCGGCCAGTGCTTCGCGCATATCCGAAACCAATCGTTCGCTATCCCCTGTGCTGAGTTCGGTCACATCCATACCAAACTCTTGCGCCAGTGCCAGAACAACGGTCGTCGAGATCGGCCGGTTGTTATTCTCCATCTGGTTCAAATAGGGCAGTGAAACGCCCAGTTTTGCGGCGAAATCCTTCTGCGTGAGGGTCAGGCGTGTGCGCATTTCGCGCAGCTTGGCGCCAGCGTATAGTTTCTGAGTGGCCATGGCGGTTCTTTGCAGCTTTACTGAATCTGCAGGCTAACTTTGCAAACCCTGTCGCGCAAGCCGTCTACAGACCCAATTGCCGTTCGCGCCAGATAACAACGCTGATCGCGCAGATAGCCAGGGCGGCGGTTGCCAGCATCAGCCAAAGCAGAGGCATCGCGCCTGTCTCATGCGTCAGCAATGCGCCTGCCAATGCGCTGAGTGCCGCGCCGCCGCCCAACATGATCGCACCGCTCAAACCAGAGGCAGTGGCCGCCAGATGCGGGCGGACCGAAAGCGATCCGGCGGTTGCATTTGGGATCGCCATGCCGTTACCCAACCCGACGAAGGTCATCAGGCCAAAGAAGCTGAGCGCCGTTCCCAAATCCACTAGGAACAACAAAGCTGATAGGGCCACGCCAATTGCATTCAGCCAGCATCCCCAGCGCACCATTTGGTTGACGCCGAAGCGAACCGAGAATCGACCGCTGATGAAGTTGCCGAAGAAATAGCCAATCGCAGGCGCACCAAAGTAAATGCCGACCTCGGCGGCTGTCATGCCGAACACTTCGGTCCCGATAAAGGGTGCGCCCCCGAGATAGGCAAAGAACGCACCTGAAGAGAAAGCCGAGGACAGGGAATAGCCCCAGAAGCGGGGCGATTTCAGCAGTTCAGGGTATTCGCGAAATTGCTGCATCAGTGTTTTGCCGCTTGCGGCCGCGGTTTCGCCAAAGTCTTGGTAGGTCAGCACCAGCGCCAGCGCCGCAAGAGCGAAAGGCAGCCAGAAATTGGCTTTCCAGCCAAAAGTTTCTTCGAGAAGCCCGCCGACAGCAGGGCCGATCATCGGAACGACTGCCATCCCCATGGTGACATATCCGAGCATCGAAGCAGCCTGGTCCTGTTCGTACATGTCCCGCACAGCCGCACGACTTAAGACAATACCAACGACAATGACGGCCTGAAACATTCTGAAGGCCAGAAAGGTCTCGACATTTGGGGCGTATATACACCCCAGCGTTGCCAGCAAAAAAAGGGCGAGTCCCCACAGCAGTACAGGCCGACGTCCGGCCTTATCGGCGATGGGTCCTATTAAGATTTGCAGTGCCGCGTTGACCAGAAGATAAAGCGCGATCGAAAGCTGCATCACCTTGTAATCAGTCTGAAAATACGTCGCCATAAAGGGAAGGCTGGGCAGATACAGATTCATGCTCAGCGCCGACAATCCTGACAACAAAACGAGTGTTGTAAGCGTGGGGGGCGTGCGGCTGACAGAGGGTGAACTGAACTGCATGGTTTACCTTTAGACCCTGATCGCGCGAAATGCCATCGGCAGTTTGGCTTGTTGTGTTAATTAACAAATTTGCAGTTATCTCAAATAGTGTTGCCAAATATTTGCAAATTTGCCGAAAACTTCTTTGGCCGCCGATCCCAACTCGTTATGGTCGCGCAAATTCTCTTGGGAGACTACCGACATGAAAGACATCCTTTCCGAGCTCGAAGGCCGTCGCAACAACGCGCGATTGGGTGGTGGGCAAAAACGCATCGACTCACAACACGCCCGCGGAAAGCTGACGGCACGCGAACGGATCGAGTTGCTGGTAGACGAAGGCAGCTTTGAAGAGTTTGACATGTTTGTCAGCCATCGCTGCACTGATTTCGGAATGGAGAAACAAAAGCCTGCTGGTGATGGGGTGGTCACAGGCTGGGGTACGATCAATGGTCGAATGGTCTACGTCTTCAGCCAGGACTTCACCGTATTCGGCGGCTCGCTGTCAGAAACCCATGCGCAGAAGATTTGCAAGATCATGGATATGGCAGTTCAAAACGGAGCGCCGGTGATCGGGATCAACGACTCGGGCGGGGCGCGGATTCAGGAAGGCGTCGCTTCATTGGCCGGATATGCCGAGGTGTTCCAGCGTAATATCATGGCCTCGGGCGTCGTTCCGCAGATCAGCGTGATTATGGGGCCGTGTGCAGGTGGTGCGGTTTACAGTCCTGCGATGACCGACTTCATCTTCATGGTCAAAGACACCTCGTACATGTTCGTGACCGGCCCAGACGTTGTGAAGACCGTCACCAATGAGGTCGTGACGGCGGAGGAACTGGGAGGGGCTTCGACCCACACCAAAAAGTCGTCGGTCGCTGATGGCGCGTTTGAAAACGATGTGGAGGCGCTGGCCGAGGTGCGCCGTCTTGTCGACTTCCTTCCGCTCAACAATCGCGAGAAACCGCCAGTTCGTCCGTTTTTTGACAGCCCTGACCGGGTCGAGACATCGCTGGATACGCTGATCCCGGACAATCCGAACACGCCGTACGACATGAAGGAACTGATCACCAAAGTGGCGGATGAGGGTGATTTTTACGAGATTCAGGAAGACTACGCTAAGAACATCATCACCGGTTTTATCCGGCTTGAAGGGCAGACCGTGGGCGTCGTGGCCAACCAACCCATGGTATTGGCAGGATGTTTGGACATCGATAGTTCCCGAAAAGCGGCCCGGTTCGTGCGGTTCTGTGATTGCTTTGAAATCCCGATCCTGACGCTTGTTGATGTTCCGGGCTTTCTGCCGGGCACTTCGCAGGAGTATGGCGGCGTGATCAAGCACGGCGCGAAACTGCTATTTGCTTATGGCGAAGCGACCGTGCCAAAGGTCACCGTAATCACGCGTAAGGCCTACGGTGGCGCGTATGACGTTATGGCCTCCAAACACCTGCGCGGCGACTTCAATTATGCGTGGCCCACGGCTGAGATCGCGGTGATGGGTGCAAAGGGCGCGACCGAAATCATCCACCGCGCCGATCTCGGCGATTCCGATAAGATCGCACAACACACTCAGGACTATGAGGACCGGTTCGCAAATCCCTTCGTTGCGGCCGAGCGCGGCTTCATTGATGAGGTGATCATGCCACAATCGACCCGCCGCCGTGTATCACGTGCATTTGCGAGCCTGCGCGGCAAGCAACTGAAGAACCCTTGGAAAAAGCACGACAATATCCCGCTGTAAATGCCCGCCGAGGAGGCCCGAGCCGTAAATGCCCCGATTGACCGGACATAAGACCGTGCAGGTTGCAACCACTCTGCACGCTCCCCCGGAGGAAGGAAGCCGCCGCTGGCGGATCCGGGGATGCGCCGGGGTTTTTACGTTGCTGGTCGGAGTAGGTTCGGCGCTGGCCTCAAACCTGCTGCCCGTGCCGTCGGGTCAACCGGTCGAGCTTAGCGATGTGCTTCTGGACACCAATCCGGGTGAGCTTTGGGTGCGGTTTCGGTTCATTGCACCCAAGATCGGATCGACTGCAGGTCGTATCACATATGATGTCGCCGTAGTCGACATGGAGCATTTGTGTGAAACACTGGCGGTGCCTTACGTGGCCCAGCACGAATTGCAGCCTGCCCGGATTGTGATTTCGTTTTCGGACAGACCGGTAGCGTTCGGCACCTCCGAACCTGACGCAACGCAGTTCTTCGAAGCCTACCGGCTGGATCAATCCCGGTGTATCTGGGAGGGGCTCTGACCATGAACCAACAATGTCACGGTCTCAGAGTGTCCCGATACAGTGATGCAGCTCTGGAGGTTCGCATGATCACTTCAATCCCGCAGGCATGTCCGATGGCCTGCCATATCTGGAACTTGTCCGTTGAGGTTTCGCAATGCTGAAACATCGCGGTTTCCCCGGACGTTTGCCCGGAACAGACTTCCAGTTCACCATTCGGCGGGCCAATCCCAAGGGCGTTACGCCGCTGACCCAGCGAGAACGCTTTCGCGATCGCAAACCCGCCGACAAGCGCGCAGATGTCGCGTTTATCGAGGCGTTATGGGCGCATTTTGGTGATCAGCCCTTTGAGCGAGGCAATCTGGACGCGGGCCGTCTAAGTTGGCTGTTCGGGCGTGAGGTTGTCGCCGCCGAAGACCCGTTTGATCCTGCAAGCTATGATGCTCTGCTGGTGATCAATCTGGACGCCGCGCGCCAATCTTTCCCTGACGTGTTCGACGGAGTGCGCTGATTGTGACCGGGGCTGCCGCACATAACACTCAGATGATCAGTGACACTGGAACCCTGCCCGCTAATGGGCAGGGTAGGCTGTTTTCATCAGAAGTTGAGTTGCGCGGCCAACTGGACACGATTGCCGTCGAATGTGTCGCCGGAAATTGTGTCGTTCCGCTCTCCATAGATGTATTCGGCGCTGAGCGTCAGGTTGTCTGTCGCCTTGTAAAAGGCATTGACGTGGATCGTCTCAAGCTCGGTGAACGACAAAGTACCGGTCGATGTAGGCAGGTCGTAGTCTTCCTTGCCATAGGCGATGCCGACGTTCCATTTGGAACTCAGGTCCTGACGGAATTCGATGGTGTAGCCATCAACATCGTTGGCCTGACCCCCGACGACTGCGTCGCCCAAGCCGATCAGGTAGGGGCCAAGTGCCTCGCCGTTGACATAGTTGACCTGGAACAACCCACCTTCCCACGGTCGGATCGAGCCCGACAAAGAGAAACCGGTCTGATCGACCTCGACGTCGCCGGATTGCGCCTTGCCGTAGAGCGCCGAGGCACGAGCGATGTATTTGCCATCGTTGTATTCGACCGAACCAGTCAGCACGGGATCATCCGAATCCGAGCCGCCGACGTTTTCTTCAACGGAAACGGCGAAGGTGGTATTCGATCCGATATTGTTGGTGTAGCGCACCTGCGGAACGCGCGCGAAAGCGATCCCGACCGGCCCGTTAAATTCCACCGAGGTCGGGTAGGTGTCCAGAGGTTGGAAATTGGTCCAGTATTGTCCGATCAGCCATTGTTCCCCAATTCGGATATTGGCATGACGAATTCGGAATTCGGCGGTTCCGTCCGAGCCGAAGGCATCGACTTCGATCTGGCCCTGAATGTCACCGATTCCCGAAGGCGTGCTGGTGCGCAGGCCGATACGAGACTGACGGACTGTGGCGCCAAACGTACCATCTGTCTCGGCCGAGGGTTCACCTATCACGTTTACGAATGCGGTGTCGCCCTGATCGTATTCGAAGTCATAGAAGAAGTCGGCTTTGACATAACCGTAGACGTCCAGAGTGGTGTTGCCGATCTGCAGATCCCCAGTGCCAGACCCGGGATTGGAGGATTCCAGCGCTTCGACCCGGGCGCGCAGTGCAGCCAATTCAGCCTGAGTTTGTGCATCTTGCGCCAAGGCTTGCATACCGGTCACGGAAAGCGCGCTGGCAGCAAGCAGGCTGGCGGTTTTACCCTTTGTTATCATATGGATAGTTCCTTGTGTGCGAGTGTGCAGGGGCACCGTTCCACGCAACTGAATTCTTGGGAAATCACCAAGTTGAGAGAAGATGCTCTCAATTTTTCAAGCAAAAGTGTCGGTAGACATGTGACGTTTCACGCTGCGGCGAAACCGGAATCTAAGTTACTGTCACCGGAAGGATTTTTGTGTGAGTTTGTAGTGATGTTGCGTGAGGTGCCTCGCGCACTGCCTCGCTACAAGTCTTCGATTTGTAACAGGAACGTGACGGATTTCAGACGTAGTCGTCGCTGTCCGGGCGATTACGACGTCGGCGCAAATCTGCGTGGTGCCGCGCTGGATGGGCAGGTTTCAGCCGGAATCTCAGATGGAAACAATAACTGGTTGGCGGCCAGAATTGTGCTGTGCACAGTGATTGGGCCGTGCGGCTCTACTTTGCCTGCGTCGCACAAGCACCTACTATTCCGTACCCCTTCCTTCCGCGGGCAGGCTTGTGTTCCCCACAGAGTTCTGTCCGCGGTTTTCTTTTTGTCAGGTTTGGACAAAAAGCGGCAAAAACCTGCGCAATTCGCAAGTTTGTGGTCCGTGTTATTGCATAACAAGGCGCGAAATCGGCATCTGCTCTCAAAGACTGCAAAAAATCTAGAAGGGCAGAAACCATGCGAATCAAACGAATTTCCCTTGCGTTGGCAACCTGCGCGGGTTTGGCGGCCTGCGGTGGCTCGACCGGCGAACAGGCGATCCTTGGCGGCGGTGCGGGGGCTCTGGGGGCAGCGGTCCTCAGTGCAGATCCGCTGCTTGGGGCGGCAGTCGGGGCTGCGGGCAACGTGCTTTACTGCAAGACCCAGAACAACTGTAACTAAAGCTGAATTTAACGGGGCTGGAAAAGTCCCGTCCGTCATTGCGCATCACGCCGTCGTGGGGTCAACGCCCCACGGCGGCGTTTTGCGTTTCCAGAACATCAAGCCAAAGGACGTTCCATGTTCAACAAGATCCTGATCGCAAACCGGGGCGAGATTGCCTGCCGGGTCATCAAGACCGCCCGCAAGATGGGCATTGGCACGGTTGCCATCTATTCAGATGCTGACAAGAACGCCCTGCATGTTTCAATGGCGGATGAGGCCGTGCATATCGGCCCGCCGCCCGCCAACCAGTCATACATCGTCATCGACAAGGTGATGGATGCCATCCGTAAAAGCGGCGCGCAGGCGGTCCACCCCGGTTATGGCTTTCTGTCCGAGAACTCCAAGTTCGCCGAGGCGCTGGATGCCGAAGGCGTCGCCTTTGTCGGCCCCCCGGTCGGTGCGATCGAAAGCATGGGGGACAAGATCACCTCGAAGAAGATCGCGCAGGAGGCCGGGGTTTCGACGGTGCCCGGTTACATGGGCCTGATCGAAGACGCCGATGAGGCGGTGAAGATTTCGAACGACATTGGCTATCCGGTGATGATCAAGGCCAGCGCTGGCGGCGGTGGCAAGGGCATGCGGATTGCGTGGAATGACGAAGAGGCGCGGGAAGGTTTCCAGTCATCCAAGAACGAGGCCGCGAACTCCTTCGGCGACGACCGGATTTTCATTGAGAAATTCGTGACTCAGCCGCGCCACATCGAGATTCAGGTGCTCTGTGACAGCCACGGCAATGGCATCTATTTGGGCGAGCGCGAATGTTCGATCCAGCGCCGCAACCAGAAAGTTGTGGAAGAGGCGCCATCGCCGTTCCTTGACCCTGAAACCCGCAAGGCGATGGGTGAACAGGCGGTCGCGTTGGCCAAGGCTGTGAACTATGCCAGCGCCGGTACGGTCGAGTTCATCGTGGATGGCGAAAAGAACTTCTACTTCCTCGAAATGAACACCCGCCTGCAGGTGGAACACCCAGTGACCGAACTGATCACTGGTGTCGATCTTGTCGAACAGATGATCCGTGTGGCGGCTGGTGAAAAACTGTCGATCACGCAGGATGACGTCACCCTGACAGGCTGGGCGATTGAAAACCGTCTTTATGCAGAGGACCCGTATCGTGGCTTCTTGCCCTCGATTGGCCGCCTTACCCGTTATCGCCCGCCGCAGGAGGTCGCAGCCGGCCCGCTGCTTGTGAATGACAAATGGCAAGGTGATGCGCCTAAAGGGGATAGCGCTGTGCGTAACGATACCGGCGTCTATGAGGGCGGCGAGATCAGCATGTATTACGACCCGATGATCGCCAAGCTGTGTACCTGGGCACCGACCCGCGAACAGGCGATTGAAGCCATGCGCGTGGCGCTGGACAGTTTCGAAGTCGAAGGCATCGGTCACAACTTGCCATTCCTCTCAGCGGTCATGGATCACCCGAAATTTGTAAGTGGTGAAATGACGACCGCTTTCATCGCCGAGGAGTATCCGGACGGGTTTGAAGGCGTCGACCTTCCCGAAGAAGATCTGCGTCGCATCGCAGCCTCGTGCGCTGCCATGCACCGGGTTGCCGAAATCCGTCGCACCCGCGTATCGGGCCGGATGGACAACCATGAACGGAAAGTCGGCAAACGTTGGAATGTCGCTCTGCAAGGGCAGGATTTCAGCGTCAAGGTTAAGGCTGACAAACAGGGCGCGACTGTCAAATTCAAAGACGGGTCAGCTCTGCGTGTGTCCTCTGACTGGACGCCGGGTGACCAACTTGCGGTGTTGGACGTGGATGGCAGCCCGTTGGTCTTGAAGGTTGGAAAGATATCGGGCGGGTTCCGTATCCGAAACCGAGGGGCTGACCTCAAGGTACATGTGCGCACCCCGCGTCAGGCCGAACTGGCCCGCCTGATGCCCGAGAAGCTGCCGCCTGATACATCGAAAATGCTGCTCTGCCCAATGCCGGGCTTGATCGTGAAGATTGATGTGGAAGTAGGTCAAGAGGTGCAGGAAGGTCAGGCACTTTGTACCGTTGAGGCGATGAAGATGGAGAACATCCTGCGCGCCGAGAAAAAGGGCGTTGTCTCCAAGATCAACGCGGGCCCCGGCGACAGTCTGGCCGTTGACGATGTGATCATCGAGTTCGAGTGATGATGCGCGCACCTGCGACATATCTTTCAAGGTTCCCAGCGGCTTCCGCCGGGATCTTGAGGCATGTCGCAGGTGCTCAGCCGCCCTCACGTCGTTCGCGGATTTCGCGCTCGCGCAAAGGCGTCTTGTCAATGGACCGGCCAATCTCACGCACGCTCCATGGGCTGGGTTTGCGCAGTTTGACGACACCATCCTTGTCAACAAACACCATCTGGAAACCACGCGGTCGCAGTTTTGATCGGATCGATGATCGCGCCGCCGGATCAGTATCGGTCAAGACAATCACGTCGCGATCCCGCATTGCGTCCTCGCCTTCGAGCAACATGTCAATCTGTTGCTGGAATCTTGGGTCTGCCGGGGTATCGGCAAAAACGACGATCGGGCGATGCGTCCAGAGAAAATCGCTTAGATCGCTGTCAGCTACTGGACGAACAAAGCTGTCATCCGCAGGGGCAGTCGCGTCGGCGGCCAAGGCGGCCAACGGGAATAGTGCCGAGAAAACAAAGGCAAGCGTGCGTGTCATAAGGCCTCCTGTTGTGATGAATATAGCCTCTGCTGGGGCGAATGCGACTGACGAAATGCGTGTGATCACCAAAAATTTGCTTCGTGGACGCCGCACCCACCCATGCGTACTTATCAATTTGCCTACAAAACGCGCCGTTCCCGCGGCCTTCGCGTTGGGAGAGTAGGCCGATGGAAGTGATCCTGCATTGTGGCGCACATCGATGTGCAAGCACCAGTTTCCAGAACTATCTGAGCCGGAACGTGCAGGTCCTTGCAGATCAAGGGCTGGCGTATTGGGGGCCGGAGCGAACACGTTCCAATGGCCTCAACAGCTTGAACAAATTGACGACTGAGGTCTGTGATGGATTACGCCGCGAGTTAGACGTATGTCAGCAAGACGGCGCGACGCAGCTATTGGTCAGCCAAGAGAATTTCGTGGGCTCGATGGAGCGCAATATCGCCTTTGCCTCGCTTTATCCCGGCATGCAGGAACGCGGGCAGCTTTTGGCAAAGGCCTTCGATGGCGGAGTCAGCAAAATTGCACTGAATATCCGCGCGTTGGATATGTATTGGTCTTCCGTGGCCGCCTATAAGTTCAAACGTGGCAGCGCCCCAATCGAGCCCACAAAGTGGACCCGCATCGCGCAAAGCAAGCGGAGCTGGCGCGACGTCATCACTGACATTAGCCTCGCCTTCCCGGGCGTCCCATTGCTCGTTTTGCCGTTTGAGGAATTTGCGGGTCATCAACAGGCGCAGCTTCAGGCGCTGACGGGTCGCACCGCGCCCGAATTCAGCGATGGCCTTGCGTTGAATGCTGCGCCCAAAGCCACGCCCCATGGTCTGACCGCTGAACAGGCGATGCAGCTTTGGGCTGATTATGCCGATGATCTGGAATGGCTTGCCTCGGGCGCCGATGGGAGGGCTGAACTGATCCGCCGGACAGATAGCAATGCACGCGGGGTCGCCCCCGCCGAAACCAGAATTGAACAGAGGAAATCGACATGACCGACACCAACGACTGGCAGGTGCTGGCTGAAAAAGAGCTGCGCGGCCGACCTTTGGGCGATCTGACCAAAGAGACGCTGGAAGGCATCGACGTCAAACCGCTTTATACTCAGGAAGACACGGCTGATCTGCCGCATATGGGCTCGCTTCCGGGCTTCGGGCCGTTTACGCGCGGCGTTAAAGCGACGATGTATGCAGGGCGTCCTTGGACGATCCGTCAATATGCAGGCTTCTCGACGGCTGAAGAATCGAATGCATTTTACCGCCGCAATCTGGCGGCCGGCCAGCAAGGTGTCTCGGTCGCCTTCGATCTGGCGACTCACCGGGGTTATGACAGTGACCATCCCCGCGTGGTGGGCGATGTCGGCAAAGCCGGTGTGGCCATCGACAGCGTTGAGGATATGAAAATCCTGTTCGACGGTATCCCGCTGGACAAGGTTTCGGTCTCAATGACGATGAACGGGGCGGTGATCCCGGTTCTGGCCAGCTTCATCGTTGCAGGTGAAGAGCAGGGGCATGACAAGGCCGTGCTCTCGGGCACCATTCAGAACGACATTCTGAAAGAGTTTATGGTGCGTAACACCTATATCTACCCGCCCGAGCCTTCGATGAAGATCATCTCGGACATCATCGATTACACTTCGAATGAGATGCCCAAGTTCAACTCGATCTCGATCTCGGGCTATCACATGCAAGAGGCCGGGGCGAACCTGGTGCAGGAACTGGCTTATACGCTGGCCGACGGGCGCGAATATGTGCGCGCAGCGACGGAATCAGGCATGGACGTGGACAAGTTCGCGGGTCGTCTGTCGTTCTTCTTTGCCATCGGCATGAATTTCTTCATGGAGATCGCCAAACTACGCGCTGCGCGCACCCTTTGGCATCGGGTAATGACCGAGTTCGGGGCGAAATCCGAACGGTCGAAAATGCTGCGAACTCATTGCCAGACCTCGGGCGTGTCGCTGCAGGAACAGGACCCCTATAACAACGTGGTCCGCACTGCCTATGAGGCCATGAGCGCGGTTCTGGGCGGCACACAGTCACTGCATACCAACGCACTGGACGAGGCGATCGCGCTGCCAACCGATTTCTCAGCACGTATCGCGCGAAACACGCAGCTGGTGTTGCAAGAGGAAACCGGCGTGACCGATGTGGTCGATCCGCTGGCGGGCTCTTACTACGTCGAAAGCCTGACCAACGAGTTGGTCGAAAAAGCCTGGGCTCTTATGGAAGAGGTCGAGGAAATGGGCGGTATGACCAAGGCCGTTGCCAGTGGCATGCCCAAGCTGCGGATCGAGGAAAGCGCTGCGCGCCGTCAGGCTATGATCGACCGGGGCGAAGAGGTCATCGTTGGTGTCAACAAGTATCGCAAAGAGCAAGAAGACCCGATCGATATTCTGGACGTCGATAACGTGGCCGTGCGCGAAGCTCAGGTCGCGCGGCTGGAGCGTATCCGTGCAACGCGCGACGAGGCGGCTTGCCAACAGACACTGGACGCCCTGACAACAACCGCCCGCGAGGGAGGCAACCTGCTGGCCGCCGCCGTCGAGGCCGCCCGAGCCCGCGCATCCGTAGGAGAGATCAGCATGGCAATGGAGAAAGAGTTCGGTCGTCACCGCGCCGAAGTGAAGACCCTGGCCGGTGTTTATGGGGCGGCCTATGAGGGTGACGAAGGTTTTGCCGCGATTCAGAATTCCATAGAAAAGTTCGCCGAGGCCGAGGGCCGCCGCCCGCGTCTGCTGGTGGTCAAGATGGGGCAGGACGGCCACGACCGGGGCGCCAAGGTGATTGCCACCGCCTTTGCCGATATCGGGTTTGACGTGGATGTCGGCCCTCTGTTCCAGACGCCTGCAGAAGCCGCACAGGACGCGGTGGACAATGATGTGCATGTGATTGGGATCTCTTCGCAGGCTGCGGGGCATAAGACATTGGCGCCTCAGTTGGTTGAGGAACTGAAAAAGGCGGGGGCTGAGGACATCATAGTCATCTGCGGTGGGGTCATTCCGCAACAGGATTACCAGTTCCTTTACGATCACGGTGTGAAGGCGATCTTTGGTCCGGGAACGAACATCCCTGAAGCGGCACAAGACATCTTGCGTTTGATCGGCGAAGCCAAAACCTGACGCCGGCGCCAAGATTTTTCGTACGAAAAATCTTGTGATTTCGCCCCTTTGCGGAAAACATGCGACCAGACCCAAATGGTCTGGTCGTTTGTCATCAGGAGGCGTCTTCATGTTACTGGATCATCTGGCTGTTGCGGGCGAAACGCTTGAAGAAGCTTCTGACCATATCGAACAGGCGCTGGGCGTGCGGCTTCAGGACGGCGGCAAGCACGAAAAATTCGGAACGTATAATCGACTTCTGGGCTTGCGGGATGGGCTCTATCTGGAGGCGATTGCGATCGACCCCGAAGCCTCCAAACCGCAAAGGACGCGCTGGTTCGATCTGGACCGGTTCACCGGATCACCCCGCCTGACCAACTGGATTTGCCGGGTTCCGGATATCGAAGCGTCACTGACCGTTTTCCCCGACGGCGTCGGACAACCTATCGATCTGAACCGAGGCGCGCTTCGCTGGCGTATGGCAGTCCCCCCAAATGGACGTCTGCCATTTGACAACCTCTTTCCGGCGCTTATCGAGTGGAAGGGTGATCTGCATCCGGCACAAATGCTTCAGGACAGTGGCTGCCGGTTACGCCGCCTGATTGTGTGCCATCCGGATGCAATCGACTTAGCCAAAGGTCTGGGGGCGTTGGAGTATGTCGCGTTTGACAGCGGCCCGGCTGCATTGCGCGCTGAAATCGAAACACCGCACGGGTTGCGCGTGCTGGAATGAACATCCGGCAGGCCAGAGCCCAAGATGCACCTGCGATTGCGGCGATAGCAAACGTGATTATCCGTGATACGCTGGTCACTTTCACCACCGATGAACGCAGCGTTGAAAGCGTGGTGGCAGAGATCGAAACCAGAGGTCCCGCCTTCTTGGTCGCCGAGCGCAGTGGTGCCGTCGAGGGGTTTGCGACCTATGGCACCTTCCGCTCGGGACCGGGATATGCGCAGTGCCGCGAACATTCGATACAGTTGGCACCCGAAGCCAGAGGCCAGCATGTTGGCCGTTCGTTGATGGAGGCTCTTGAAGCCAACGCGCGGGAGGATAACGTGCATGTCTTGGTGGCGGGCATTTCATCGGCCAACCCTGCAGCCATCGCCTTCCATAAGGCAATTGGCTTCAAGCAGGTGGGACGCATGCCTGAAGTGGGGTTCAAATGGGGGCAGCGGCTGGATCTTGTCCTGATGCAGAAAATACTCGGCCCGCAGTCATCTGTCGCACCTGACAGTCGTGACAAGGCACGCTAGGGTGCGCCCATGTCGATCTGGTCCAGAATAGCCGACGCGCTGAACGCGCTTGCCCAGGGCGAAAGCCTGACTGCGGTGTTTGAGAAACTGCGCACGCCGCCAGAACGTTCGGTGGCCTTTGCGATTGCTGTCGTGGCGCTTGGCGCCAAGATGGCCAAGGCCGACGGTCAGGTGACGCGGGATGAGGTGACGGCTTTTCGTGAAGTGTTCCAGATCGCGCCCGAAGATGAAGACGGGGCGGCCAAGGTCTTTGACATGGCACGGACAGACGTTGCTGGATATCAGGACTATGCCCGCCGGATTGCCCGCATGTTCGCCGAAGATAGCACCACCCTGTGCGATTTGATGGAAGGGCTGTTTCACATTGCTATGGCGGACGGGTTCTACCATCCGAACGAAAACGAGTTTTTGGAAGAAGTCAGCCGCATTTTCGGCCAGACCGACGCTCAGTTCATGGCCCTGCGCGCGCGTTTCGTACCGGATGCGCCGAAAGACCCCTATACGGTTCTGGGCGTTCCCCGCGACGCTCCTCTGACCGAAATTCGCAAGGTTTGGCGGCAACTGGTGCGAGAAACTCACCCCGATGCGATGCTGGCACGCGGCGTTCCGGAAGAGGCGGTGCGGCTGGCCGAGAAAAAGATGATCGATATCAACCGCGCCTGGGATGAAATCAACGGCGCCCGGGTCTGATCCGTGCGGTTGGCGACCTACAATATCGAATGGTTAGCCAACCTGTTTGATCGCAATGACAGCCTGATTGTCGATGACAGCTGGTCAGGGCGTCACGATGTGACCAAGGCCCGGCAGGTTGAGGCGATCGCAAAGGTGCTGACTGCGATTGATGCCGATGCGATGCTGATCGTCGAAGCCCCCAACACAGGCAAGTCTCAGAATACCGTCCGTGCCTTGCAGCGATTTGCCGAGGCGTTCGGTCTGCGTACAAGCCATGCAATCATGGGATTTCCCAATGATACACATCAGGAATTGGCCCTGCTTTATGATCCCGAAATTCTTACAGCCAAACACGACGCAAGGGAGGCTGAGAACGCGCCTCGTTTCGATGCCGAGTTCCGGATCGACCTGGATGTGGATGCGACCGAGGATCTTGTTCGGTTTTCAAAGCCTCCGATGGAATTGGCGATCCAAACAACCTCAGGGCAGGAGTTTCGACTGATCGGGGCGCATCTGAAGTCCAAAGCGCCCCATGGCGCTGCATCGCGGGATGAGATGATACGAATTTCGATTGCCAATCGCCGTAAGCAGTTGGCGCAGGCGGTATGGCTGGGTCGACGGGTCCAACATCATTTGACGGAGCAAGAGCCGGTGATTTTGCTGGGCGATCTCAATGACGGACCCGGACTGGACGAGTTCGAACACCTCTTCGGTCGATCGTCGGTCGAGATATTGTTGCAGGCGGGGCTCTATGATCCTCATGCAGCAAGGGCATTGGAACTGCGCCCCTGTTCTGTCCCAGCAACTGCACGATTTGCGCGGCCTAATGAGGGACGGTATCTTGAGGCGTTGTTGGACTACATCATGATTAGCGAGGATTTGCGCGCCCACCACCCGAACTGGCGCATCTGGCATCCGTTTCGCGATGCCGCCTGCTGGGGCAACCCCGAGCTGAGGGATGCCTTGCTAACCGCATCCGACCACTTCCCGGTGACGTTGGATATCGACCTCTGACCTTTCAACACTCGGCACGCTCGCTTATATTCAAGCTATGCTACGTCTCATGCTGATCAGCGCTGTTTGTACCGCCTTGGCCCTGCCTGCCCAGACACAGGACGCTTCAGGTAAGTCGCTGATGGAGCGGGGTGCCGAGTTGTTTCTGGAAGGCTTGCGGCAGGAGATGGAGCCAACGATCGAAGACCTGCGTGGATTTGCGGACCAATTTGGCCCGGCTTTACAGTCTTTCATGCGGGAAATGGGTCCAGCGCTGGCTGATTTGGCTGCTCAGGTGCAGGATTGGAGCGCGTATGAAGCGCCCGAGATGTTACCAAACGGCGACATTATCATCCGCAAGAAGCCCAAAGATCAGCCCGAAGAAGTTGTGCCGGAAGAAGAGACTTCTAACGGTTATACCGATATCTGATTATCCCCGAATGATCACTTTGGGTTCTGATTTCAGCGCGCCGGCCAACGAGTTAAAACGGGCCTCGGCGACTTCGTTGAACAATGCGCCTGCCGATTTGGGCAGACGCAGTTCGAGCTTTTGTTTTTTGGGATAGTAACGCATCTTGCCCATGGCTGCGTCGTGCTGCATCCAAAGCATCGCTCCGAACCGTAGTGCTTTGCCCAGGATTTCGGCTTGTTCCTGGCCGCGTTCGTCGAGCAGTTCGTAAAGCTCGGTAAAGCGGCTCCCTTCACGTTTGTTGCGATATCGGTGTTGCAAAGCGAGCCCGATAAAGATCCGCTCGGAGTGTTTGATCCCGCTCATGTTGGCGCGGGTGACATATTCGAAACAGGCCTCGGCCCGGTAATCTGGATGCGCACGCCAACTGACGTCATGCAGCAGACAAGCTGCCTTGATCAGGCGCAGCATCGGTTCCGGCGCCGAACGGAACAAGGGCATGACAAAATCGAACAGGTGTTTGCCGAAACCGGGCAAGCGCGCGTCTTTCGCTTCGGCAAACCGGCAGGCTTCGATCAAAGGATCCCGGTCGCGCAGGCGTTGCGGCATCTGTTCATACAGCAATCCTTCGCGGATGCCGTAGCTTGAAATCGCGATGTCCTTTGGTTTGAACGTGCGGATCAGGCGTGAAAGCACATCCATTGCATAGGGGATCAATGCCATACGCGAGCCCGACACACCGGCCAATGCGCGCAATTCATCAGGATCATTCTGTTCGATGAACTTGATGGTCTCGCGTACCTGACTTTGTGTCATGCGGTATTCGTGCAGCACGTTCAGCGGATAGCCTCGGCGCAGCATGTCCAGACGTGCGAAGGCGCGCCAGCTGCCGCCGACCAGAAACAGCCGATCACGTTGAGGGCCCATCCGGTCGCGCATCTCTTCCAGCGTCTTCTTGATATGCTCCTTACGCGCCCGGCGACCGCCTTTGATATCGCGCAGTTTGAGCGGCCCCAGGGGCGAAGTCATGCGACGTCCGACCTTGCCGCCTCCGATCTCAGCGAGTTCGACGGACGAGCCACCGATGTCGCAGATCAGCCCATAAGCTCCGGGCCAACCCAGCAGCACGCCCTGAGCTGAGAGCCGTGCTTCTTCCTCGCCATCGACAACGTTGATGATCAGGCCGGTTTCGGCTTTTGCCTGCGCACAGAAATCCGGTCCATCGCTGGCCTCGCGCACCGCAGCGGTGGCGACCGCGTGCAGGGCGGGCAGGCCGAGGTCTCTGGCAAGATGCTGAAACCTGTGCAAGGCAGCCAGCGCCCGTTTGCGACCTTCAGGGTTCAATCGGCCGGTCTCTGACAGGCCGGCGCCCAGTTCGCACATCACCTTTTCATTGTAGAAATAGGCCGGTGAGCGCGCCGCGCCGTCAAAGATCACCATCCGGACCGAGTTCGATCCGATATCGACAACCCCGACCCGGGAAAGTGCACGGGCGCCCGGATCTTCGAACAGCGGCCTTCCGAACAGCCCGTGATCCGGGAAATCAGTCTCGGCAATCTTGGTCATGGTGTCCCCAGGTCTTTTGCGCGACAGGATGCGAGATCACCCTTGTCCGGTCAATTACAGGCATCCGATTGTTCGGCCTCTGTGTTCAATAGACGCACCGCCAGCGCACGGGTGATGTCGCGTTTTTCAGTCAGCGCAATTTCGTCAAGCTGCTCGACCACGCGGGCGGCGGTTTCAAAGCTTCGATTCATGTGCTTGACCAGATATGCCATGACATCCGGCCCCGGATTGAGCTGCCGGTCGGTGAATAGCTTCGCCAGCACTGCGCCCAGCAGCGCATCGTCCGGCCCTTCAAGCGACACATGATGCGCACCTTCGGCCCGGCTTTGCAGATCGGCCAGCGGCAGATGCCACAGTTTCGGCGTCGTGCGCCCGGTCATCAGCAAGGCGTGGCCCTCGGCCAGAACCAGATTGTGCAAATGGAACAGAGTTTTCTGCTGCTCGACGTCCGCCGCGATTACTGGCACATCTTCGACCGCCACCGGACCGCGCGCCAGGTCCGGCACGTCGTCATATCGAAGCGCGGCGGCTTGTACGATTCGACCGCCGGTCTCGCCGGCCCAGACATGCGCCAGATGGGTCTTGCCCGATCCTGCAGGGCCGCTCAGCACCAGTTTGTTGCCAGGCCATGAGGTGGCAGAGATCATCGCAACAGCTAGCGCATTAGCAGGCGAGACGAAAAAGTCTTCGCGGCCCAAGGCAGTCTTGGACGGCAGATCAAAGCTGAGCTGCATGGCCATTTATTCGTCTTCCTGATTGAGCCCTTCAAGCCCGGTATATAGGCGGCTGTGCAGATACTGCTCGGTCGCAAACCGTGCCAGCACGCCCAAGGCAGCCGCTACAGGTACTGCGATCAGCATTCCGACAAAGCCGAACAGCGCGCCGAAGACCGACAAAGCCAGCAGCAGCCAGACCGGGTGCAGGCCCACCGAACTACCGACGAGTTTGGGCGTCAGGAAGTTGCCCTCGGTCACCTGTCCGATAGCAAAAATACCGGCGACCAAACCGATATGTGCCCAATCCCCCCAGAACTGAAACAGGGCCAGGCCTATGGCTAGGGTGCCTCCGATCAGGGCGCCCAAATAGGGGATGAAGGTTACCAGTCCTGCAATGAAGCCGACGATCAGGCCGAATTGCAGGCCGACCAGCATCAATGCGACAGCATAGTAGGTGCCGAGGATCAGGCAGACGGTACCCATTCCACGCACGAATGAGGCAAGAACGGCGTCGATTTCACCAGCAAGTCGTTTGATCGTGGGGGCGTGATCACGGGGCAAGAGCTCTCCGATCCGGGTGATCATGCGATCCCAATCCATCAGCAGATAAACCGCGACAACCGGTACGATAACCAGCAGGACGACGACATTTATTGCTGAACCCAATGAGGCCAGAACGGTTTGCAGCACATCGCCGGTTTTTGATTTCAGCGTCTCGCCAAATGACACCAGCATCTGGTGGGTATTTGATTCGCGATCGAGCAAAGCCGGGAATTGTTTCTCAATAAAGGCGCGCAGTTCTTTAAAAAGGCTTGGCAAAACATCAATCAGATCCAGTAGCTGTGTGATCAACGCGGGCACAACCATAAGAATCATCAAAACAAAACCAAACACGCCGACAACGGTAATGATCCCGGTCGCAGCCATGCGCGAAAGGCCGAGTGTTTCCAGGCGGTCCGCAACGGGATCAAGGAAATATGCAATCGCACCACCGATCACAAAGGGCAGCAAGACATCGCCCAACAGGTACAAAAGCAGCACGAAAACAGCGGCGGCAATGCCCCAGTATCTAAGCTGATCCTTCACCGGCAAGGCCATGGCGCAATCCCTCGTTTGCACAGCATTGCCGTGTTCTTGGCCCATGACGCCCGGCGATGCAAGCGGTTCATGGCGCGCGATTTTTATACCCTAGTCTGTCAGAGTACCCAGTTCCGGTGTCTCACCTGTGGCCATTTCATCAGGCCAGTTGGTGCGCCAGATTTCCGCCGACCAGTGTCCGCAATGTACCTTCGGGCGATCAAAGCCGGGCAGGGCAGGCAGCAGTGGCGCAACCACCACATCGTGGCGCGGAACGGCGAAATAAGGGAAGGAATAGCGTTCACGCCCGGATCGATTAACCACGCGATGCGGGGTCGATTTCAACCGCCCGCCCGACCACAGTTCCAGCATGTCGCCGATATTGACCACGAAGCCGCCGGGCGGGCAGTCCGGTGTGATCCAGCCGCCGGTGCGGGTCTGCACCTCAAGTCCTCCGACCGGATCGGGAGCGATTATTGTCAGCGCGTCGGTGTCCTTATGCGGATGAATTCCATAGCCAAGCTCATCCGGGGATTGTGGCGGATAGTGTAGCAGGGTCATGTTGGTCATCGGGTCGCGGAAGGCGTCGCGTAGTGTGTTGGGCGGGATTTTTAACCCCACTTCCAATGCACCCAGCAAAAGATCTGTCACGCCATCAAGCTGTAGCCAGTAATCCAGTATTACCGCGCGGGCCTGGGGCACTTCTCGGGGCCAGATATTCGGGCCGTAAAGTGCGCATTCAACCCGGATCGGCGCATCTTCGGCTGCTTCGAAATGCAGCTTGTACCCTTCGTACTTATCCGCCGCGCCCGAGCCGTCATTGGGCGTGAAGAACCCCATCGGAATGTACCCACGATAGTTTTCGCGGGTGATGGCCTGATCCCATTTTCGGGCCTCGTCGATATCAAAGATCGCACTGACACACTCGCGCACCTGCTCGATGTGCTCAGGCGCGATGCCTGTCCCTGTGATCGATAGAAACCCGATGCTGGTGCAGGCATCCATGATCTGCGCGACCGTTGCCTGATACAGCGGACCAGAAGGATCAGTCAGCGGGCTGATATCTATGGTTGGAATACGCTCCATCAGTTAATTCTCACGCCTTGCCGTTCCAGTTCCTTATGCACAGGAGCAAGGTTCATACTGTCGAGCTCCTGATTGCTTTTCAGCGATAAGGCCGCCGCGATCCCTGCGCCCTGACCCATCACTGCGCAGCAGGACATGTTGCGCGTCGCGGCGTGAGCGACCCGATCCGCGCCATGGGACCGGCCCGCAACCAACAGGCCCTTGATCCCTTTGGGAAGCATCGAGCGATACGGAATCTGCATATATCGCCCCGTGGTCGGCAAGATCAGAATGCCGTAGCCATCGATGAATTCAGGGTAGATACCGATGGAATCCTCGAACCGGCCCTGATGTCGGGCATCGGTTTCGGTCATGTTGTAGACGGCATCGATCTTGCGCGTATCCCGAATGCCGATGGTCATTCCGAAATTGCGTAGACGTGCGTTTTCGCACCCCGGCATGAAACGGCGGAGGGCATCAATGGCCAGCATCGCCTGTCGGCGGCCTTCGATTTCACCAAAGGTCAGGCTTTCGGGGTCGGTTCCATCGATCTGGTCCATATGAATCAGGTTCATATAGGTCAGTTCTCCGGTATCGTGCATCGCCCCCCAGGTCCCCGCGATCGTGTTCAAATGAGCCGGTATCAAGCCCTCATCAATCGCCTGCTGGAAGGGTTTCTTGACGAAGGGCGAGAACATGTCGTCCTCTTTGCCCGAGGTTTCGATATTCCATTCGCCTCCGCCACCCCAGTCTTTGTAGGTCTGCGGGTCGGCTTTGACACCTTCAATAAAGGCCCGTTTGTCGACACCGGCCAGATGGAACATCACTGAGGCCGCCATCATGTCCTCGCGTGGCGTCTTGTGCGTCGGGGCGCCCGCGCGATGCGCTACATCTGCATCCCCTGTGGCGTCGATAACAACCTTGGCCAAGATCGCCTCACGCCCCGCTTTGGATTCGGTAATCACCCCAGTGATGCGATCCCCCTCCATGATCGGGGCGACGAATTGCCGGTGCAACATCGGATGGACGCCAGCCTCTTCAACCAGCTTGTCGGCCACCAGCTTGAAGCCCTCGCTGTCCAGTTCGTAGCTGAGCGATTGGCTTTCAGGCACTGCTGCACCCATCTCTTTGGCGCGGGTTTCGAACTCCATGCCGATGCCTCCGGCCTCGACAGTTTGTTCGTGGCGATACCAGGCAAAGCCTTCGACGCCGACTGCCGTAATATTCCCACCCATGCAACCGAATCTATCCATCAAGGAAACTTCGGCCCCAGCGCGTGCGGCAGCCAGCGCTGCTGACAATCCAGCGGGGCCCGAGCCGACAACCAATACGTCTGTCTGATGAACAACGGGGATCTGGCGGGCGGGTTCGGTGATTGTTTGCATTGCTGCCTCGCGGTTTAAGGTTTGCGCCAACATTGAAAACCCCAACGCTCGGGTCAATCAAAAAACCGACTGCGCATGGGTCGCAAAACACCGATGTGCGATTGCCCCCGGCTAGGCTTTGGAATAATCACCTTGCAGCGAAATTCTCACCCGTAAGGTTACGTTATGCGCCTCAGCCGTTACTTTCTGCCCGTTCTTAAGGAAAACCCCTCGGAGGCTCAGATCGTCAGCCACCGGCTGATGCTGCGTGCCGGGATGATCAAACAGGCCGCCGCCGGGATTTATTCTTGGTTGCCATTGGGCTTCAAGGTTCTGCGCAAGCTGGAGAACATTGTGCATGAAGAACAGGCGCGGGCTGGGCACATCGCGATCCAGATGCCGATTCTGCAATCAGCCGACCTGTGGCGCGAATCCGGTCGTTATGACGATTATGGCCAGGAAATGCTGCGCATGCAGGACCGCCACGGTCGCGATATGCTGTACACGCCAACCGCCGAGGAACTGGTGACCGACATCTTCCGCGGCCACGTGAGCAGCTACAAAGACCTGCCGCTGACGCTCTATCAGATTCAGTGGAAGTTCCGCGATGAAATCCGCCCACGTTTCGGCGTGATGCGGGGGCGCGAGTTCTACATGAAGGACGGATACAATTTCGATCTGACCAAAGAAGACGCGCTGCACGCCTATAACCGCCACTTGGTCAGCTATCTGCGTACTTATGAGCGGATGGGTCTGCAAGCCATCCCGATGCGCGCTGATTCTGGACCTATCGGCGGTGACTACACGCATGAGTTCCTCGTACTGGCCGATACTGGCGAATCCGAGGTCTTTTATGACAGCGCGGTCACCGATCTGACCTTCGGCGATCGTGAGATCGACTATGATAACCGCGAACAGTGTCAGGCGATCCTCGAAGAGTTCACTTCTAAATACGCCCGAACGGACGAAACCCACGACGAAGCCCTGTTTGACCAAATCCCCGAAAACCGCCGCCGCGTGGCGCGTGGTATCGAAGTGGGGCAGATCTTTTATTTTGGCACCCAGTATTCCGAAGCTCTTGGAGCGACTGTGCAAGGCCCCGATGGCAAGCCGGTTCCGGTGCATATGGGCAGCCACGGCATCGGCGTTAGCCGCCTGATCGGTGCGATCATCGAAGCCAGCCATGACGATAAGGGCATCATTTGGCCCGAAGGCGTGACTCCATTCCATTGCGGCATTGTGAACTTGAAGCAAGGTGATGAAGAGGCGGACGCGGCGTGCGATAAACTCTACAGCGCGTTGACTGCGCTGGGGCTTGAGCCGCTTTATGATGATCGGAATGAACGGGCAGGGGGCAAGTTTGCCACCATGGACCTGATCGGTCTGCCGTGGCGCATCACAGTGGGCCCGCGTGGTCTGAAGAACGGTGTGGTCGAACTCACCAGCCGCCGTACCGGCGAAAGTGAGGAACTCAGCCCCGAAGCGGCCGTCACCAAGATCGCAGAAATCTTTGAGGGCATCGCCTGAACAAGGCGGTGCAACCTTCGGCGGTTTAGCTCAGGAAGCTGAGGTCGGACGTGCGGTCAGGAAATCGCCGTCCGCTTCGCTGCCGCGTGCGACCACGATCGGGCGACCAAAGCGGCGTACAAGTTCCGCCAGTTCGAAGCCCAGAAACCGCAATCCACAGACGCGTTCGTCAGTGGCGCGATCCGTGATGCACAGCCGCCCCTGCCGGAAAGCAAGGCGATAGCCTTTGTCCCGCAGTATGTCGGCCAAACCGGCCCAGCTTGCTGCGCTTGTGAAAACTGGCCTGATCGCTGCCCGCAACAATGCGGCGCTTTCGCAATCCAGTTCTGTTGCTGCTGAACGGGCAGTAATCGGGCCCGTGCCTTCCATATGTTCTTGAATACCCATGAGCGTGCCTCCGCCCTTAAACTCTTAAAATGTGTCCCCCACACAAGTAGGGTGACAAAGTTTCTCACACTAATCAATTTGTGAAACAATATTTCGCACCTGAATGTTGCGATTGTGACTCAGTCGGGTGCTGATATCTCACATTGACTTCATAACTGAAACAATAAGCCCTTGTCTGTGAAGGGGTTCACAACCATTGGTATAATTTGCGGCCAGTGATTTCTCGCGTTGCCGGTGATGATTTGGCGCTTGGGGCAAATGATTCGTTTCAAACTGTTCTTTTCGCCCCTTTATCGGGCGCAGTAACGCCGAACCGGTGTCCGCACGATAACTGGCTTGACCATCCGGCGAAATGTCGAAAGGGTCGCGAAAAATCTGAACCCGAGGCAGAAATGGCCAAATCTCCCCCGCCCTTTGCCCCTTTCGAATGGAAAATCGCCTGGCGATACCTCCGTGCCCGTAGGGCCGAAGGGGGCGTTAGCGTGATGACCTGGATCTCGCTGATCGGGATTACGCTCGCTGTGTTCGCTCTGATCGCGACGCTGGCTGTTCGGTCCGGATTCCGGTCAGAATTCGTGGGCACTATTCTTGGGGCCAACGCACATGTCACGGTGTATTCCGCCGGAGAAATCGATGCGCAGGGGCGGCTAGACCGCACCATCACGGAATTCGATGAAATGGCCGAGCGGATCGCGCAGGTGCCGGGGGTCGAACGGGCAGCACCGCTTGTCAAAGGGCAGGTGCTGATCACCAATGCGGACCGCAGTTCAGGCGTGCAGGTCTTTGGCATTCGTCCCGACGATCTGGCCGAGTTGCCCGGTATTGCAGAAAGCGAAGAGGCCTATGGTGACCTGTCCCGGTTCCCGGACGGCATCGCCATCGGCTCGGGCGTGGCGCGGGCCATCGGGGCGACGGTGGGGGATCGGGTCAAACTGACCTCGCCCAACGGTGTCAAAACCGCATTTGGCACATCTCCCCGCGTGAACGCTTATGAGGTGGTCTATGTCTTTTCTGCCGGGCGCTATGACATCGACCGCACGCGCGTCTACATGCCGTTTGCCGAGGCGCAAAGCTTCTTCAACCGTGAAGGCGTGGCGGACGAGATCGAAGTGATGGTCGAGCGCCCCGAAGAGCTGACCCCGATCCTGATTCCGATACTTGAGGCCGCAGGTGAGCGCAGCCAGATATGGACTTGGCAGGATGCCTCTGGAGGATTCCTGCGGGCGCTGGAGGTCGAAGATAATGTGATGTTCATCATCCTGTCGATCCTCGTGCTGATTGCAGCAATGAACATCGTCTCGGGGTTGATCATGCTGGTGAAGAACAAAGGGCGCGACATCGGTATCTTACGCACCATCGGGCTCAGCGAAGGATCAGTGCTGCGGGTGTTCTTCATTTGCGGGGCCTTTACGGGAATCATCGGAACAGCGATGGGCGTCGTACTGGGCTGCCTCTTCGCTATCTATATCGATCCGATTTTTTCCTTCGTGAACTACGTCATGGGTGGCGGCGTCTGGGACCCGTCCATTCGCGGCATCTACGCATTGCCCGCCGAATTGCACCTGTCTGACGTCATGAAAGCGATAGGGCTGTCACTTGGCCTGTCTTTCCTTGTCACCTATTTCCCGGCTCGTCGCGCAGCGCGGCTGAACCCGGTTGAGGCGCTGCGCTATGAGTGATGTGACTTTGAGGCTCAGCGGTCTGACCAAGACCTATCTGCAAGGCACCCCAGGAGAGGTGCAGGTTCTGCGCGGTGCCGATCTGGAGCTGCGCGCGGGTGAGGCTGTGGCACTGGTTGCGCCATCCGGGGCGGGCAAGTCGACCCTACTGCATATCGCGGGCCTGCTGGATACCCCGGATACAGGCGAAGTCGAAGTCGCGGGGCAGGGCGCGACGGGCAAAGGGGATCGCACGCGCACAGCGATCCGTCGGCGCGATGTTGGCTTCGTCTATCAGTTCCACCATCTGTTGCCTGAGTTTACGGCGCTGGAGAACATCGTGTTGCCGCAACTGGCAAACGGTGCTTCCGAGAAAGCAGCGCAAGCCCGTGCGATGCAGTTGCTTGATCGCGTTGGCGTCGCTCCGCGCGCAGATCACCGGCCAGCAGCCTTGTCGGGCGGAGAGCAACAGCGCGTGGCCTTCTGCCGGGCACTGGCAAATCAGCCACGTGTGCTGCTGGCGGATGAGCCAACCGGCAATCTGGACCCCGATACCTCGGATCAGGTTTTTGCGGCCCTTATGGCGCTGGTCCGGGATGAAGGGCTTTCGGCGCTGATCGCGACGCATAACCTTGATCTGGCGGCGCGGATGGACCGGATGTTGCGGCTGGAGGGCGGCGTGCTCAGGCCAGCTGAGTGATTGCGACCCCGATTGCCATCACCGTAATGCCTCCGGCCCGCATTAATGTCAGCGGCGTAACCTGCGCGCCGAACAAGCCAAAATGGTCAATTGCGGCTGTGCTGATCAACTGGCCGAGTAAGACGAAAAACACCGCATTGCCCACGCCAAAATGTGGGGCCACATGGGTGATTGATAGCACATAGAAGGCGATTAATACGCCGCCCAGCAGCAGATGTTTGGGGGCTTGGGTGAGTTTGGCAAAGGCATCGGATCCACCGAGTACCAACAGCGCCAGCGCTGAAGCGACAAAGGCGATCGCGAACAGGATGACGGCGGCCGCATTGGGTGAGCCGATCAATTTGCCTAATGCGGCGTTCAGCGCGGCGAGGATGGGAACGCCGATTCCGGCGGCCAGCATGATGGCTGCGTATTGTGTCATTGCCTTTTGTCCCTGCGCCTATTTCGTTGATCTGGATCATTGCGCCAGCGCGACCTCCCGGCAAGTCTCGATTTGCCAGGCAGGAGGGAGAAAAGTGATGATCCGATCAATACTTGGCGCGGGCGCGCTGACTGTACTTACCATGATACCACAGGCCTCTTCAGCTCAGGAGGTGGAGACCGGGGCCGAGCTGTATCAGCACTATTGCGCTACCTGTCATGGGTTGGATGCAACGGGGCATGGGCCAATGGCCGGGGTGCTGGTGATCCAGCCGACAAACCTGAGAACGCTGGCCGATGCAAATGGTGTATTTCCGACGGCGCGCGTCGTGGCGCGGATTGACGGGCGCGAACCGTTGGTCAGCCATGGCAGCCCGATGCCGGTTTATGGCCCCTATTTCGAAGGTAACGACACCGCGATCAAAACGCCGGAAGGGCAGCCAATCCTGACCAGCAAGCCAATCGTGGATCTAGTGGCTTACCTGAAGACCCTGCAAGTGAACTAAAAAGCTCAGCGACAGATGCCATTAATCTCTGCGCCCGCCCAGGGTATCAGGACGGAGCTTTCGCGCCTGTTACCGGGCAATTTCGAGACTTCGAATTGGGCGCTTAGCATATCGTGCAGACGCTTGGTTCGAGGTGCGTCGGGGTCGAGCGCCCGGCAGCAAATATATTCCTCGACGATGGCGCCCTGCTGTTCGTAGCCATAGGCCAGAAAATCGGGCGAAGTATCAAGGTCGAACAGGTAAGGATCGTCCTTCCGGCCATGCTCTGCCGCAGCGCGGAACGGGTGATAACCAGTTGTCTTGCGATTTTGCCACTGCCAGACATGGGTTAATTCATGCGCAAGCAACATTGCCCCGATCAGGTTCACCTGATCGGGGTACTGGCTCATGTAGTCGTCCAGATACCAGTCCTTCGTGAAGTATACATGATTGAACAGCGCAACGCCCGCGGGTTTGCCGGTCACGGTTTCCTCTTTGACAGGTGGTAAGATTCGTTCACGGCAGGCAACCCGAGGGCGGGCTTTGCGGGTAAATGTAACCGCTGCGACGGGGGCACCCTCTACCAATCGCACACGATCCAAATTCAATGTGTCTCCGTGGATTTTACTGACAAATGCGCGCTCGTGATCGGTTAGAGGTCGACCACAGGCTACAAATAGAAACAGCAATGAAATCAACAGGGGGCGGATCATGGCATTAAGCCTAATGCGGCAGCTCGGCGCTGCAAGTCGTTTTCAAAGGCTCATCGCCAGAACCCGGCTGATTTCCGTCAGCGATCGCCCGGATTGTCCCATCCATGTATTGAACGCGGCCTGCACCGCGGCCATTGCTTTTTTGGAGGTTGCAGGTTTGTCGATAACGCCCTCAGCGATCAGACGAGCTGTTACATCTTGGGACAGAATAAAGCTGTCCCGACCGGCAAACCGCATAGCATACTGCGCCGAAGCACCGCCAAGCCGCGATCCGCGCTTGGCGAGCATCTGTAGCAAGCCGACATAATCCTGTGATGGCCACCCGCCCAGAATTCGCCCGACGCCACCTTCCGCGCGGAGTTCCAGCAGAAACGCGGCATTGTCGCGCACTGTGGCAATCTTGGTTCCGTTGCGGACAATGCGGGTGTCCTGCAGCAGTGCGTCGAATTTCTCGTCATCCATGAATGCGCAGCGTCCAATGTCGAAGCCGTCAAATGCCGTTTCGAATCCGTCCCACTTCGATTCGATCACTTTCCAGTTAAACCCTGCCTGGAACACGGTTTTCGTAATAAGCGATAACCAGCGATCATCTGACATCGCCACCAATTCGGCGATTGGTTTAGGCTTGCTTAGCTTGCTTTCCAGTTCGGCGGGGCCGCCGTGGCGATCAGCCGATATCTGGTAGATCTTTTCAAAGTGACGCATCTCCCAGACCCTCCCTTATCCAGATGCTGCCTTATTAAGAAGATTTGACAAGGCAAATCAGATCTTGAGATGAAGCGCGTGTTTTATATTGACTAGTCAATCAATATCTTTGACGGTTCCGAACTGACGGTGTTAAGTGTGTGTATTGCCGAGTGGAGCAGCAGGGATGGGTCGTGGTTTAACGCTAGATGAAGCGCGTCGGACCCGGAACAACTGTTCCCTTTCCTTTTTCGGCTAAACTTGTGCATGTTGCGAAATGTGCTGTGACCACAAATGATCCTGGGCGGGCTCGATATCGCCATGGGGCAAACGTAAAAAACAGGGAGTTGTTGTTATGAAAAAGCTAAGCGTAAGCTTTTTGGCTATCGCAGTGGCCGGGGCGGCCCATGCCGCAGATATGGGCGCGGTCGATGAACCGATCAAGCTGGCGATCAACGAATGGACCGGTCAACATGTGACCACCCATGTGGCAGGTGAGATGCTGAAGGCCGCCGGTTATAACGTAGAATACGTGACCGCCGGGATGATGAATCAGTTCCAGGCGTTGGCCGATGGGGACATTGACGCGACATTGGAAATCTGGTCGTCCAACGTGTCCGACGAATACGCCAAGAAGATCGACGAAGGCACCGTTGTTGAAATCGGCGATCTGGGGCTTGATGCCAAGGAAGGCATTGCCTACCCGGCACATGTAGCGGAGCTGTGCCCGGGCCTGCCTGCGTGGGAAGCGCTGAAAGAGTGTGCGCAAGTTTTTGCTACGGCTGAAACTCTGCCCGGTGGCCGTCTGGTCGATTACCCAGCGGATTGGGGTACGCCCGGCGCGGATCGTATGACCGGTCTTGAATTGCCGTTCAAAGCGGTCCCCGCGGGTTCCGAGGGCGCTTTGATCGCCGAATTGCGCGCCTCGACCGAGCGCAAGTCGCCGTTGCTGATCACCTTCTGGCAGCCACATTGGGCGATGTCGGCATATGACGTACAGTTTGTCGAACTGCCTGCAGGCGAAGAGGCGTGCTTTAACGATCCGTCTTGGGGCCCGAACCCCAACGCAGTGAATGATTGCGATTTCTCGCCGTCACGTATCTTCAAGGCCGGTTGGAGCGGCATGGCAGACAAGTGGCCCGCTGCCTATGAAATCCTGACTAACTATCAGCTGTCGGTCGAAGACCAGCAGCCAATGATGGGGGCGATCGACGTAGATGGTGGCGCGGTCGAAGAAGTCGTCGCGGCATGGATGGCCGAGAATGAAGACAAATGGCGCCCCGTCGTTGACGCGGCAACGCAGTGAGTCCGCTTAAGTGACTGAAGCGAATACGCCAGCCATCGCCTGCCAGAATCTCTGGCAGGTGTTTGGCCAAGGTGCCGACAAAGCTCTGACCGACGCGCTGTCTCGGTCAGGGAGTGACGCTGACAAAGCCGCCGCCGATTTGCGCGAACTGGGGTTTATCCCTGCTGTTCAGGATGCCAATTTCGAGGTCAAAGAAGGCGAGCTTTTTGTCATCATGGGTCTGTCCGGCTCGGGCAAATCGACGCTGATTCGTTGCATTTCGCAACTTCTGCCCGGTACGGGCGGCGAGATCCGTGTGGATGGCGAGAATGTCATCGGTGCATCGAAGAAAACCCTGACTGAACTAAGGCGCAAGAAGCTGGGCATGGTTTTCCAGCATTTTGGCCTGTTCCCTCATATGACCGTGGCTGAAAACGTGGCTTATCCGCTGCGTGTGCAAGGCGTCGGTAAAAAGGAACGTTTGGCACGTGCGCAGGAAGTAATCTCGCTGGTCGGCCTGGAAGGCCGCGAAGATAGCTTTCCCCGGCAGCTTTCGGGTGGTCAACGCCAACGCGTGGGGATCGCGCGCAGCCTTGCGGTGAATCCCGATATCTGGTTTCTGGACGAGCCGTTCTCGGCCCTTGATCCTTTGATCCGCCGCCAGCTGCAGGATGAATTCCTACGCATCCAGGCGACGTTGAAAAAATCCATTGTCTTTATCACTCACGACATTCAAGAGGCGCTGAAACTGGCCGACCGCATCGCCATTATGCGCGACGGCAAGATCGTTCAGATCGGCACGCCGACGGATATCGTGCTGCGTCCGGTAGACGACTACGTGCGCGAATTTTCTAAGGACGTGGCCAAAGGCCAGCATGCCAAGGTTGCTTCGGTCATGCGTGATGATGCTGAGCGTGGGCCGGATGATCCGGGCTTGACCACATCCATGACGCTCGACGCGGCGCTCGCACATTGCATGGAGCTGTATGAACCCGTGCCCGTCCGCGATGCAGACGGCAATATTGTCGGTACGGTTCATCCGTCCGATCTCGCCGCAGCTTTGCAGGTGGATGAAGCATGACCGCTGTGACGGATATCCCCGCGCGGCAGGCCCGCCTGACGGCTGGGGCGCAGGCCGCGCTGATTACCCTTGTCGTTGGTGCGGTTTGCCTTGCGCTGGAAGGCGTTGCGCCATGGCTGATCACATGGCCCAAAGAATGGGAACTGCCTGCAACGCAATGGGTTGGTGCGTTTCTCGACTGGTTTCTGAATGGCATTAAACCGGCGATGCGGTTGTTTTCGGACCTGATGACTTATCCGATGAATGCTGCAAACTACGTGCTTGGCAGCACGCCCTGGCCGATCTTGATTGGGGTCGTCACTGCGCTGGGTTGGTATCTGGGCGGTCTGCCGATGGCGGCGCTGGGGTTCTTTGGCCTCAGCTTCGTTCTGGCTTCAGGCTATTGGGCCGAGAGCATGAATACGCTGGCCCTTGTCGCCGTATCTGTCCCCGTGGCGCTGATTATGGGCGGGGCTATCGGTATTCTTGCCAATGAAGTGCCACGTGTGAAGGCCTTTGTTCAGGCAGTACTGGACATCATGCAAACGGTGCCGACCTTTGCCTATCTGACGCCGCTGCTGCTTCTGTTTGGCTTCGGTCCGGTGGTCGGCCTGATCGCTTCGGCCATCTACGCCGCGCCACCTATGGCTCGCAACGTTATGCTGGGGCTGGAACGGGTAGAGCCCGAAATCAAAGAAGCTGCGATCATGTCCGGCGGGACGCGCTGGCAGCAGCTCTTTCAGGTCGAAATTCCTGCTGCCACGACTCAGATCATGGTTGGTGTGAACCAATGCCTGATGGCCGCCCTGTCGATGGTGATCATCGCCGCGGTCATCGGCGGCTTCAACGACATCGGCTGGGAAGTCCTTTTGACCATGCGCAAGGCGCAGTTCGGTGAATCCCTCATGGCCGGTCTGGTCATCGTTGTCTTCGCAGTGATCATCGACAGGATGAGCGGCACTTTGGCGACCGAGCGCAAGCGATATGACAGCCGCGTTGTCTGGGCGATGCTGGGCTTTGCAGTGCTATTTACCGCTGCCTTCTGGTCCCGGTTGCCGAACCCGTCTGACCTTACAGTTCTGGACCCGATGGCCGAGGCGATTGACACCGGCCTGACCTCATTTACGCAGGCTAACGGGCCTTGGCTGGACGCACTCAAGAACAACTCTCTGTTTTATGTGTTGTTGCCCTTGCGGATCGGTCTGGACCAGGCTGTACTACCGTTCACCTGGGGTTTCCAGTGGACCCCGAGCATGAGCTGGGGTCTGTTCGCCGCTGGTGCGGCTATCGCTCTGCTGATGACATGGCGCGGGCATCTGACCGGTGGACTGATCGTTCTTATCCTGATCGGAATGCTGGAAACCGGCATATCAAACCTGCCTTGGCCGTTTGTCCTGACGGGCGCGGCTGCGCTGGGTTGGGTCGCGGGTGGCTGGCGTCTTGCGGCGCTGTCGGTTGGGCTGCTGTGTACCATCCTCGTTTCAGGCCTGTGGGAGCGGGCACTCCTGTCGCTCTACCTCAGCGGTGCCGCAGTGTTTTCCTGCGCAGTAGTCGGAGGGCTGATCGGTCTTGCCAGCGCAGTTTGGGGGCCGGTCTGGAAAGTGGTTCGCCCGATCTGTGATATGCTGCAGACGATCCCACTGTTTGTGTTCCTGATCCCGGTTCTGATGGTGTTTCAGATCGGTGAGTTCTCGGCCTTCTTGGCGATCTGTGCCTACGCCATCGTCCCGATGATCCGCTACACGCGACACGGGCTGGTCAACACACCCGAGGAAATGATGGAAGCCGCAATCTCCAGCGGCGCGACCGAGTGGCAGATCATGCGCGACGTCCGCGCGCCCTATGCCGCACCGACCATCCTACTGGGGCTGAACCAGACCATCCTCTATGCCTTCGCCATGCTGGTGATAGCGGCACTGATCGGGACAACCGGTCTGGGCCAGTCGATTTATCTGGCGCTGGGGCAGGCGGATGTGGGGCTTGGCATCTCGGCCGGTGCCGCCATGGCTATTTTAGCACTGATCGCTGATCGTATGGTGCAGGGTTTTGCCGAGGAACGCCGCAAGGCGCTGGGCCTGTAAGACAGGGCAGGGGCGGGTAACCGCCCCTTTGCCCTCACTTGATTTCGGACAAAGACCAGCGCGCTGTCACGGCCTAAACCGGGCGCAACACGTTCGGAGATTACGATGACTGGTTGGGGCCTCTTCCTCGCAGCACTTGCCACATTCCTTCTTAGCCACATGATTCCAGCACGCCCAGCAGTGCGCGGCTGGCTGATCGGTACGATGGGAAAGCGCGCATATTTCGCCAGCTATTCAATGATTTCTCTAGCAGTTTTGGCCTGGTTGATCATCGCCGCCGCAAATGCACCCTATGTCGAAGTGATCCCGCCGCTTCCAATCTTTCGCTGGGTGCCTTTGCTGGTCATGCCTATAGTCTGCTGGTTGGCCATTGCGGGCCTGTCGATCCGGAACCCGTTCTCATTCGGAGGGCTGGGGCACCGTCCGTTCAATCCCGAAAACCCTGGAATCCTGCGCACGACGCGTCATCCGATACTTGTGGCGTTGATGCTATGGGCTTTGGCACATCTCTTGGCCAATGGAAGCCTGTCGCATGTCATCCTGTTCGGCTTGTTTGCTGGCTTTGCGTTGATGGGCATGGCGCTCATTGATCACCGCACCGCGCGCAATTTGGGGACGGAATGGGTACGCCTTTCCCGCAATACCGCGCGCCTGTCACTCAGCGCGCCCCGCCCTTGGCCCAGCCTTTGGGTCTGGTTGACTGCTTTGGCTTCTTACGCGGTTCTCCTCCACCTGCACGCATCGGTGATCGGGCTTTCTCCGTTGCCTTGATGGATGAAGGTGGTCGGACAAGCCGACGCGTGCTATCTGAAACGTCATCGACTGAAATCTGAGGTCCAAAAAAAAATGCATCTGGCCTATGTAACGACAACCGATCGCGGTGCGACTGACCGCCTGCTTAGCGAATTTGCGGATGGTCTTGTGCAGGCCGGAACACCGATTGCCGGGGTTGTGCAGACCAACACCGAATGTGCCGACGGATATAAATGCGATATGGATCTGAAAGTCATTCCGACCGGGGAAACCATTCGCATCTCACAATCCCTTGGCAAGAACGCTCGGGGTTGCCGTCTGGATCCGGCTGAATTGGAACGGGCCGTCGGCCTCGTGACGCGGTCGCTTGAGGATGGCCCTCAATTGCTGATCATCAACAAGTTCGGAAAGCACGAGGCGGACGGGCGGGGCTTTCGCCCTATTGTCGCCGACGCACTAGAGCGTGAAATTCCCGTCTTGGTGGGCGTCAATCAGTTGAATATTGAAAAGTTTCAGGAATTCGCCGGCGGCATAGCCGAGGCGCTTGGCCCCGATGTCAGCAGCCTGACTGAGTGGTTTGACAAAATATCCCAAACTGACGTTCAACCCGCCGCGGCATCTGGCGGCTGAAGCCCAGGCATCCATCTGCTGAGCTGCGCGCATTGTTTCACGCGCCCAACTGCCGCAAAAATGGTGGACTTGAGCCCACACATCGGGTCTAGCTTCGGTCAAAGTTGCAATCCGGCGGCCAGATATCCTGGGCGAGTGCCGACGAAATGGGCTTATCCATGATCGAAGATCAGTGCGTCTCAGATGAGCGATCTCTGGAAGCCGCTTGCGGGGTCGATGACCCGGCAGCGAAGCAATCCCGTCTCGATGGGTTGATGTCGACAGATCGCTTCTGGTTAAGCATAGTCACGGCTTACTTTCTGCTTCATGTCGTATTGCGAGTTGCAACCGGCGGCGCGCTTGGTCTGGATGAGGCTGAGATACTTCTTGATGCGCGCCGCCTGGAATGGGGCTACGGCCCGCAACTGCCACTTTATGCTTGGCTGCAATGGGGCATCTTTCAGATAACCGGTCCCGGCATATTAGGGCTGTCACTGCTGAAGAACGGGATGCTGCTGGCGACGGTTGTCGCGCTGTACCTGACCATACGAACCCGTCATGCGCCACTGTGGGCAGGGCTGTCGGTCCTGTCACTTCTGATGCTCTATCAGTTTAGTTGGGAGGCGCAACGCGCGCTGACGCATACCGTTCTGGCCAATCTCTGCTCGGTTCTGACCTTCGCGGTGATTTGGGGGCTAATTCGCAAACCGACGACTTGGGGATTCGTCTTGCTGGGCGTAGTCATGGCAATGGGAAGTTTGTCAAAATACAACTATGCGATCGCGCTGCTGGCCATGTTGCTGGCGGCTTTCAGTGCATCTGAGACGCGCAAGCCTCTCTGGTCGCCTCGACTGCTGCTTTCGTTGGGTGTCGCCGCATTGCTTGTCACACCACCGATGCTATGGGTTCTGAACAATCCCGAACACGCATTTGCAAGCGCGCGCAAGTTGGACATGAGCAGCGATGGCCCAACCACATTGATCGCGCTGCAAGGCTTGGTTGAGTTGGCCTTGGCGTCGGCTGGGTTTGTATCGCTCTTGCTAATCGTCCTGGGTGTTCTCTGGTTGGTCTACCTCAGACAAGGGGTGGCCGCCAAAGGCGATGATCTGAGGCGATTGATGACGCGTACTCTGGTCTGGGCGTTGTTACTTATGGCGGCTGTAGTGCTTGTGAGCGGAAGCACCAACGTAAAGGATCGCTGGCTGCAACCGATATTGATTTATGCCGGCCCCGTGCTGTGTTTGTGGCTACTACCCAGAACAGGTCGTAAAGGCGTAAACCGATTTGCTCAGGTCAGCGCCGTTCTAGCGGTGTTTATCGGACTGGCGATGCTGCATCACAATCTGGCAGGGGATGCCAAACGTGCGGCCCCTTTCGCTACTTTGACCTCTGAGATAATCGCGCAAACAACGCCCGAAAGTGCAATTGTTGCTGACAATTGGATTTCCGGAAACATGGCCTATTTTGCGCCCGATCATCCTGTTTACAGCGATCGGGACCCGCGCGCGCCAAATGCTGCTCTTCGGGTTTGGGAATCGGCTCGAAATGTCCCGAAGGACGTCGACCCAGCACAGGTGAAAACCTTGGTTGCGCCATACCGCTTTGACAACAACGAAGAGATGACGCTGTCATTTGGACCTGTGTCGCAATAGCGCGGGGACCATGGCAACTGACAGCGCGCGGTGCAATCAAACAGTTATCGGCCTGAACGAATGGGCCAAATTTATCGGTGAGTAAGTGGTGGGCGACCCTGGAATCGAACCAGGCGTGCGTCTCCGCGAGGGAGTTACAGTCCCCTGCCACACCTTGCGGCCTGTCGCCCACTGTCAGGCGTTGCACCTGACGTGGAGGCGTGATTACTAGCGCGTCTAAAGGGCGTCAACAGGAAAATACCGCTTTGACGCAGGAAACCGAATTCCCGGCCCGGAGGCCCGTATCATGAAGAAACCAAAGTGGGTCGTTGAGAAGGAACAGGCGCGCAAAGCGGCTGCGGCAGAAACCGTCTGGCTGTTCGGTTTACACGCTGTACGCGACGCGCTGATGAACCCGAAACGGCAGAAGCTGCGCCTGATTGTGACGCGCAATGCCCGCGACAAACTGCTGGAAGCTATTGAATTTGCGGAGATTGTACCCGAGATGGTTGATCCGCGAAAATTCACCGCACCGATTGATCCGGGATCGGTTCATCAGGGTGCGGCACTTGAGGTCAAGCCGCTGGAATGGGGTGGGCTTGCCGAGAATTGTATCGGGCAGGAAAACCCACGTGTGCTTCTGCTGGACCGGGTGACAGACCCACATAACGTCGGGGCGATTCTACGCTCGGCAGAAGTGCTGGGCGCCAGCGCCGTCATTGGCACCCGCCACCATTCAGCGCCCGAGACCGGCGCTTTGGCAAAAACTGCCAGCGGCGCGTTGGAACGACAGCCCTATCTACGCGTGCGCAATTTGGCGGATACGATCATCGAGCTGCAGAACATGGGGTATTTAGTCCTGGGTCTGGATGGTGAGGCCGAACAGACGATAGAAGCCACGCTGGGCGACAAGCGTGATCGCCCGGTGGCGCTGGTGCTGGGGGCTGAGGGGCCCGGGTTGCGTCAGAAAACCAAGGAAACTGTCGATCATTTGGTAAAAATTGACGCGGCGGGGGGATTTGGTTCTCTAAACGTCTCAAATGCCGCGGCTATCGCACTATATGCATCCAAACCCAGATGACAGGAGGCCCCCATATCCACTCCACATAAAATTGCCACCTGCTGCTATTGCGGTACCCGTGCCGCATTGGTTCTTCGGGGAAAGCAACAGCACGAGCTGAGTTGCGCAAGCTGCGGCGCACCCCTGCATAATCTCAAGATGGTGCCGAAAGCCAAACTGGCAGATCGGCCGATCAAAAGTTACCAGCCGGCACAGAAGCACAAAAAATACAAAAAGAAGAAAAAGCGGGGCCTGTTCTCAAAGGTGTTGGACGAAGCCTGGGACGTGATCGAAGACGTTTTCGATTAACAACCGCACGCCAGTTCACATCGGCGTCATGGGGGTTTCAGATACGGTTTGAAATATGCATCTTGAAGCCCTCTAACCGCAATCCAGTGAATCACCTATGTTGTCTCGACGTTCCTTCTTGATCAGTCTCTCTTGTACCCCGTTTGCCTCTGTCGTCGGTGCGCAGGAAATGCCCATGTTCTACGTGGACGATGGGATGGCGGTCTCAGGCTATGATGCGGTTTCTTATTTCAAGGCTGGAGCACCAGAGTTGGGTCAGCCCGACATAGCGCTGATGTGGAAGGGTGCGATTTGGCGGTTTGCGTCAGAGGAAAATCGCGATCGATTTGAACGCAATCCGCGCGCCTATGCCCCGCAGTTTGGTGGTTACTGCGCCTATGCGATGGCGAAAGGTCTGCTAAGCAGTACCGATCCCATGGCATGGCAGATTGTGGATGGGCGGTTATATCTGACCCACTCGGAAGCGATCGAACGTATCTGGGAACGCGATGTCACCAATTACATCCGCGAGGCCGAGGGGCATTGGCCTGCGGTTCTTTACCAATAAAGCCTATTGCTCTTGGCTTAAGATCGGCGCGCGGCTTATGTAACGAGCCGTTCTGACCATGATCGCCGAAGGAAATGCGCACGGTTTCATTCGGCGGCATTCCGCCTTTTGTGATGTGTCATCACAAAAATGCGCGCGACCTCTTTTTTTTAGAAAACTCATGCTTAAATGTCACAGTGACCGCGGAATGGAACTGCCGCGGGTCATTTCACTGTCCCTCGTTCCAACAACTGGCGCTCAGGAGTTTCCTGGGCGCTTTTTTCTTTGCATGCGCTTGCTTATGGTGTGCTCATGAATGACTACTCCGACGATGTTCTGACCCAAATCCTTAGGCGCACCAAAGTGGTTGCGGTGGTTGGGGTTTCTATGAACCCGGTGCGGCCCAGCTATTACGTGGCGCGTTATCTGTCGCTCAAGGGATATCGGGTGATACCGGTCAATCCGGGCCATGCAGGCAAGATGCTGTTTGGCCAGACGGTGCAGGCTTCGCTGTCCGACATTCCCGAGCCCGTCGATATGGTTGACATCTTTCGCCGCTCCGACGCTGTGCCGCCCATTGTCGACGAGGCGCTGGATGCGTTTCCCGACTTGCGCACCATCTGGATGCAGATCGGAGTTGAACATGCCGAGGCCGCTGCTAAGGCGCAGGCCCGCGATATCGACGTAGTCATGAACCGCTGCCCCAAGATCGAATATCAGCGCCTGTTTGGCGAACTGCGTATGGGTGGGTTTGCGACTGGAGTGATTTCGTCCAAGCTGTGACGGCCCTGACGTTTGTGTCTACGTCCCGGCCTGAATTGAACAGAAATGGTGCATTTGTTGAGGGGGAGGTCCAATTGGCCTATACCCATTCAGCAAACCAATAAGACAGGACCATGCGGAATGATTGCTTATGTGACCGTTGGTGTTGACGATATCACGCGTGCTGAGCGGTTTTATTCGGCGTTCCTGCCCGCCCTTGGTTATGCGTTGGAGCGGTATCACGGAGACTTGAGCTATGCGCTGCCAGTGCCGCCGGGGCAATCCCCGGTTCAGCCCGAGTTCTATGTAAAATCACCCTTTGATGGAGGCGCGGCTTCGGCTGGCAACGGGGCCATGGTGGCGTTTGAGGCGCGCACCCAACAGCAGGTTCGCGACCTTCACGCCGCTGCGCTTGCCGCAGGCGGGTCTGACGAAGGCCAGCCGGGCTTTCGCGCCTCGTATGGTCCGAATTTCTATGTCGGCTATCTGCGCGATCCTCAGGGCAACAAAATCGCGCTATTTTCCAGCAATCCAAACGAGCCGGGGCGCGACGGGTAACGCTTTCGTCGGGTCGCTATGGCGCTTCGATCACTGCCCGCAGAAGCTCAGTCTCACGGGCTGGATGCTTGTTCCTGTCGCCGCTTTTCCAGAACCACTTCGCGTGGAACCCACTCGTAACGGGTGTCCTCAACCAGGGGCGACCAGAATAGCACTCCGCCATAGCGCCAGGGATCCAAGACAACGCCTTCGTACATGCTCTCTCCCTTGCGGCTGATAATGGCAGTGCTGTGGTCGATGCGGAACGGGTTATCCGCGTTGGCGATGGCGCGGTGCATTTCCAGAGTGCGGAACTGCTCCTGATCCAGTCGCCGCTCAATATCTTCAGCCCAGTGCCAGCACAGACCACGCGGACGCAGACCCTTGTTGACCTTGGCGTTGTGGATAAGCGGAGGGTCGGTGATCTCGTATTCCTGCGCCAGTTGCGCGGTATAGGCATAGGCGATGCGGGCGGCGCGGGTGGCCTCTTCCGGGTCGATATCGGGGCCGAGGCTTTGGATTTCAGCCGCCAGCCGCTGGACCTCATCTCCGGAAGACGGGGGAGGGGTGGCACAGGCGGCGAGGGTGGCAAGCGCTGCCGCGAACACCAAAGCTCTGATCATCTGCGCGTCCTTTGCCTCAATGCACCCGAAGCCGCAGTATAGCGGGCCGGGTCATCGCACGAAACCCGCTTAGTCTTTTGGTCGGGATGCCTTTTCCGTGATGCCGCTGGTGCCCTGTCGACGGGCCAGTTCGCCCAGCACATCATCCAGCGCAACATCGCGCGCGGCCAGCATCACTAGCAGGTGATAAAGCACATCAGCCGCCTCGGAGGTCAGTTTTCCCCTGTCCCCTTTGGCGGCTTCGATGATTGCTTCAATGGCTTCTTCGCCGAATTTCTCGGCACATTTCTCGGGACCTTTGGCCAACAGCTTGGCGGTCCAGCTGCTGTCTGGTTCTGCCCCTTTACGGGCCTCAATCGTAGCCGCCAGATCGTGCAAAATACTCATGTCAGCCTCATCGGTATGCCGGCGGCGGCCATATGCTCTTTGGCCTCGTGGATGGTGTATTCGCCGAAATGGAAGATCGAGGCGGCAAGCACCGCGCTGGCCCCACCTTTGGTCACACCTTCGACAAGATGGTCCAGATTGCCTACGCCCCCGCTGGCGATGACCGGCACTTCCACCGCGTCACTGATCGTTCGGGTCAGGGGCAGGTTGAACCCGGCCTTGGTGCCATCGCGATCCATCGAGGTTAGCAGGATTTCACCTGCGCCCTTTGAAACGACGGTTTTGGCAAATTCAACGGCGTCGATGCCTGTTGGTTTGCGTCCGCCATGGGTGAAAATCTCCCACTTGCCGGGGCTGACCGTCTTGGCGTCAATGGCGCAGACAATGCACTGGCTGCCGAACTGGTCCGCTGCTTCGGCGATGACGTCCGGATTCGCGACGGCGGCCGAGTTAAAGCTGACCTTATCAGCCCCCGCCAGCAACAGGGCCCGCACGTCATCTTTGGTGCGCACGCCACCACCTACAGTCAGAGGCACAAAGCACTGCTCTGCCGTGCGTTGGACCACATCGAACATCGTGCCGCGGTTCTCATGCGTCGCATGGATGTCCAGAAAGCAGATCTCATCCGCTCCGGCAGCGTCGTATGCCTTGGCCGATTCCACGGGGTCACCAGCATCGCGCAGGCCAACGAAATTCACACCTTTGACCACACGGCCATCGGCGACATCCAAACAGGGAATGATGCGGGTTTTCAGCATGGGCTTTCCTTTGCTCGGGGCACCTGTACCGGCAAAGCCCCGCCGATGCCAGACTTGTGATTGTGATCTGTCGCGAAGCCATGGAAATTAGGGGTGAAATTTATGAAAAGGATTACCCAGATGCGACAACTTCTTTTGGCTTCAATTCTCACATTCGGAGGCGCCCTGTCCGCCATGGCTGACGACATCATCAAAGTGGAAACCAACAAATCCGTGGCCGAGGCGCTGGACGCGCTGGAAGCCGCCGTGGGTAATGCGGGCGCCACCGTGTTTGCCCGCGTGGATCACGCGGCGGGGGCGGAAAAGGTCGGAACGCCGATCCCGGCCAATCAGGTGCTGATTTTCGGCAACCCGGCTCTGGGCACTCCCGCCATGCAGATCGACCCGCGCGCGGGGCTGTTCTTGCCGCTGAAGGTGCAGGCCTACGAAGACGCAAACGGACAGGTCTGGCTGGCTTATGAAGATCCGAAAGAGACGATGGACGAGCTCGACGAAGTAGAGAAATCCCCCATCATCGAAAAGATGCGCGGCGCTTTGGCGAAACTGACCGCCGCCGCTGCTCAATAACTCAGTTCAGGGCGCGAATGGCCTCTTTTAGGTCAATCGCGCCATCATAGAGCGCGCGGCCAGAGATCGCGCCGTTCAACTCGACGCCACAATCACGCAGAGCGATCAGGTCGTCCAGCGAGCTGACACCGCCCGAGGCAATTACCGGAATCGAAACCGCCTGCGCGAGCGCCGCCGTGGCTTCGATATTCGGACCCTGCATCGCACCGTCGCGGTTGATGTCTGTATATATGATCGCTGCCACGCCAGCGTCCTCGAAACTGTGCGCCAGATCGGTGACCTGTACGTCGGTCTCTTCGGCCCAGCCCTTGGTGGCAACCATGCCGTTTCGTGCATCTATACCGACGGCTACCTTGCCCGGGAAGGCTTTGGCAGCTTCGCGCACCAGATCTGGGTTTTCGACTGCAACGGTGCCCAGAATCACCCGCGCCAGACCTTTTTCGATCCAGGTCTCGATTGTGGCCATGTCCCGGATACCACCACCCAGCTGAGCGGGCACATCACAGGCTTTCAGAATTGCCTCAACGGGTGCCGCATTAACAGGCTCCCCGGCAAAAGCACCGTTCAGATCAACCAGATGCAGCCACTCGCAACCAGCCTCGACAAAGGCGCGGGCCTGCGCAGCAGGGTCTTCGTTAAAGACCGTCGCCTTATCCATTTCACCACGCAGCAGGCGCACGGCGTTGCCGTCTTTCAGATCGATGGCGGGGTAGAGGATCATGTCGGGCGGCCCTATATCACTGTTACACGCGCGGGATATCGCACAGGCAGGGCAGGGGCGCAACGCGACGCTAAGTCATTCTTGCCCGGTGCCGAACGGCAGGTCAGACTGACCGGAAAGACAGGGAGATAACCATGAAGACATATTCTCTTGCAGCGGTCTTCGTTGCGATGGCCACCACCGCCTTTGCTGCCGATCCGGTAGACGGGCTGTGGAAGACCGCTCCGGGCGATACGGGCGGCTATTTGCATGTGTCGATTTCGGAATGTGGCAGCGCCATCTGCGGAACTATCGACAGCGCATTTGATGCCCAAGGCAACCAACAGCTGGAGTACGAAAACCTTGGCAAGCAAATCATCTGGGACATGATCCCCGAGGGTGACGGCAGCTATGACGACGGCAAAATCTGGGCCCCGGATCGCGACAAAACCTATAGTTCGAAAATGACACTGGACAGCCAGAACAAGCTGACCGTCAAGGGGTGTGCCGTGGGTGGTCTGGTCTGCCGGGGGCAGGTCTGGACGCGGGTGCAGTAAACCTCAGGGCTTCCAGGTCAGGAAATTGCCGATCATACGCAGGCCGACATCCTGGCTTTTCTCAGGGTGGAACTGCATCCCAACCATCGTGTCGCGGCCAATCACGGCCGTGACCTCTTGCCCGTAGTCCACATAGGCCAGCCGTTGCGCCGGATCCATCACCCGGAAGTGGTAGGAGTGCACAAAATAGGCGTGATCGCCTGATTTTATCCCGTCAAAGACCGGATGGTCGCTTTCCAGAATCAGATCGTTCCAGCCCATATGTGGCACCTTGAGCGCGCTGTCCGAGGGCTCGATCTTCACAACATCACCTGCGACCCAGCCCAGACCGTCGGTCTCAGCATATTCATGGCCCTTGGTCGCCATCAGCTGCATTCCGACGCAGATGCCCAGAAACGGGCGGCCTTTCTGCTCGACGGCTTCTACCATAGCGTCATAGATGCCTTTGTGGCCGCGCAACTCGGCGGCGCATGCCGGGAAAGCGCCATCACCGGGCAGAACCAATCGATCAGCCCGCGCGACAACATCTGCATCCGATGTCACGACGACCTCGCCCGCATCCAGTTCGCGGGCCATCCGTTGAAACGCCTTCTCCGCCGAGTGCAGGTTACCGCTCTCGTAGTCAATGATGGCTGTCAGCATCTACAGCGCGCCCTTAGTCGAGGGAATCGCATCCGCCTTGCGTGGGTCGGTTTCGACCGCATCGCGCAAAGCACGGGCAACGGCCTTGAAGGCGGCCTCGGCAATGTGGTGGCTGTTGAAGCCATGCAACTGATCAATATGCAGGGTGATCCCGCCATGGGTGCTGAGCGCCTGAAAGAACTCGCGCACCAGCTCGGTGTCGAACGTGCCGATCTTTTGCGTCGGCAGGTCCACATTCCAGATCAGGAACGGACGAGCCGACAAGTCCAGCGCACAGCGTACTTGTGCGTCATCCATGGGCAGATGGCACTCGCCATAGCGGCGAATACCCTTCTTGTCCCCTAGCGCCTGCGTCAGTGCCTGACCCAGCGCAATCCCGGTGTCTTCGACCGTGTGGTGGTCGTCGATGTGGTAATCACCCTTGGCACGGATCGTCATGTTGATCAGCGAATGCCGCGCCAATTGATCCAGCATGTGGTCAAAGAACCCGACGCCGGTCTGGTTGTCATACTGGCCGGTGCCGTCCAGATTGACCTCGACCGAAATCTCGGTTTCGGCGGTCTGACGGCTGATCTTAGCGCTGCGCATGGGCGAATTCCTTTTGCTACAGGCGCGCTTATAGACCCGGATGGGCGACCTATCCAGACCGCTTTAAGCCTTCGTCGCAAACTGTTGCAGGGGATTGCACCCGGACGCGGCCCGTGCCAGCCTGCGGGCAACACGAACCAACAAGGCCCGGCCCATGTCCACCTGCGTTTTCATCCAGATCCGTTGTAAACCCGGCACCACTTACAAAGTCGCCGAAGAGATCGCGCTGCGTGAAATCCATTCCGAATTGTATTCCACAAGCGGCGAATACGACCTGCTGCTGAAGCTCTACATCCCCGAAACCGAGGATGTGGGCCATTTCATCAACGAAAACCTGCTGGTGATTCCTAATATCGAACGCTCGCTGACCACGATGACGTTCAAGGCATTCTAGCCGAGTTCGAATGTCGTGATGCCATATATCCGTTCAAGGTCGATGTCTGGCGCGTGACTGGAATACATGCGCCCCGTTTCAAATACCTTGGTCAGCCCCAACTGTTTGGCCAATTCCATGGCTTGTGCGTTTGGATTAGGCTTGTCGATGAATACCTCGGCCTTTGCCTGATCGGCGGGTAGCGTCGTCAGAAGGGAAACCAAAAGCGCCTGCGCGATTTGTGGATTGTTGGCAAACAGAGGCCCGACCTTGTACCCGCTCAGGCAGCGCCGCAACGTTGCATAGCCTTTGATCCGCCCATTTTCCTCAAACACCCGCGAAACGTGGCTGGGTGCCTCCAACCAGCCGCGCAAGAACGTGTCGCGCGCGGCGGGGAACAGGCCTCGGTCATACGACTTTAGATCATCGGTTAGTGCGTTGATTGGACGAACCCGGCTGTCCTGCACGCGACCCAGGGCATCCAGGGTGCCGCCGACGGTGCCCGCGAATCGATAATTGTCATACGCCAGTTCAAAACCGAATTTCCGATAGTTGTCCTGCTGTTCGACCACACCATCCATGCCCATGTTACGATCCTGGCAATGTGCCTTGACCGCTTCGGCGACCTGCAATCCGTATCCCGAGCCGCGAAACTCGGGACGCACGATGTAGAAGCCAAGAAATGCGTAGGCATCATCGTAGTTCACGGCGGATGCGGACGCGATCATCTGGCCGTCCAGGAAACCGCCCTTGAATCCTTCGGGGTCCGAACTGCGAAAACAGACCGCGTCGTGCAGCCCGGGGTTCCAGCCTTCCTGTCCCGCCCAATCTACAGCGGTTTGAAGTTCGTCTGCTGTTAAGGCGCGAATGACGTAATCGGGCATATCCGCATCTCCGTCGTAATTTCATGTGCAGCAAAGATGCCGCAGCAATCGCGAAAGAACCAGCATGTTCGGAGAGTTTGGTATCTGGAGCGGGCGAGGCGATTCGAACGCCCGACCCTAACCTTGGCAAGGTTATGCTCTACCCCTGAGCTACGCCCGCATCAGATACTTATATGGTCCGAAGACCTCTCAATGGAGCGGGCGAGGCGATTCGAACGCCCGACCCTAACCTTGGCAAGGTTATGCTCTACCCCTGAGCTACGCCCGCGCCGTTGAGTGAAGAGGGATGTATAAATTCCCACACGAGGCTGCAAGCGGAAAAACACAAAAAACAGCAAAAATCTTTCGACGGAAATTCGGGGCTGCGGTGTTCAAGAGATATAGCAGTGAAGGAAATAAGGGATTGGGCAGAGGAAATGAAAGATATTGCAGACATTAAGATGGCGGCATTGGCGGCGCTGATTGTTCTTACCACCGTGATCTACAGTCAGAGCGATGAAACACTGGCAGAGGCGCAGCCTAGCCTTCCGCAAGCTCCTTTGATCGAAACGCAGGTTTTGACGGGCTAAACGTTCTCATACAGCCAGAACAAGATTCGCCATGGCCGCCAGCAATATGGCCGTAAAGGTCAGACCCATTCCGATCTGGCGCAGGATGATGATCTGTGGGGTCTTGCCAAAACCATAAGCGTGCAGAAGCCTGCCCGCCAAAAGTAACATCCCCAGCAGGTTCACAAGCCAGCCGCCAGCATCTTGCAGTTCGACCATGGCGATAAGCAGCAAAGCAAAGGGAGCGTATTCGGCGCAGTTCGCATGCGTTCGCATTGCCTTGATCATGGCCTTGTCGCCATGATCCCCGACCGATATTTTGCCCACCCGGCGTTGCCGAATGACATTCACGCTGAGTGCGACGTACAGAAATGCGATCAACGCGGCGTAGATCGGGGTGATGGTCAGCATGCGGCCTCCTGATGTTGCAAGGGCCGCCCGGTTCCCCGAACGGCCCTTATTAGCGTAGAAGGCTAAACCGGTTATTCCAGTTCGACCAGCAGATCCTTGGCGTCGATTTGACCTCCGGGCTGGACGTGAACAGCCTTGACCACCGCGTCGCGCTCGGCGTGGATACCTGTTTCCATCTTCATCGCTTCGATGGTCAGCAGCAGATCGCCTTCTTTGACTTCTTGACCTGTGACAGCGGCAACAGTTGCAACGACACCCGGCATTGGCGCGCCGATATGGTTGGGGTTACCAACTTCGGCCTTTGGCCGCTGAGCGGTTGATGCTTTCACCAAACGGTTCGGCACGCGGATCACGCGGGGCTGACCGTTGAGTTCGAAGAACACGCGAACCTCGCCATTCTCGTCCGTCTCGCCGATGGCCTGACAGCGAATCTCCAGCGTCTTGCCGGGATCGATCTCGGCGGTGATCTCCTCGCCCGGCTCCATGCCGTAAAAGAAGGTACGCGTGGGGAGAGTACGGACCGGGCCATAAGTGCGGTGACGGCCCATATAGTCGAGGAACACCTTGGGATACATCAGATATCCATTCAGGTCCTCGTCATCGATCTCTTTGCCCTCAAGCTGTTTGGACAAATCGGCGCGGGTGGCCTCGAGATCGACCGCTTCGACATGCTTGCCGGGGCGTTCGGTGTTGGGGGCCTCGTCCTTCAGGACCTTCTGGATGATGGTATCGGGGAACCCGCCCGGAGGCTGACCCAGATTGCCGCGCATCATGTCCACCACCGAGTCGGGGAAGGCGACATCAGTGTTCGGGTCTTCGACCTGCGCGCGGGTCATGTTCTGGCTGACCATCATCAGCGCCATGTCACCGACCACCTTGGACGACGGCGTCACCTTGACGATATCGCCGAACATCTGGTTCACGTCCGCATACATCTGAGCAACCTCGTGCCAGCGTTCTTCGAGTCCAAGCGAACGCGCCTGTGCCTTGAGGTTGGTAAACTGACCACCAGGCATTTCGTGCAGATATACCTCGGAGGCCGGGGCCTGCAGGCTGGACTCGAAGGCCGCGTATTGGCCACGCACTGCCTCGAAATAGTCGCTGATCTCACGGATGGCCTTGATGTCCAACCCGGTGTCTCGCTCGGTATGGCGCAACGCCTCGACCACGGTGCCGAGCGTTGCCTGAGAGGTGTTGCCGCTGAAACTGTCCATCGCGCAATCCACCGCGTCCACACCGGCCTCGGAGGCGGCCAGAATGGTGGCGCTTGCAATGCCTGCGGTGTCATGGGTGTGGAAGTGGATCGGCAGCCCGACCTCTTCCTTCAGCGCCCGGATCAGGATCTTGGCGGAGGCCGGTTTCAGCAGTCCGGCCATATCCTTCAGGCCCAGCACATGTGCGCCAGCGTCACGCAGTTCCTTGGCCATTCCGACATAGTATTTGAGGTCATACTTAGCACGGTCCGGGTCCAGAATATCGCCGGTATAGCAAACGGTGCCTTCACAGATCTTGTTGTTTTCGATCACCGCGTCCATGGCGACGCGCATGTTCTCGACCCAGTTCAGCGAGTCGAACACGCGGAACACGTCGACACCCTTGGCCGCCTGACGCACAAACTCCTGCACCACGTTATCGGGATAGTTGGTATAGCCAACCCCGTTCGCCCCGCGCAGCAGCATCTGGGTCATCAGGTTCGGCATCGCCTCACGCAGATCACGCAGGCGCTGCCAAGGGCATTCCTGCAGGAAGCGATAGGCGACATCGAAGGTTGCACCGCCCCAGCATTCGACGCTGAATAGCTGCGGCAAGTTCGCAGCATAGCTGGGTGCTACTTTGATCATATCGATCGAACGCATCCGGGTTGCCAGCAGCGACTGGTGCCCGTCGCGCATGGTGGTGTCGGTGATCAGCAGCTGACGCTGCGCCTTCATCCAGTCAGCAACCGCCTGCGGGCCTTTTTGCTCCAGCAGGTTGCGGGTGCCCATCTGCGGTTCGGCCTTGGGCGCGGGGGGCCTGGCCTCTTTCAGGTCGGGGCGCGGCATCGGGCGATCCTTGGTTTCGGGATGCCCGTTCACAGTGATGTCGGCGATATAGTTCAGAACCTTGGTGCCCCGGTCGCGGCGCTTCTTGAACTGGAACAGGTCCGGTGTCTCATCGATGAACTTGGTGGTGTATTCATTCGACAGGAAAGTCGGGTGCTTTAGCAGGTTTTCGACAAATGCGATGTTGGTGGAAACACCGCGCACACGGAATTCCCGCAGCGCACGGTCCATCCGCGCAATCGCCTTTTCTGGCGTTGGGGCCCAAGCGGTCACCTTGGTCAGCAGAGAGTCATAATACCGCGTGATCACCCCGCCTGCATAAGCGGTGCCGCCATCCAGGCGAATGCCCATGCCGGTGGCCGAGCGATAGGCGGTGATGCGGCCATAGTCGGGGATGAAGTTGTTTAGTGGGTCCTCGGTGGTCACGCGGGTCTGCAGCGCGTGGCCGTTCAGGCGAATGTCGGACTGCGTGGCCTTGCCGGTGGCCTCGGTCAGGGTCTTGCCTTCGGCGATCAGGATCTGAGCCTGCACGATGTCGATGCCGGTGACTTCCTCGGTGACGGTGTGTTCCACCTGCACGCGCGGGTTCACTTCGATGAAGTAGAACTTGCTGGTGTTCATATCCATCAGGAACTCGACGGTGCCCGCGCATTCATAGTTCACATGGGCGCAGATACGACGGCCCAGCTCGCAGATTTCGGCGCGCTGTTCTTCGGTCAGGTACGGGGCAGGCGCGCGTTCCACGACCTTCTGGTTGCGGCGCTGGACCGAACAATCGCGTTCATAGAGGTGGTAGATCTCACCATGCTTGTCGCCCAGAATCTGCACTTCGACGTGACGGGCGCGGGTGATCATCTTTTCCAGATAACCCTCGCCATTGCCGAACGCCGCCTCGGCCTCGCGGCGGCCTTCCAGAACCTTTTCCTCCAGCTCATCCTCGGACAGGATCGGGCGCATACCACGGCCACCGCCGCCCCAAGACGCTTTCAGCATCAGCGGATAGCCGATCTCGGCTGCCTCGGCCTTGATGGCTGCCATGTCGTCGCCCAACACCTCGGTCGCCGGGATAACCGGAACGTCGGCGGCAATCGCCACTTTCCGAGCGCTGGCCTTGTCGCCAAGCGCGCGCATGGTCTCGGCCTTGGGTCCGATGAAGGTGATGCCGTTCTGAACGCAGGCATCCACGAAATCCGGGTTTTCGGACAGCAAACCGTAACCAGGGTGGATCGCATCTGCGCCGCTTTCTTTGGCCACCCGGATGATCTCGTCAATCGACAGATACGCCGCAACCGGTCCCAGATCTGCGCCAATGCGATAGGCCTCATCCGCCTTGAACCGGTGCAGGCCCAACTTGTCCTCCTCGGCGAAGACCGCGACGGTGCGCTTGCCCATCTCGTTGGCTGCCCGCATCACACGGATGGCAATCTCGCCGCGATTGGCAATCAGGATTTTCTTGAAGTCTGTCATTTCAGGTCCCGGTCTTAATGGCTGTGGCCTTGTGCATAGGCGGACAATACGGCCACGTACATATGTAGTTCTGGGTAGAACCGGCATGTTAACGCTCGCAAACGCCGCCCTTTTGCGCAAACTTATTGCACATGCTGCATTGCGGCATCAATCCCTCGTAGAAAAGAGCAGATTATGCCCGTTTCCCCGAATATCTTCGCTGCGCCCTTTGGAGGGATGATTCTATTTGATTTGAGCGAACAAGCCGTGAACAAACCCTTTCCCTCCGCGCCCATCCGGCGTAGTTTACCGGCATGAGCAGTTTTGACGAAATGGACGCCTTCGAAGGCGCATCGCTGTCGGCGCGGGCGATGCCTGCGACCTCGGCTGAGTACCTCAACGATCTCAACCCGGCGCAGCGCGAAGCGGTTGAGCGGCTGGATGGTCCGGTGCTGATGTTGGCTGGTGCGGGCACGGGCAAAACAAAAGCTCTGACCGCTCGGATCACCCATCTGCTCAGGACACATAGGGTGCGTGAGAATGAGATTCTGGCGGTGACCTTCACCAATAAGGCCGCGCGAGAGATGAAAGAGCGGGTAGGGCGGATGCTGGGCCGACCCGCTGAGGGGATGCCGTGGCTTGGCACCTTCCACGCAATTTGCGTCAAGCTGCTGCGTCGCCATGCGGAACTGGTCGATCTGAAATCGAACTTCACAATTTTGGACACTGACGATCAGAAACGGCTGCTAAAACAGCTGACTCAAGCCGCCAACATTGACGACAAGCGCTGGCCCGCTCGGATGCTGGCCGGGATCATCGATGACTGGAAAAACCGAGCCCTGACGCCCGACAAGGTGCCTGCTGCGGATGCGGGGGCCTATAATCACAAGGGTATCGAGCTTTATGCCCAATACCAGACCCGCCTACGCGAGCTGAATGCGGTGGATTTCGGCGACCTGTTGCTGCACATGGTCACGATTTTCCAAACCCACCCGGACGTGCTGGAGCAATACCAGCGCTGGTTCCGTTACATCCTTGTGGACGAGTACCAGGATACCAACGTCGCCCAATATCTCTGGCTTCGTCTGCTTGCAGGGGGCCACAAGAACATCTGTTGCGTCGGCGATGACGATCAGTCGATCTATGGCTGGCGCGGGGCCGAGGTGGGCAACATTCTGCGGTTCGAAAAGGACTTCCCTGGCGCCTTCGTGGTCCGGCTGGAACAGAACTACCGCTCGACCCCGCATATTCTGGCCGCTGCGTCCAACGTCATTCGTGGCAATGAAAGCCGCTTGGGCAAAGAGCTTTGGACCAACCGCGAAGAGGGTGAAAAGGTCCGTCTGATCGGCCATTGGGATGGCGAGGAAGAAGCGCGTTGGATCGGAGAAGAGATCGACGCGATGCAAGGTGGCACGCGCGGTGTGCGGCCGATGAACCTTGATGAGATCGCGATCCTCGTACGCGCTTCGCACCAGATGCGGGCGTTTGAGGATCGGTTTTTGACCATTGGTCTGCCTTACAAGGTGATTGGCGGCCCTCGATTCTATGAGCGGATGGAGATTCGCGATGCCATGGCCTATTTCCGGCTGGTGGTCAGCCCCGAGGATGATCTGGCCTTCGAGCGGATCGTGAACACACCCAAACGCGGCCTCGGCGACAAGGCGCAGCAAACGATTCAGGTGGTGGCGCGCGAGAATGGCGTGTCTCTGGTCGAAGGGGCACGGATCGCGGTCGATAACAGCCTGATCAAGGGCAAGGGTAGCAAGGCGCTGCGCGAACTGATCGACGGGTTGGCGCGGTGGAATGCAATGACGCGTGGGCCTCGGATCGAGGTGGACGATGATACGGTGATTGATGACGGTGTTTCACCGATCCGATACGGCGCGCCCGAGCATTCGCATATCGAGCTGGCGCAGATCGTCTTGGACGAATCCGGCTATACCGCGCATTGGCAGAACGAAAAGACGCCCGAGGCGCCGGGGCGGCTGGAAAACCTAAAAGAACTGGTCAATCAGCTGGACAATTTCGAAAACCTGCAAGGGTTTCTGGAGCATGTCAGTCTGGTGATGGATAACGAGCAGGACAGCGACGGGGCCAAAGTCTCGATCATGACGCTGCACGCGGCCAAGGGGCTGGAGTTTCCCGCGGTTTTCCTTCCGGGGTGGGAGGATGGATTGTTCCCCTCTCAGCGTTCGATGGACGAATCCGGTCTCAAAGGCCTCGAAGAAGAACGAAGGCTGGCCTATGTCGGTATTACCCGTGCAGAAGAGGTCTGTACGATTTCCTTTGCAGCCAACCGACGGGTGTTCGGACAATGGCAGAATTCGATGCCGTCCCGGTTCATTGATGAGTTGCCCGAAGATCATGTGGAAGTGCTGACACCTCCGGGGCTCTATGGTGGTGGTCAGCAGGCAGCCGGGATCGAAACTCGCGCAGCCGAGGCGAATGTCTATAACTCTCCGGGCTGGAAGCGGATGCAGGCGCGGCAGGGTCAATATGGCATGTCTCAGCCAAAAGAAAGCCGGAATACTGTGATTGATGCGACAGCCGTGGCCAGCTTTACGCTGGGCGAGCGAGTGTTTCACCAGAAATTCGGCTATGGCGCAGTGATCGGCATCGAAGGTGATAAAGTCGAGGTCGATTTCGACAAGGCAGGGGTCAAGAAAGTGGTCTCGCGCTTTCTGACCAACAAGGATGACGTGCCGTTCTGAAGCTTACAACCCTTCGACCAGCACAAGATTCGCCGTCGCCGTTTTTTGCCTGATCTTGGCCAATTCGACATAGTCCGGATCGTCCTTCCACGCGTTTGCGGCAGCCATATCCGGAAACTCCATCAGGACGATCCCATCTTCTTCCCAACTGCCTTCGATCACTTCAACGGGTTTTGAGGATACGGTTAGAAGCCTTCCGCCATGCCGGTCAAAGATCGGCATGAATCCTTCGAGGTATTTCTGGTACCCATCCGGGTCATGAATGGAAATCTGGGCGATGAAATAAGCGGCCATGGGAGACTCCTGACAAATCGTTCACGACCCCAGCCTACATCTTGTGTGCAAAAAACGAAAAACGGCGGTTCCCAGGGAGGAGGAGGGGAACCGCCGTTCTTTTCTACATCAGGGCAGGGAGGAGGAAGCCCCGATGTATCCGTACCCGGGTTTGATCCCGGTATGAGGAAGACGCGGCGACGTCAGGGAGGAGGAAGACGTCGCCGCGCGCTTTCAACATCGAGGCAGGGAGGAGGAGAGCCCCGATGTATCAGGTTCCGGCGGTCAGGGCCGGTATTAGGTGCGGCAACGTCAGGGAGGAGGAGAGACGCTGCCGCTGAAATACAGGTCCGAAAGGGAGGAGGACGGACCTGATCTCGGTGTTCTTGTTGCGCTTACCGCGCGATCTGCTCTTCGGTGGCCTGTTGGGCCAGCCGGCGGATCATCGAGCGGTGCAAGCCCAGATCAGCCAATTCCCGATCTGACAGTCCCGACAATTCGTTGACTGTCTGACGGTACAGGCGATAACGAGCAACCCGGGTTTTCACGGTCTCAACCAGCGTTGAGATTCCATTTGCCGGTGTGCCTTTCAGAGCTGTTTGTGTGCTTGCGACTGCCATCTTCAAGATCCGTTCATTCTTACTGTTGCCGGCATCGTCCGGCGTTTGCTTGAGACTGAAGATAGGCAAATGCTGCGATCGCACAATAGTTCGCGTCGTCAATGCTGCTATGCAGCAAATGCATGGATTGGCAGGATAATCCGGTACGCCCCAATAATTGCCTTTAAAATACTGGTTTTCACGTGTGGTTGACGTTTCGTGTGTCCAGACCCTGTGATGGTGACCGCTTATCTATTGAGCGGAATTGGTGTTTGTTTGGGCATGTTGTGTCAACTCAAGAGGGGCAAATCTTCTCACCGCAGGTCCGGCGCCTGGGGTGATGGTGCTATGGGAAAGCATGGGTCGCCTATGGGAATGGCCTGTAAAGGGACCGCGATTCGCCCTCTTCGGCTGTCATTCATGGGTGTCTGCGCCAAATAGTGCGTAATTCTAAAAATTATTGGGAATTCATGGGAGGAATAATCTAGGCGTCAATTCTTACATATTTAGTGTTAGTAAGCATTTGGAGCACAATTTGTGGCATATTTGATCCGAGTTTCGATTGCATTAGTCTTGATCTGAAGCCTGCATCAGGCCTCCATATGCAAATTTCCTATTGATTTCCATGAATTCCCATGGCATCCCTTGTGTACCCGATGAGGGCGAGGACAGTTGAGGGGCACCAAACGACCCCGAACCAAAAATACAAAAACAGGTTTCATACAGGCATCTCGCTTTCATCACTTAACAGATCCGGCGCGCGGGCGAGCAGACATCCCCCCAGGTGGCGCGCGCAGCTGGACATCCCGCAAAGCGGGTCAATGCGGCGGGTTGATCAGTGGCAGCAGATCAACCCGCCGTTTTACTTCCGGGGGGAACGTGAATTTTGAGGTGGAGCGCAAGCGAAAGGGACAGTCGTCTTGGCGCGCAGGTTTAGAGGCGAAAGCCAGCATAAGGTGGATACGAAGGGCAGGGTCTCGATCCCGGCCTCGTTTCGTCGTGTGCTTGAGGCCTCGGACCCCAGCTGGCAACCCGGTGACAATCCTGAACTCGTGATTGTCTATGGCGACCACCGCCGCAAATACCTTGAATGTTACACCATGGAAGCGATCGACGAGGTGGATGCCAAGATCGATGCGCTGCCACGTGGCTCGATGCAGCGTCGGATGCTTCAGCGGATGTTCCATGGTCAGTCCTTCCCGACCAATGTGGACGAAACGGGTCGTTTGGTGCTGCCCGCAAAGCTGCGCAACAAGATCGACCTTGAGAACGAGGCGTTCTTTATCGCTGCCGGTGATACCTTCCAGATCTGGAAGCCCGAGACATACGAGGCCGAGGAACTGGCCACGACCGAGGAATGGCTTGACGATCTGCCGGATGATTTCGATCCGATGCAGTATCTCGATGGCATCGGGGATGGGTGACGGCATGGCCGGCGCTCAGACCTCATCGGACAAACCTCATATCCCCGTTCTTCTGCGCCCGTTGTTGGCCGCCGTGGCGCCGGTATCCGGTGCCTGGCTGGACGGCACATTCGGCGCAGGCGGCTATACTCGTGCGTTGCTGGAGGCCGGGGCCGAGAAGGTCATTGGCGTCGATCGCGACCCACTGGCATTTGAAATGGCCGCTGACTGGGCTGGGGAATACGGTGACCGGCTGGTGATGCAGCAGGGCGTGTTCTCTCGCATGGATGAATATGCACAGGATCTGGACGGCGTGGTGCTGGATCTTGGTGTCTCATCCATGCAGTTGGATCAGGCTGAACGCGGTTTTTCCTTCATGAAAGACGGTCCGTTGGACATGCGGATGAGCCAAGATGGTGAAAGCGCAGCTGATCTGGTGAATACGGCAACCGAGACGCAATTGGCCGACATCCTGTTCCATTTCGGTGAGGAACGCGCCAGTCGTCGTATAGCAAAGGCCATCGTCAAGACGCGGGCCGAAGAACCGATCACAACAACTCTGCGGCTGGTCGAGATTATCGAATCCTGCCTGCCGCGCCCCAAACCGGGCCAATCGCACCCGGCGACGCGCAGTTTTCAAGGGCTACGGATCGCGGTGAACGCAGAATACGAAGAACTGTTTCAGGGGCTTATGGCCGCCGAGCGCGCTTTGAAGCCGGGCGGGCAACTGGCCGTTGTGACTTTCCATTCCATAGAAGACCGGATGGTGAAGCGGTTCTTCCAATCGCGCGCGGGCAAAACCGGACGCGCCAACCGTTATGCGCCTGAGATGGAGCAGGAGAAGCCGCAATTCATACTCAAGACCCGCAAGGCCGTAGGGCCGGATGAGCAGGAACTTGAAGAAAACCCACGTGCACGCTCGGCAAAATTGCGTGTCGCGATAAGAACGGATGCCCCGGCAGGGGAAATTGAGGCCCGGGCCATCGGCATGCCGCAATTGGGGGGAAGGGCAAGATGAAGAGTATTCTGTATGTGTTGACTGCACTGTCCGTATTCGGGCTGGCGCTTTGGGCTTATCAAGAGAACTATCGCACGCAGCAGGTGCTGAAGGAAACGCAGTTGCTGCAAGGCCAGATCGGGATGGCGCAGGCGCGACTCGCCGTGCTGAATGCCGAATGGGCCTATCTAAACCGGCCTGATCGTTTGCGTGAGCTGGCGGACTTGAATTTCGAACGTCTCAGCTTGCTGCCTCTGCGGGCTGAGCAGTTTGGTCGCGCCGATCAGATTTCCTATGGCGAGGACCCGGATCTGCCCATCGTCGACCCGCTTGAAATACAGGACGTCACTGACATTCAGGCACTGATCGAGGTGCAGGTTCCATGACCCGTACACCACTTCGCCCTCTGGCCCGTATCCTCGACGCCCGTGCAAAGGGTGAAAACCCCAAGGCGATTGAACGAGAGAACATCCGCAAACGCCACGAAGACATGAAAGACCGCGCCCGCGCACGCGCCGAGGGCCGCCTGTTGGTGTTGGGTATTTTCTTCTTTTGCGCCTTTTCGGTCGTAGGCTTTCGTATGGGCGTTCTGGCTACATCCGAGGCGCAAGAACCATTGGCAAGTGCGCCGGGGGCCTCCATCGCCATGCAACGCGCCAATATCGTGGATCGCGAAGGCCGTATTCTGGCGACCAATCTGGACACCTATTCTGTCTATGCGCAGCCACCGCTGATGATTGACCCGATCGCCGCAGCCGAGCAACTGGTCGCTATTTTCCCTGATCTGGAAAAAGAGCGTTTGGTCAAAGACTTCACCGGTAAGCGAAAATTCCTGTGGATCAAGAAGCGCATCTCGCCCGAGCAGAAGCAGGCGGTGCATGACATCGGAGATCCCGGCATCCTGTTCGGCCCGCGCGAAATGCGGCTATATCCCAATGGCAGACTCGCGGCGCATATTCTGGGCGGCTCGGGCTTTGGCCGCGAAGGTGTCAGCGCAGCTGAGGTGATCGGCGTAGCTGGCGTCGAAAAACAGTTCGACGGCTATCTGCGCGACCCGGCCAACGGCAACAAGCCGCTGCAACTGTCGCTGGATCTGACCGTTCAAGCGGCGGTAGAACAGGTGCTATATGGCGGCATGAAGATCATGAACGCCAAAGGAGCCTCGGCGGTTCTGATGAACGCCCATACGGGCGAGGTCGTCTCGGCCGCGTCGTTGCCGTCTTTTGACCCCAATGACCGTCCGCGCCCGCCGACCTCGGGCTTCGATCCCTCGGACAGCCCGCTGTTCAATCGCTACGTACAGGGTGTCTATGAGCTGGGTTCGGTGTTCAAAATCTTCACCGCCGCGCAGGCGGTGCAGCTAGGTCTGGTGAACTCCAACACCATCATTGACACTTCCGGCCCAATGAAAATCGGGCGCTTCCCGATTGGCGAGTTTAACGGCAAGAATTATGGTGAGATCAGTGTCTCGGATGTAATCAAGTACAGCTCGAACCGAGGCACCGGGCGGCTGGCCTTGCAAATCGGGGCCGACCGGCAACAGGATTTTCTGAACGCGCTAGGCATGTTCGACCCAACCCCATTCGAGATTGTCGAGGCCAAGGGCGGGCAACCGCTCAAGCCCAAGAAATGGGGCGAGTTGAGCACCGTGACGATTTCTTATGGCCACGGCCTTTCGACCAGCCCCATGCATCTGGCCGCTGGTTACGCAGCGATTGCCAATGGCGGGTACTATGTCAGCCCCACGATCTTGCGCCGCAATGGCCCGCAATACGGCCCTCGCGTGATGTCCGAAAACACCGCCAAGCAGGCGCAAAATATGCTACGCAAAGTGGTCACGGATGGCACCGCCAGCTTTGGTGATGTCAAAGGGTACGACGTGGCGGGAAAGACCGGTACTGCCGATAAACCCAAGCCGCGTGGCGGGTACTATGAGGACAAGGTGATTGCCACCTTCGCCACCATCTTCCCGGCTTATGATCCGAAATATGTGCTAATCGTCACGCTGGATGAACCGTCCATCGTAGCCTATGGCGAAAAGCGCCGCACGGCGGGTTGGACTGCCGTTCCCGTTGCTGCCGAACTGATTGGACGGGTGGCGCCGCTATTGGGTCTCAGACCCCGGCTTGAGCCTGAGGCGCGCGCTGCTATAACGCTGACCTCAAATTAGGCTGTCCAGCGAAAGGTGGGTCATGGGCAATCGGTCAAAGAAACTCAGCGAACTGGCCCTGACCGCACGGGGAGGGGCCAATCCCGAAATCACCGGTCTGGCTGTCGACAGCCGCGAGGTCAAAGACGGCTTCCTGTTCGCAGCTCTTCCCGGCACCCGCGTCCATGGTGGAGACTTCATCCAATACGCCCTGCGTATGGGCGCCGCCGCGATCCTGACGGACGCGAAAGGGGCCGAGATTGCCACCGACGAACTAGCCGCATCCGATGCTGCACTGATCGTCACGGAAGACCCCCGTCAGGCACTGGCAGGGGCCGCCGCCCTATGGTTTGGCGCGCAACCGCAGACCATCGTAGCGGTCACCGGCACCAATGGAAAAACCTCGGTCGCCAGTTTCGTCCGCCAGATCTGGACCGAGCTTGGACTTGCCGCCGTCAACCTGGGCACCACCGGTGTCGAGGGCGCATGGACTGCGCCGCTGGCCCATACCACACCCGAGCCGATCACTCTGCACCGCTGTCTTGCCGAGGCTGCCGAAAATGGCGTGACCCATGCGGCGATGGAGGCCTCCTCGCACGGGCTTGAACAGCGTCGCTTGGACGGGGTGCATCTGACCGCTGCCGGGTTCTCGAATTTCACGCAGGATCATCTGGACTATCACGACACGTTCGAGGCCTACTTCGCAGCCAAGGCGGGTCTGTTTGATCGTGTGCTGCCCGAAGACGGGGGCGCTGTGGTCAACCTTGGTGATCCCAAGGGTGCTGAGATGCGCAAGATCGCCGAGGCACGCGGCCAGAATATAATCACCGTGGGCCCTGAGGGTTCTGATCTTTGTCTTCTGAATCAACGCTTTGACGCGACCGGGCAGGATTTGCGCTTTTCATGGAAAGGCAAGGCCTATCAAACCCGCCTGAATCTGATCGGCGGCTTTCAGGCCGAGAACGTTTTGCTGGCTTGCGGATTGGTCATCGCGGCGGGCGAGGACCCCGACCGCGTGTTCGAAACCTTGCCGCACCTGATCACCGTGCGCGGACGGATGCAGCTGGCTGCCACCCGCGACAACGGCGCGGCGGTGTTTGTGGATTACGCGCATACGCCGGATGCCGTGGCCACTGCACTGAAGGCGATGCGCCCGCATGTCATGGGACGTCTGATCGCCATTGTTGGTGCAGGCGGTGACCGAGACGCCACTAAACGCCCATTGATGGGGCGGGCCGCTGCTGAAAACGCCGATGTGGTCTTTGTTACCGATGACAACCCACGCAGCGAAGACCCGGCCACCATCCGCGGTGCTGTCATGTTGGGCGCACCCGAAGCCACGGAAGTCGGGGACCGGGCCGAGGCCATCCTGCGCGGCATCGACGCGCTGCAACCGGGCGACGCTCTGCTGATTGCGGGCAAGGGACACGAAACCGGCCAGATCGTCGGAGATCAGGTCCTGCCCTTTGACGATGTGGAACAGGCCAGTATCAGCGTTGCCGCGCTGGACGGGAGGGTCGCATGACGCTCTGGACCGCAGCCGAGGCCGCAGAGGCCACCAACGGGCGCGCCACCACCGATTGGCAGGTGAACGGCGTCTCCATCGACACGCGCACCCTGCAGCCGGGTGACCTGTTCGTTGCGTTGAAGGCTGCCCGCGACGGCCATGATTTCGTCGCCCAAGCGCTTGAAAAAGGCGCAGGCGCAGCGCTTGTGTCGCATATTCCCGAAGGCGTGCCCGAAGATGCACCGCTGTTGATCGTCGACGATGTGCAGACGGGTCTAGAGGCGTTGGGGCAGGCGGCTCGCACCCGGACAGGTGCGCGCGTGGTGGGGGTGACTGGCAGCGTGGGTAAAACCTCGACCAAGGAAATGCTGGCCAGCATTCTGGAGACGCAAGGCAAAACTCATGCCAGCGTCGCCAGCTACAATAACCATTGGGGCGTGCCTTTGACGCTGGCGCGAATGCCGCGCGACACCGAGTTCGCGGTGATCGAGATCGGCATGAATCATCCGGGCGAAATCGCTCCGCTGGCGCGTCAGGCGCAACCGCATGTGGGGCTGGTGACTACAGTAGCCGCCGTCCACCTCGAAGCCTTCGACTCGGTTGCGGGTATTGCATTTGAAAAAGCTGCGATCTTCGACGGGCTGGCCGAGGGCGGCACCGCTATCGTCAACGCCGATATCGAACACGCGGGCATCTTGCGCGACTGCGCCGCTGCGCATGGTGCAAGGATCGTCGAATTTGGCCACAAGGCGCGGGACTATGCCCTGACCAACGTGCTCCAAGGCCCTGACTCGGTGCGGGGACACGGAATCGTCGGCGGCGCAGACATCACATTCGATGTCCAATCCGCGGGAACTCACTTTGCTATGAACGCGCTGGGCGCTCTGGCGGCCTGTGTCGTGCTGGGGGTCGATCTGGATCAGGCGATTGCCGGTCTGCGCCGCTGGTCTCCGGTCAAAGGGCGCGGTGTGCGCGAGGTGATCGCGCTGCCAGATGGTGGGCAGATTGAACTGCTCGATGACAGCTACAACGCCAATCCAACCTCGATGGAGGCCGCTCTCGACGTGCTGTTTGCGTCGGCGGGCAAACGCAAGATCGCGTTTCTGGGCGACATGAAAGAGCTTGGTGCGCAAGAGCAGGCGATGCACGCCGCCATGGCCGAGGTGCCTGCGATAGCGCATGTTGATCAGGTTCATTGCATCGGCCCGTTGATGCAAGCGCTGCATCAGGCTCTGCCCGAGGGCAAGCGCGGGTTGTGGACGGAAACCAGCGATGAGATGGCCGCCCATTTGCCGGAATTGATCCGCAGTGGCGATGTAGTGATGGCCAAGGGCTCTCTCAGCATGGCTCTGGCACAGATCGTTGACGGTCTGCGGCAAATGGGGCATGGCAGCGCGCCAGAGAGCCGCCGTATTGTGAGAAAGGTTTTGTAATGCTCTATTGGTTAACCGCCCTGTCGGACGGAGGGGATTTCTGGAACCTCTTCCGCTATATCACCTTCCGGGCGGGGGGCGCCTTTCTGACTGCGCTAATCTTTGGGTTTCTGTTCGGAAAACCCTTGATCAACGTATTGCGCAAGCGGCAAGGCAAAGGTCAACCGATCCGAGATGATGGCCCCGAGGCGCATCTGTCCAAGGCCGGGACCCCCACCATGGGCGGGCTTCTGATCGTGGGTGCGCTGGTCACCTCGACCCTGATCTGGGCGCGCTGGGACAATCCGTATGTCTGGATGGTACTGTTCGTGACGCTGGCCTATGCGGCCATCGGCTTCGCGGACGATTATGCCAAGGTCTCAAAGCAGAACACCAAGGGCGTTTCCGGTAAAATGCGGTTGGCGCTGGGGATCATCATCGCCGTGCTGGCGTCACTCTGGGCGACGCTGCACCATCCCAGCGATTTGCAGAACCAGCTGGCTCTGCCGGTGTTCAAGGATACGCTGATCAATCTTGGCCTTTTCTATATCCCCTTTGCGGTGATCGTCATTGTGGGTGCGGCCAACGCGGTGAACCTGACAGATGGTCTGGACGGGCTGGCGATCATGCCCGCGATGATCGCGGCCTCGACCCTTGGTGTGATTGCCTATGCGGTCGGGCGGGTCGACTTCACCGAGTATCTTGATGTTCACTATGTGCCTGGCACCGGTGAAATCTTCATCTTCACTTCAGCGCTGTTTGGTGCGGGGCTGGGATTCTTGTGGTACAACGCCCCTCCGGCGGCGGTTTTCATGGGTGATACCGGATCACTGGCTCTGGGCGGTGCGCTGGGCGCGATTGCCGTGGCTACCAAACACGAGTTGGTATTGGCAGTCGTGGGCGGGCTGTTCGTGGTTGAAGCTTTAAGTGTGATCATCCAGGTTCTTTATTTCAAACGGACCGGAAAGCGGGTGTTCCTGATGGCGCCGATCCATCACCATTATGAGAAAAAGGGTTGGGCTGAACCCACCATCGTGATCCGGTTCTGGATCATTTCACTGATCTTAGCGATGATCGGGCTGGCGACGCTGAAAGTCAGATGAGCCCGCGTTGCGTCGTGCTATCTGGATGCTCCGGTGGTGGCAAATCAACACTGCTGGAGGAGATGGCCCGACGCGGATATTCAACAGTTTCCGAGCCGGGTCGTCGTGTCATTGCCGAGGAAAGACAAGGTGGTGGTCGCGCTCTGCCTTGGGTCAACTCCGAGGTATTCTGCCACCGGATCATTGAACTTGCGATATCAGACTTCGACAATGCCAAAGATGATCTTGTGCTATTTGATCGTTCGGCATTGGACGCGCTGATTTGGTTTGATCGAACCGGTACACCGTTGGAGACCAAAGTGCGTGAACAGATACTGCACTTGGGCTACGACCCATGCGTGTTTCTCTTTCCTCCTTGGCCTGAGATATTCGAACAGGATGATGACCGGCGGCACAACTTGGCCGCAGCTATTGCGGAATACGATGCATTGTGCGACCGGTTACCAGACTATGGGTTCGTAATAGAAAACGTTCCAAAAGGGCCAGTCGCTTGGCGGGCGGACTGGCTGGAAGAACGGCTCGGATAGAAGGTGTATGGCAATGATCCCGGTCAAAGGGTTTTCAGGGCAGAAAGTAGCGGTTCTGGGGTTAGGTCGGTCGGGTCTGACCACCGCACGAGCGCTGCGCGCTGGCAGGGCTGAGCCGATCTGCTGGGATGACAACCCCGCCGCGCGTGAAGCGGCGGAGGTCGAGGGATTCTCGTGTGTCGATCTGCGCCGCCACGGGGCGTATGACGATATTGTCGCACTAATTGTCTCGCCCGGCATCCCTCATCTCTACCCCGCGCCGAACCCGGTTGTGGCCGCTGCGTTGGAAGCCGGAGTTCCGGTCGACAATGATATAGGTCTGTTCTTTCGCTCTTTCGCAGGCCCTGAATGGAACAACTACGACATCCCACCGCGCGTCATCGCGGTGACGGGATCGAATGGCAAATCAACCACCGCTGCGTTGATCCAACATATCCTGACCGAGGCCGGGCGCGACTCACAACTGGCGGGTAACATTGGGCGCGGCGTGCTGGACATCGACCCAGGTGGCGATGGATCGGTCGTGGTACTGGAGCTATCGAGCTACCAGACCGAACTGGCCCGCGCACTGACGCCGGATGTGGCGGTTTTCACCAATCTTTCACCTGATCACTTGGATCGACATGGTGGAATGGGTGGTTACTTTGCCGCCAAACGTCGCCTGTTCGCCGAAGGAGGCCCAGACCGCGCCGTGATCGGGATAGATGAGGCCGAGGGCGCGTTTCTGGCCGGGCAACTGGCCGAGGGGCCGTCGGATGACCGGGTGATCCGCGTCTCGGTGGCGCGCAAGCTGACCGGGTCGGGTTGGCAGGTCTTTGCCCGCAAGGGTTTCCTGTCGGAATACCGCAAGGGCCGTCAGGCCGGATCGATCGACCTGCGTGAGATCAAGGGCCTGCCCGGTGCGCATAATCACCAGAACGCCTGCGCCGCCTATGCCGCCTGCCGTTCGCTGGGCCTTGCTCCGCGCGTGATCGAAGACGCGCTGCACAGCTTCCCGGGTCTGCCGCACCGCAGTCAGATCATCGCCGAGGCGGACGGCGTGACCTATGTGAATGACTCGAAAGCCACCAACGTAGATAGCGCCCTCAAAGCCTTGAGCGCGTTCAAGAAGATACGTTGGATCTGTGGCGGGCTTGAGAAAGAAGGCGGGCTTGAGGCGCTGAACGGGGCAGGGGACCACGTAATCAAGGCCTACGTCATCGGGCGTGAGGCGGCGAGCTTTGCAATGCAGTTGCAGGCCGATGCGCAAGTCTGCACCACTATGGAAGCGGCGGTTATGCAGGCCATGGCCGATGCGCAGCCCGGTGAAACCGTTCTATTGGCACCTGCTGCGGCCAGTTTCGACCAGTATGACAACTTCGAACAACGTGGCGATGACTTCGTGGATCAGGTTAAAAAACGCCTCTGAAAGCAATGCGTTTGCAATAGATCGCCGGTTCGGCGAAGCTGTGGGCCTATCTGCTTGACGCACTGCCTGCATTGGTTTTTTGCCTTCAGGAAATTCAACACGAGGTCATGAATATGCCAAACCGTAAACTTCTTCTGGTCGTTCCAGCGCTGCTGGCTGCTGCGGCTTGCACCAATACCGGGGCCAACTATCAGCCCGTGATCGATGGCCCTGTAGGCCCGAACTACAATTCGGACCTGTATCAGTGCCAGCAACTTGCAGCCTCGCAGGCCAGCGTTGACGGATCGACCGCAGGTAATGCCGCAATCGGCGCTGCAGGTGCTGCAGCCGTCACCGGCATCGTTCAGGACAGCAGCGACAACCTGGGTCGCGCCGCCGTTGCCGGTGCGTTGGTTGGTGCAGGTGCTGACGTGATCAACAAGAACCAGAACAAGGAAGTCATTGTGCGCAACTGTATGCGCGGACGGGGTTACAACGTCGTAGGCTAACGGCTTGCGATGGCACTTCCGGCGGCGTGGCCCGAGGACCACGCCCATTGGAAGTTGTAACCGCCAAGCCAGCCGGTGACATCCACCGCTTCACCAATGACATAGAGGCCGGGGACATCCCTGGCCTCCATCGTTTTAGACGACAGCCCGTCAGTGTCGATCCCGCCCAGAGTGACCTCGGCGGTGCGATAGCCCTCGGTGCCCGACGGCGTAAGCCGCCAGTTGGACAATGCGGCGATCAGTTCCGACAGCGCCGTGTCGGACTGATCCGCAAGATTGCCCTTCATCGGGATATGGTGTGCGAGGTATTCCACCAGACGCGTGGGCAGGTGGCGTGCCAATTCGGTGGTCAGCGCCTTGCGCCCAACAGCCTGCCGCTGATCGCGAAGCAGATCGTATAAAGGCAAATCGGGGATCAGGTTGACCCATATTGCCTCACCCTCGCGCCAGTACGAAGACAATTGCAGCACCGAAGGACCGCTCAACCCGCGATGGGTGAACAACAAAGCCTCGTCGAAACTGGTGCGCTCGTTTGATAGTCGAGCGGGCAGGGAGACGCCGGACAAATCCTTGAACCGACCGTCCGAGAAGGTGAACGGCACCAGCGCCGCTCGTGTCTCGGTTATCTGCAGCCCGAATTGCTGCGCGATGTCATAGGCCAACCCCGTCGCGCCCATTTTGGGGATCGATTTGCCACCCGTGGCCAGAACCAGATTACGACAGGTCAGAGGGATGTGCTTGCCATCGCGTTCGACATCCAAAGCGAAACCGCTTTCGGTTTTGCGCAAGTTGCGCAGCGACGTCTGCACCCAGAGCTCGGCCTCGGCCTTGACCATTTCATTCAGCAGCATCTGGACGATCTGTTTCGAAGACCCGTCGCAGAATAATTGCCCAAGCGTTTTTTCATGCCATGCAATGCCATGGCGATCGACCAGTTCGATGAAGTCCCACTGTGTATATCGCGCCAGCGCTGATTTGCTGAAATGCGGATTCTGAGACAGGAAATTGCCCGGTCCCGCATACATATTGGTGAAATTGCATCGTCCACCACCCGAGATGCGGATCTTTTCTCCGGGAGCTTTTGCATGGTCGATCACCAGCGCCTGGCCACCGCAATGGGCTGCGCACATCATGCCGGCCGCGCCAGCACCGAGGATGATCGTCTCGAAATCCATATGCTGCGCATGGCGTGGATTGTGAGCGATGGCAAGAGCGCAGACCAAGAACGGTGTGGGTTTGGCCCACGGAATTTCTCAGCAGCACTTGGGTTTGTGCCATATGGTATGTGGATTTTTACTCGTAGTGCATTCTGACATGCTAGGCTCTGTGCTAATGCTTGCCGGTTAAATCCATTTAAAGGGACAAAAATATGCGCTTTCCAAACTTCATTACCGACTTTCCAAGACTAGACGTGCCATTTCCCGAAGACGTCGTGCAGACGGCAGTCATTCGATCTGATGCTGGTTTGGTCGCCTTTTTTACTTTTCTTAAAGAAATGGAACTCCCACTACATTCACATGGTGCCCAATGGGGTACGGTGGTGGAAGGAGAAATTGAACTCACCATTGGCGGAGAGACGAAAGTTTATCTGCCCGGCGACAGCTATTCTATCCCAGCCGGAGTGGAGCATGGCGGGCGCATCAAGGCGGGTTCCCGAGTGATCGATGTGTTTGAAGAGCCTGACAGATACCCCATCAAAGACTGACGATTTACTTTTTGAACAATGACGTTGGGCGCGGTTGATAGTTGGATGAACTCAAACCGAGCCTCAACGGGCCGTCGATCAGAACAGGCAGCATGCGCTGCTTGAATGCATGCGCGTTTGTCAACGGCGGCTCATTGTTCCGGAATTCCAGTTCTGCCTGTCATTCTGCTAGCCCAAATGTAAAAATCCCTGTAGACTCTCAATCAGATCCCGAAAAACGGGACGTTAACGAGGCAGATAGTGGCGGTATCTCATGACTGAGATGGTGTATGGCGCGGTCCAGGACCAGCGCGGAGAACCGATTCTTCCGAAGTGGTGGCGAACGATTGATCGCTGGACGATGTCCTGCGTCCTGATCCTGTTTGTCATCGGGCTTTTGCTGGGGCTAGCCTCGTCGCCGCCACTAGCGGGGCGTAACGGGTTCGATCCTTTCCACTATGTAGAACGTCAGGCGATCTTTGGCGGGCTGGCGCTGGTCGCGATGCTGCTGACCTCAATGATGTCGCCGACACTGGTGCGGCGGCTGGCGATTCTGGGCTTTCTGGCCTCGTTCGTGGCGCTGGCCTTCCTGCCGGTCTTCGGTACAGACTTTGGCAAAGGCGCGGTGCGCTGGTATTCGCTGGGTTTTGCCTCGTTGCAGCCATCCGAGTTCCTCAAGCCCGGTTTTGTCGTGGTGGCCGCATGGCTGTTGGCCGCATCACAGGAAATCAACGGCCCGCCGGGGCGGTTGTGGTCCTTTGCACTGTGTATGTCCATCGTGGCAATGCTGGTGATGCAGCCCGATTTCGGGCAGGCCTGCCTTATCCTTTTTGGTTGGGGTGTGATGTATTTTGTTGCCGGAGCCCCGATGCTATTGCTGGTCGGCATGGCCGGGGCGGTCGTTCTGGGCGGCATGTTTGCCTATTCCAATTCCGAGCACTTTGCCCGTCGTATCGATGGTTTCCTTAATCAGGAACTCGATCCGACCACTCAGCTTGGGTATGCCACCAATGCTATCCGCGAAGGCGGCCTGTTCGGCGTCGGCGTGGGTGAGGGGCAGGTCAAGTGGTCTCTGCCTGATGCGCATACGGATTTCATCATCGCGGTCGCGGCCGAAGAATACGGGCTGATTCTGGTGCTGATTATCATCGCGCTGTACTCGCTGATCGTTGTGCGTTCGCTGCTGCGGCTGATGCGCGAACGCGACATGTTCATCCGTCTGGCTGGCACTGGTCTGGCCTGCATGTTCGGCGTGCAGGCTATGATCAACATGGGCGTCGCTGTGCGTCTTCTGCCCGCCAAGGGCATGACGCTGCCGTTTGTCAGTTATGGCGGATCGTCCCTGATTGCAGGCGGCATCGCGGTTGGCATGTTGCTGGCCTTCACCCGAACCCGCCCGCAGGGCGAGCTAGGCGACATTCTGCGCGGACGAGGCTGATGGGCAAACCTTATCTACTAATCGCAGCAGGTGGCACCGGGGGCCACATGTTCCCTGCGCAGGCGTTGGCCGAGGCGATGCTGCAGAAAGGCTGGCGTGTGCGCCTGTCCACCGACCCGCGCGGAGCGCGCTATACCGGCGCGTTCCCCGCAGACGTCGAGATTGTCGAGGCATCCTCGGCCACCTTCGCCCGAGGCGGATTAGCGGCCAAGATGTTGGTTGGACCCAAGATTGCTGCTGGAGTCACTAGCATGGCTGCGCAGATGATGCGTGACAAGCCGGATGTGGTGGTGGGCTTTGGCGGCTATCCGTCGATACCGGCGCTGGGCGCGGCCATCCTGCTGAAGCTGCCGCGTATGATCCATGAACAAAATGGCGTTCTGGGCCGGGTAAACCAACTGTTTGCCACGCGTGTGGCTCAAGTGGCCTGTGGTGTCTGGCCCACCGATCTGCCTGAAGGGTCCAAGGGCATACACACTGGTAACCCGGTTCGCGCCTCCGTTCTTGAACGCGCTGCTGCCCCCTATATCCCGCCTGGGGAGTACCCGATGTCCGTCCTGGTGATGGGCGGCTCACAGGGCGCACGTATCCTCAGTGACGTGGTGCCGGGGGCCATCGCTGCGCTGCCTGAATATCTGCGCGGGTACATCCGAGTCTCGCATCAGGCCCGCGATGAGGATCGTGAACGGGTCAAGGCCTTTTACGCCCATCACGGCATACGCGCCGATGTACAGCCTTTCTTTGATGACGTACCTCGCCGCATGTCCGACGCGCAGCTGGTTGTCAGCCGGTCGGGTGCCTCCAGTATTGCCGACATTTCCGTGATTGGCCGTCCGTCGATTTTGATCCCGCTTGCCACGGCTGCCGGAGATCATCAAACAGCCAACGCGCGTGGGTTGGTTCAGGCAGGTGGGGCGATCATGATCCCCGAAAACGCCCTTGACGTTCCCGCGCTGACACAGCAAATGACCACGGTTCTCACCAACCCCGAAGCCGCACAGCAAATGGCCCATGCCGCGCTATCGGTCGGGGCACCGGACGCCACCGAGCGTCTGGTCGCCCTTGTCGAGCAACTGGCGCAGAAGGAGACCTCATGAATCCAGCAACCAAACTGCCGCAGGACGTTGGACCGATCCACTTCGTGGGCATCGGTGGGATCGGGATGTCGGGTATCGCAGAGGTGCTTTTGAATCTTGGCTACCGTGTACAAGGTTCGGACTTGAAAACCTCGAAGATTACTGACCGGCTGGCTGGGCTGGGTGCTGAGATTTTCGAAGGCCAGCGTTCGGAGAACTTGCAGAACGCCGCCGTAGTCGTGGTCTCAACCGCGATCAAACCGGGGAACCCGGAACTGGACGAAGCACGCGCGCAGGGCCTGCCGGTTGTCCGCCGCGCCGATATGCTGGCCGAACTGATGCGGCTGCGCTCGAATATTGCCATCGCCGGAACCCACGGAAAAACGACCACGACCACAATGATGGCCGAACTGATGGTTGCCGGCGATTTCGACCCCACAGTCATCAATGGCGGCATCATCCACGCCTATGGCAGCAACGCCCGCATGGGGCAGGGCGAATGGATGGTGGTTGAAGCGGATGAGAGCGACGGTTCATTCAATCGCCTGCCTGCAACCATCGCCATCGTCACCAATATCGACCCCGAGCATATGGAGCACTGGGGCGATTTCGACCAACTGCGCGACGGGTTTTACGAGTTCGTCTCGAACCTGCCGTTTTATGGCTTGGCCGTCTGCTGCACAGATCATGCCGAGGTGCAGGCGCTTGTTGGCCGCATCTCCGACCGCCGCGTGCGCACCTATGGTTTCAACGCACAGGCCGATGTGCGGGCCGAAAACCTGACCTATAAGGGCGGCGTTGCCCATTTCGACATCCATTTGCGCCACGAAGACAAGGTGATTGAGGGCTGTACCCTGCCGATGCCCGGCGATCACAACGTCTCGAATGCGTTGTCTGCCGTGGCCGTGGCCCGTCATCTGGGCATGAAAGCTTCGGAAATTCGCGACGCGCTGGCCAATTTCGGCGGCGTCAATCGCCGCTTCACGAAGGTTGGAGAAATTGACGGCGTCACCATCATCGACGATTACGGCCACCATCCGGTCGAAATCGCCGCCGTTCTCAAGGCCGCACGTCAGGCCACCGAGGGCCGCGTTATCGCCGTCCACCAGCCTCACCGCTATTCCCGCCTGTCCGACCTGTTCGACGATTTCTGCACCTGCTTCAACGACGCCGACGTGGTCGCTATTGCCGAGGTCTTTGCCGCAGGCGAAGATCCGATCGAAGGTGCCAGCCGTGACGATCTTGTGCAGGGCCTGATCCGCCACGGCCACCGCCACGCGCGCGCGATCTTGAACGAAGAAGACCTCGCCCGCCTTGTCCGTGAACAGGCCCGCCCGGGCGATATGGTTGTCTGCCTCGGCGCAGGTACGATCAGTACCTGGGCCAACGGTTTGCCTGACCGGTTAATCGCCAAAGCGAGCTAACCTCGTGGCGTTGTCGCTCATACTCGCCTGCGTCTGGGTCTTCGCTTCCACCATTGTGGCGATGCTGCCGATGCACCTGCAATTCCCACCGGGTGTTGTACTGTTTGCCAGCGCGCCTGCTCTGATTCTTTGGCTGAGTTTAGACTATGGCTGGTTCGTCGGAGTCCTGGCTGCTGGCGGTTTTGTTTCGATGTACCGCAACCCGATCCGCTACTACTGGCGCAAGTGGACGGGTAAAGAGGTGTCGGAATGAACTGGTCGATTGCGCTTGCCGGTCTGTGGGGTGTTGTCGCCAACGTGTTGGCGATGTTGCCCAGCAAGGACAACCATTGGCGGCGCGCCTATTTCCTGATCGCCGTTGGCGTCCCCATCCTAGGCTATGTCACCTATGAAAATGGTCCATGGATCGGGCTGCTGGTTCTGGCGGCAGGTATGTCAGTTCTGCGTTGGCCGGTGATTTACCTCACCCGTTGGACAAAGGCGAAAATGCAGGGCATGAAGGCGGCGAACAAGTAACTGGCCATTTTCAGGAGGCCCCCATGGTCGACATCGCCACTTTCGCCTATTTGCCGCTGATTACCCTGATCCTCGGGACGCTTGCGGGTTTTGTCGCCGCGCGCTGGATCGGCCTCAAGGCACTGCTGTGGCTGATCGGGCTGACCTCGGCCCTTGGTCTGGTACTGATCATAGTGCTGGCCGGTGTCGGAACAGGAGAAGAAGAACAGGCGTTCGGACCCTTCGTCTGGCTGACCGGTGCGGTCCTGCCCTTCCTGTTTGCGGTGATCATGGGTGGAGTAGGCGGGCGCAGCCTTGCATCGCGGGAAGGCGCATGAGCGAACTGCCCGACGTCCGTGGCCGCCTGTCCGCGGCGCGTTCTCTTTCCGAACTCACCTGGCTGCGCGTCGGCGGACCAGCGGATTATCTGTTTCAACCCGCCGATACCGAAGACCTTCAGTCGTTTCTGCGTGATCTGCCTGCGGATGTTCCCATCTTTCCCATGGGTGTCGGATCCAATCTGATCGTCCGTGATGGTGGTCTGCGGGCGGTGGTGATCCGATTGGGGCGCGGGTTCAATGGCATCTCGGTCGAGGGCAATACCGTCAGCGCGGGTGCCGCCGCGCTGGATGCGCATGTGGCGCGTAAAGCAGCGGATGGAGGTGTGGACCTGACTTTCCTGCGCACGATACCAGGCTCGATCGGCGGGGCCGTGCGCATGAACGCGGGCTGTTACGGCAGCTATACGGCGGATGTGTTGCAAAAGGCTACCGTCGTCACCCGCGCCGGAGAGATCGTGGACCTGACCCCGCAAGACCTCAGCTTCCGCTATCGCCAGTCCGACCTGCCCGAAGGCGCGGTGCTGATCTCGGCGACGCTTCAAGGCCCCTCGGGCGATCCAGCTGAGCTGCACGCTCGCATGGAGGCGCAGCTAAAAAAGCGCGACGAAACTCAACCCACCAAGGACCGCAGCGCCGGGTCGACCTTCCGTAATCCAGCCGGGTTCTCGTCGACTGGGCGCGCGGACGATGTGCATGACCTCAAGGCGTGGAAAGTGATCGATGACGCGGGTATGCGCGGGGCCACAAAAGGTGGCGCGCAGATGAGTCCCAAACACTCGAATTTCATGATCAATACAGGCGACGCCACCGCCGCAGACCTCGAAGGTCTGGGCGAAGAGGTGCGAAAAAAGGTTTACGAAACAAGCGGCATCACGCTAGAGTGGGAAATCATGCGGGTCGGTGATCCGCTGGAAGAATAAGGCCCCGACCGTCAGACCATAACAGGCAAATTAGGACGACGGATCAAAGGCATAAACGCAGTACGGACCACCACATAAGGTCCGGGGACATTGAGGCGCACATTGGGTATGTCGAGCAGGACAAACCCCAAAGTGGCGGTGTTGATGGGCGGCCCCTCGGCGGAACGCGAGGTGTCTCTCAGCTCTGGGCGCGAATGCGCAGCCGCCCTTGTGGGAGAAGGCTTTGAAGTGGTCGAACTGGACGCAGGTCCGGACCTTGCTGCTCGCCTTACCGATATCAAACCCGATGTGGTGTTCAACGCCCTGCATGGACGCTGGGGCGAGGATGGCTGTGTGCAGGGGCTACTGGAATGGATGCGCATTCCTTACACGCATTCCGGCGTGCTGGCTTCGGCCCTTGCGATGGACAAACAGCGCAGCAAAGAGGTCTACGCCGCCGAAGGATTACCTATCGTACCCAGCCTGATCGTTCCCAAGGTCGAGGTGGTCGAGGTCCATGTGATGGAGCCGCCCTATGTGGCCAAGCCCAACAACGAAGGTTCCAGCGTCGGCATCTACATCGTGCATGAAAATGCCAACGGCCCGCCGCAACTGGACGAGGCGATGCCTGATCAGGTGATGGTCGAGAAATACGTCGCGGGCCGTGAACTGACCGTGACCGTGATGGGCGATCGCGCCCTGACGGTGACCGAGATCATGACCGATGGCGGTTGGTACGATTATGATGCCAAGTACAAGCCCGGCGGCTCGTGGCATGTGCTGCCCGCTGACATTCCGCAGGACATCTTTGACCGCTGCATGGACTATGCGGTGAAGGCGCATAATGCGCTGGGGTGTCGCGGCGTGTCCCGCACCGATTACCGCTGGGATGACAGCAAGGGTGCCGACGGGCTGTTCCTGCTGGAAACCAACACCCAGCCCGGCATGACGCCGACTTCGCTGGTGCCCGAACAGGCCGAGCATCTTGGCATCAGTTTCGGCCAGCTCTGCGCCTGGATGGTGGAGGACGCCTCATGCGACCGCTGACCGCCACCCGCGCGCCGGTGATTCACCGGACCAAACCGTTGGCGGGGCCGGATGCCGATTTCACCGCCGCGCCAAGGCCCGAGCCCAAAACCGAACCTAAGCTGCATTTGCGCGGGGCGCGTCTTTTTGGCCGCGCGCGCAACGTGGACCCCGCGCCCTCGCGCCTCAGCTACCGCTTTCAGCGCTGGATGCTCACCCCCGGCATCCGGCGCGGGCTAAAAATTGGCCTGCCGGTTCTGACCGTCGTTGGTTTGGTGGGTGGCTTCTTTGCCGCCGAAGAACGTCGTGAGGCGGTCAGCACCTATATCGCCGACATCAAGACCTCGATCCAGGAGCGCCCCGAATTCATGGTCAACCTGATGGCCATCGATGGGGCAGGAACCGCACTGTCTGAGGATATCCGCGAGATCGTGCCGCTCGATTTCCCGCTCAGTTCGTGGGATCTGGATGTGGAGTTGATCCGCGACACCATCACCGGGCTTGACCCGGTGAAATCGGCAACCGTACGCATTCGCCCTGGCGGGATTCTTCAGGTTGATGTGGTCGAACGCCAGCCGGTCATCGTCTGGCGCACCCGAGACGGGATCGAGCTATTGGATGAAACCGGAGCTCATGTTGACCGTGTTTCAGCACGCGCCGATCACGCAGCCCTGCCACTGATCGCAGGGAAGGGCGCGAACAAACATGTCCCCGAGGCGCTGCAAATCCTGACCACTGCCCGCAGCTTGGGCGACCGCGTTCGCGGTTTGGTGCGCGTTGGCGAACGGCGCTGGGATCTGGTGCTGGATCGCAACCAGCGCATCATGTTGCCGACCGAACGTCCGGCGCGCGCGCTGGAACGCGTGTTGGCGGTGAACGAGGTGCAGGACCTTCTAGAACGTGACGTGGCCGTGGTCGACATGCGACTGGGGCAGCGACCAACCATCCGAATGAACAAAACGGCCAGCGAAGACTGGTGGAACACAAAAGTAGATGTGAGTAGCGGGCAGTAACGACCATGATGACCGATCTTTATCAGTCCCAAAGGGCTATGCGGCAGATGCGCCGACAGGCAATGCAACGCGGTGTAGTTGCTATCCTGGATGTCGGCAGCTCCAAAATCGCTTGCCTTGTATTGCGCTTCGACGGGACGGGGCGGTTGTCCGAGGATAACTCGATCGGCTCGATGGCCGGACAAACCGGTTTCCGGGTCATTGGCGCTGCGACCACCCGTTCGCGCGGGGTGCAGTTCGGCGAGGTTACCGCGATGCAGGAAACCGAGCGCGCCATCCGCACCGCGCTGCAGGCGGCGCAGAAGATGGCCGATATCCGCGTCGATCACGTGATTGCATCCTTCTCAGGGGCGAACCCGCGTTCCTACGGGCTGGATGCGCAGGTTGATCTGGAAGGCCAATTGGTTACCGAAGCCGAGGTCGGTCGTGTCCTGAACGCCTGCGACGTGCCCGATTACGGCGAAGGGCGCGAGGTACTGCATGCGCAACCGGTGAATTTCGCGCTCGACAACCGCTCGGGACTAATCGATCCGCGTGGACAGTTGGGGCAGAGCCTTGCAGTGGATATGCACATGCTAACCGTCGATGCGGTGGCGATCCAGAACATCGTCCGCTGCATCAAGCGCTGCGATCTGGAGCTGGCAGGGATTGCGAACTCAGCCTATGTCTCGGGCATTTCCGCATTGGTCGAGGACGAACAGGAGTTGGGCGCGGCCTGTATCGATTTGGGCGGCGGCACCACCAGCATCTCGATCTTCATGAAGAAACACATGATCTATGCCGATTGCGTGCGCATGGGCGGGGATCACGTGACCAGCGACATTTCGATGGGCCTCGGCGTGCCCGCAGCGGTGGCCGAACGGATCAAGACCTTTAACGGTGGCGTTCACGCGACCGGAGCCGATGATCGCGACCTGATCGACATCGGTGGCGATACTGGCGATTGGGAGCATGACCGCCGTACCGTCAGCCGAGCCGAGTTGATCGGCATCATGCGCCCCCGCGTCGAGGAGATTCTCGAAGAGGTGCGTACTCGTCTGGACGCTGCCGGTTTCGACCACCTGCCAAGCCAGCAGATCGTTCTGACTGGTGGTGGCAGCCAGATCATGGGGCTAGACGGGCTTGCCAGCCGGATTCTGGGTCAGCGTGTTCGTTTGGGCCGCCCGCTGCGCGTTCATGGCCTGCCGCAATCCGCGACCGGGCCCGGTTTTTCTTCGGCAGTGGGGCTTAGCCTGTTTGCGGCGCATCCTCAGGACGAATGGTGGGATTTTGAGATCCCGGTCGACACCTATGCCGCGCGCCCGTTCAAGCGCGCCGTGCGCTGGTTCCGTGACAATTGGTAATGCCCTGCGTGGTGCAGCCGTTGGCGCGGCCCTTGGGCCCGCTGCGGCCCCGGCTCAAACCCTGATTACGCCAGAGGCGTTTCTGAGCGCCGTCGTTGGCAAAACGATCACCTTCCATGAAATCCGAAGCGGTATGTTGGTCGGGACCGAGGAATTCCTCAGCCCGACTCTCTCGGTCTGGCGGATGGAGGGGCGGGGCTGTGTCTATGGCCAGATCACCACGCCAAATGGCCAGATCTGTTTTCTGTACGATGATGCGCCCGATGGCCTGCCAGTCTGCTGGTGGCCCTACCTGTACAATGACCGGTTGATGGTGCGGCTGGCGCGCTTCGTCGGCAGCGAAACGCAAGAGGTCCGTAGCATCTCTGAAGATGGCCTGAATTGCCCAAGTGCCCCGGTAGGCTAAAGAAATCAGTTGCGGCAACTGCCAAATTGCCGCAAAATAAGGCTCAAGGCCCGGCAGAGGCCCAGCGGCAGGACATTGAGCAGTTTTCCGCGACCAAACGAGTGACTAAAAGTTTTACACCCCCCTCAAGGTGGGCGGGGTCTTTCCGTGTGTAGTAGCGCATGAGTCTTTCGCCGCAACATGTCGCGGTAACAGCGAAATGCCGCTGTTTGCTGCCTTATTTCCTCCATATTTTGTGGATTCGTGCGATTTTTCTGGTGACGTTTCCGAAATGACACAGTAAAATCGACTGTGGATAGGTCAGAAAAACCGCATTTTGCGGCAACATAAAAAACAGGCGGACAGAGCATGACATTAAATCTTTCGATGCCCGGGCACGACGAACTCAAGCCTCGGATTACCGTATTTGGCGTTGGCGGCGCTGGGGGCAATGCTGTCGACAACATGATTGAAAAACAGTTGGACGGCGTAGAATTTGTCGTCGCCAACACAGACGCACAGGCGCTGCAGCAAAGCCGTTCGTCGGCGCGGGTGCAGCTGGGCGTCAAAGTCACCGAAGGGTTAGGTGCAGGTGCGCGTCCGACCGTGGGTGCTGCAGCAGCTGAAGAAAGCATCGAACAGATCGTCGATCACCTAGCGGGTGCGCATATGTGCTTTATCACCGCCGGCATGGGTGGCGGCACAGGCACCGGCGCAGCCCCGATCATCGCGCAAGCAGCGCGGGAGCTGGGTGTCCTGACCGTTGGGGTTGTCACCAAACCCTTCCAGTTCGAAGGCGCCAAGCGTATGCGTCAGGCCGAAGACGGCGTTGATGCGCTGCAGAAAGTCGTTGATACGCTGATCATCATTCCGAACCAGAACCTGTTCCGTCTGGCCAACGAAAAGACAACGTTTACCGAGGCGTTCTCGATGGCCGACGATGTCCTGTATCAGGGCGTCAAAGGCGTAACCGACCTGATGGTGCGTCCGGGTCTGATCAACCTCGACTTCGCCGACGTTCGAGCCGTGATGGACGAGATGGGCAAGGCGATGATGGGCACAGGCGAAGCGACCGGTGAAGATCGCGCCATTCAGGCAGCCGAGAAGGCCATTGCCAACCCGCTGTTGGACGAAATCAGCCTCAAGGGTGCCAAGGGTGTGCTAATCAACATCACCGGTGCGCACGACCTGACCTTGTTCGAACTGGACGAGGCCGCCAACCGCATCCGCGAGGAAGTGGACCCGGAGGCCAATATCATTGTCGGTTCGACCCTCGACACCGAGATGGAAGGCGGAATGCGCGTTTCAGTCGTTGCCACCGGTATCGATGCCAGCGAGAAAAGCGAAGATGTACCGGTCGCCCGCCGTTCGATGTCGGCTCCGCTGACACGCACGGTTTCGGCAGAAGACTCCACGCCTGAACAAATCGCTGCAGATGAGGCCCCGGCTGAGGACAACATTGCGCCCACGCTCTTCGAGTCCATCGAAGATGTCGAGTTCAATGAAGGCTGGCAAGAAGAACAACCCGCTGCCGAGCAGGACGATGACGGGCTGCCTCCGCCCGCCTATCAGCCTCAGGTGGCGCAGTTCGAACCGCAACCCGAAGTCGAAGAGACAGTCGACACCTACGACGCACCGCGTGCCCAGACCCCCGGCACACCGTCTCCAGAAGCGATGCAGCGGTTGCAGGCCGCAGTTCAGAAAGTACCTTCGAACCGGCTGCGTCCGACGCCTGAGGCACCTCGCGAACCGGCCCCTCAGCCGCAGCAAGCGACCGAGGATCGCCCGCGTTTTGGCTTCAACCGATTGATTGACCGGATGACCGGCCATGCGGCCGATACGCCCGCTCAACCGGTACGCCAACAGCCTGCGATGCGGTCGGTTGACGCAACGGCACCTGTTCAGGATGAAGCCGATCCTGATCAGGAGCGCATCGAAATTCCCGCCTTCCTACGGCGTCAGGCCAACTGATCGCGGTAACAAAATCATCCCGAAGGGCCGCCATCGCGCGGCCCTTTTTTGTGGAAACACAAAGTGTTGAGCTGGTGTAAGCAGGGATTTGCCGATGTGTCACATTCATGTTTCATTCGGTTGCAAAAGGTGAGTTGAGCCTTAACGCCCCCTTCCTTAGTTGAGGGTGCAACACAGCCCCTGATAGGCTGGACACAACTCACCGAGGCTCACATTGCAACATACGCTCAAATCTTCAGTCACGTTTGTGGGCACTGGGCTGCATAGCGGCAAGCCTGCGACGATGGTTCTGAAGCCTGCAGCGGCAGGTCATGGAATCTGGTTCAAACGGACTGATATCGAGCTGGGCAATGCGTTGATCCCCGCAATCTATGACGTTGTTGAGCGGACGCCTCTTTGCACACGATTGGTTAACGATGCGAATGTGTCGGTATCGACTGTGGAACACATCATGGCGGCACTTGCCGGATGTGGTGTGCATAATGCACTGATTGAAATCGATGGTCCCGAAGTCCCGATCATGGATGGCTCGTCCGTGGCCTTTGTTCAGGGCATCATGGCCAAAGGCGTTCGCCGTCAGGCTAGTCCGGTACTAGCTTATGAGGTGCTTAAGCCCGTCTCTGTTGAACGAGAGGGCGCAAAGGCATCGATCGCGCCTGCGGAAGGTCTGGAGATCGAGTTTCACATCGATTTCGAAGATGACGCCATTGGAAGCCAGACAAAGGTTTTGGACATGCGCAATGGTTCGTTTGCGCGTGAACTCTGCGACAGTCGCACGTTTTGCCGCCGCACAGATGTCGAAGCGATGCGTGAAAACGGATTGGCCTTGGGCGGCACATTGGACAATGCCGTAGTCGTACAGGGCGACGAAGTCCTGACCCCGGGTGGCTTCCGTCACACGGATGAAGCGGTGCGCCACAAAATGCTGGACGCTCTGGGTGATCTCTATCTTGCAGGCGGTCCGATTCTGGGGCGCTTTGTCGGCGAGAAGTCGGGGCATTCGATGACCAACACATTGCTGCGCAAACTGTTCGAAACACCGGGCGCTGTGCGACCGATCCTTTGTACCCCTGAACAAGCCGCGCGTCTGCCCGGCCAGGGCCTTGTGCGAAGCGAAATCCCGCAGGTTGCGTGATCTGATCAACTCTGACGACATTTGCGCCATGAGGGTGGATAAGGCGTTTTGCACTGGAATTTTATGTGCTAGACCGAGGCCCGATCAGGGGTAATTCCCGCTAAGTAGACGACAAGGATGGGCGGAATGGTTGGCAGCAAAGCGGCAGTCAGAATCGCAGGTGCGCTTCTTCTGGCAGCAACTTTGACGGCATGTGGCAATGCCGGAGGTCTGTTTGGTAACCGTGGGGCAGACCGCAGCCAAAACCTCGAAGGTTTCACGCCTGAACAGATTTACACCCGCGGTGAATACGAGCTGTCGCAGAATCGCTCGGACGACGCGGCTTGGTATTTCTCTGAAGTAGAGCGGCTTTATCCTTATTCCGATTGGGCGAAACGTGCGCTGATCATGCAGGCGTTCTCATTCCATTCGGACCAGAACTATGAAGAAAGCCGCGCCGCCGCGCAGCGATATATCGATTTCTATCCCACTGACGAAGACGCCGCCTATGCCCAGTATCTTCTGGCGCTCAGCTACTATGATCAGATCGACGAAGTTGGCCGTGATCAGGGGCTGACCTTTCAGGCACTGCAGGCCCTGCGCACGGTGATCGAAGTCTACCCAGACAGTGAGTATGCCACATCTGCCGTACTGAAGTTCGACCTTGCCTTCGACCATCTGGCTGGCAAAGAGATGGAGATCGGGCGCTATTATCTGCGTCAGGATCACTTCACTGCGGCGATCAACCGATTCCGCGTGGTGGTCGAAGATTTTCAGACCACATCTCATACCGCCGAGGCGCTCTATCGCCTGATCGAGGCGTATCTGGCGCTGGGACTGGTGGACGAGGCGCAGACCGCGGGTGCGATTCTGGGTTACAACTATCAGTCCTCGGAATGGTACGACGCGGGGTACACGTTGCTGACGTCGCGTGGTCTCGATCTAAAGAGCCGAGGTAACAATTGGCTCAGCACGATCTATCGCCAGACCGTCAAGGGTGAGTGGTTGTAACGGCCATGGCTAAAGGCTTGGGACGCTAAAGACCCGATGCTGCGCGCCCTTGATATCCGCGACATGCTGATCATCGACCGGCTGGAGCTGACGTTTCAGCCGGGCTTGAATGCTTTGACCGGTGAAACCGGCGCGGGCAAGTCGATCTTGCTGGATTCGCTGGGCTTTGTGCTGGGCTGGCGCGGGCGCGCCGAGCTGGTTCGTCAGGGGGCCGCACAGGGCGAAGTTGTGGCCGAGTTTGAACTGCCTGACGATCACCCTGCCCATTCGATTCTGGCCGAGGCGGGTCTGCCCGGTGGCGAGGAGCTGATCCTGCGCCGCGTCAACACGGCCGAGGGACGTAAGACTGCATGGGTCAATGACCGCCGTTGTTCGGGCGAAGTGTTACGGGCGCTGTCGGAAACTCTGATCGAACTGCACGGCCAACATGATGACCGAGGCCTGCTGAACCCGCGCGGGCATCGCGCAATGCTGGATGCCTATGCCGGGGCAGGGGATCAGTTGGCCGCCGTGCGTGCCGCGTGGGGCCAGATGTCCATCGCCCGCAAAGCTCTGGCGCAGACTGAGGCAGCGCTGGAGGCTATGCGTGCCGAAGAAGATTTCCTGCGTCATTCCGTTGCCGAGTTGGATCAGCTTGACCCGCAGCCGGGCGAGGATGCAGATCTCGACGCCCGCCGCCGCATGATGCAAGGGGCCGAACGGATTCGCGACGACGTGGCCCGTGCCTTTGCCTTGCTGGGCGGCGACGGGGCCGAGGGCGCGATGGCCGATGCCGTGCGCTGGCTGGAAGGCGTGTCGGACAATGCGGGTGGCCAGTTGGAAGGCCCCATTGCAGCGCTGGGTCGCGCCCTGATCGAACTGGGCGAGGCGCAGGATGGGGTCAACGCCTGTCTGCAAGCGCTCGATTTTAACCCAGCGGAACTGGAACAGGCCGAGGAACGCCTCTTTGCCATTCGCGCGCTGGCACGGAAACACGATGTGGCCCCCGATGATCTGGGCACCTTCGCCGATACCTTGCGCGACCGCCTGAACCGGCTGGATGCAGGTGACGCCGACCTCAGCAACAAACGCGCTGCTGTGGACGCGGCACAAGCTGCGTATGACAACGCGGCCACCGCACTCGGCGAAACGCGCCGTAAGGCCGCCAGTGCGTTGGACACCGCAGTAATGGCTGAACTCGCGCCCCTGAAAATGGAACGCGCCGTGTTCCGGACCGAGGTCACCGCGACCGACGCAGGCCCCGAAGGCATCGACGCGGTGGCCTTCACCGTCGCCACCAACCCGGGGGCGCCGTCAGGGCCGCTCAACAAAATCGCCTCGGGCGGCGAGCTCAGCCGCTTTCTGCTGGCGCTTAAGGTCTGCCTAACGGGCGAAGACAGTGCCCGCACGATGATCTTTGACGAGATTGACCGCGGTGTCGGCGGTGCCACGGCGGACGCGGTGGGCCGCCGTCTGGCCGCACTCGCGCAGGGCGGGCAGGTGCTGGTCGTCACCCACTCGCCGCAAGTGGCCGCACGGGCGGCGCATCACTGGCGGGTGCAGAAACAGGTCACCGGCGATCAGACCCTGTCCACCGTGATCCCGCTGGCCGACCCCGACCGCGTCGACGAAATCGCCCGGATGGTCGCAGGCGACACCATTACGGATGAGGCACGCGCCGCTGCCCGTGCCCTGTTGGATGCATGACGCGCATTCTGTGAGCATCTTGTCGTGAACCGACTTTTCTACGGCGCGCGCGTGGCTTACTAAGGGTCAGGCGACCACCCCAACGAGGGCCAATGACCCAATCGACCCGCACCGTGCTGCGCAATCAGCTCAATCAAGCCCTCTCGGCGCTGCGGGATGCATGGCGGGTAATGCTTCATCGTGGCCCCAGCCAGATTCAGTTCTGGTTTATTGCTCTGGTCATCGGGATCGCTGCAGGCTTCATGGCGCTGGGATTCCGGATGGCGATCTCGTCGTTGCAGGCTTATCTCTACAACACCGAAGATATCCTATTCCTGCACAGCCATGCTGAGAAGCTGCATTGGCTCTGGATTTTCCTTACACCTGTGGTCGGCGGGTTGGTCGTCGGGATCATCCTGAACAGGTATACCGATGATGGCCGTGTGCGTTCGGTAGCTGATGTGATCGAGGGTGCGGCCATCACTGATGGACGGGTCGAAAAGAAGGCCGGTATCGCATCTTTTTTCGCTTCGCTGATCACGCTCAGCTCAGGCGGATCCACGGGGCGGGAAGGACCTGTTGTGCATATGGCCGGGGTCATCTCGACTTGGGTCAGCGACCGTATCCACGCCGACGGCATCACCGGGCGCGACCTATTGGGTTGCGCTGTGGCCGCTGCAGTTTCGGCCAGTTTCAACGCCCCCATCGCCGGTGCTTTGTTTGCGCTTGAGGTTGTGCTGCGCCACTTCGCCGTTCATGCCTTTGCGCCCATAGTCATCGCCTCGGTCGCGGGGACCGTGATCAACCGGCTGGCTTATGGTGACGTGACCGAATTCACGCTGGATACGCCCGGGTCGTTGCAATTCTATGTCGAGCTGCCCGCCTTCCTGATCCTAGGCCTGATTTGCGGGCTGGTCTCGCTGCTGCTGATGCGATCGATCTTCTTCGCCGAGGATATCGGCACGCATATCCAAAACCGCTTGTCTCTGCCGCGCTGGCTGCGCCCCGGTGTTTCGGGCGCGATGCTCGGCCTGTTGGCGGTCTGGTTTCCGCACATCATCGGCGTGGGATACGAAACCACGATCCGTGCCTTGACCGGGGACCTCGTGCTGACGACCGCGATCCTGTTCGCGGTCATCAAAACCGTCGCAGTGGCGATTACCATGGGCGGTCGCATGGGTGGTGGTGTGTTTTCCCCTTCATTGATGATCGGAGCGCTGACCGGGTTGGCCTTCGGCCTGATCGCCACCGGATTGCTGCCAGATGTGTCAGGCACCCATACGCTCTATGCCTTTGCCGGGATGGGCGCGGTGGCCGCCGCGGTGCTGGGCGCACCAATCTCAACCACGCTCATCGTGTTTGAATTGACCGGAGACTGGCAGATCGGCCTCGCCGTGATGGTTTCGGTCTCGATGTCCACTGCGCTGGCCTCGCGCCTTGTGGACCGGTCCTTCTTCCTGACCCAGCTGGAACGACGCAATGTGCACCTTGCCGCCGGGCCGCAGGCCTACTTGCTGGCAATGCTGCGCGCAGGCGCAGTGATGCGCCCGCTGGGGGACGCGCGTTCGATCTCCAAGGAAGACGCGCAGGCATTGATCGAACAAGGCCTATGCGTCAAGGCCAGCGCCACGCTTGAGGCCGCGATGCCATATTTCGACCGCGATGACATCCCTTGCATCCCGGTGGTGATCATCGACAAGGACGGCTGTGAAAACCCCGTTGGCGCGCTCTATCACATCGACGCGCTGAAAGCTTACAACCGCGCGCTGGCCGCTACAGCGGCCGAGGAACATTCTTGATCAGCGTCCGTAAACGCTGGCTGCGTCGCCCAGATAATTGTCCCAGGCAAACCAATACGAGATATGTCCCGCGACGCGCGGCAACTCTGCGCCATCCGGGCCAATCAGTGCCTCTTCGGTGACGCGCCACTTGTTGCCCGTTTCGTCCAGCAGCCCGCCATCGGTGGTCGCGCGGAACTGGCGCGATCCACGCTCGTAGGCGCGCACGCTGCGCTTGTCCGGGTCGCCCATCAGCATCAGTGCCCGCCCGCCAATCGCATCGTTGATCACCGGCTTGCCCTTGAACGCGTCCAACGGCCACGCCCGCGCCGCGCCGAACTGGCGCACGGCGAACACGTAGTCCTTCTGGCGATGCCGACTTTGATCGACCAAGGCCGGGAACATCAGATCGGGTGAGGCAAAGTAATCGCGATACACAACGCCCGAGCCATAGTTGCGCCGATGACCGGTGCTGAGCGACAGCACCTGCGTATCTGAATGCGACGCCTTCCAGCTGTCCCAGCGGGTGATCACCACAGGACGCTGCTTCAGCTCGATCCCACTGTTGACCAGCGGTCCGACCACGGGCTTACCTGTGTACTGGTTCCATAACGAATGCGTCTCACGGTCGAACATCAATTTGTTCGACCGATACAGGAACCCGGACGAGCCAAATACAAACGGCTTCCGCCGCCCCTCGACCTGCGTTTCAAACAAAATCCCCGATCCGCACAACGTACAATAGGCCAGTGCTACCGGAACGCCTCCGACCACCTCGTTGAACATCTCGTGCCAGCCCATGATGCGCAGCGGATAAGCGCGTACATCGCCGTTGATCGAGACGCCAAAGACCAGATCGTCGTCTTTCATGTAGTCCGCCCGCGCCGCCGGGATCAGCTTGGGATTGTCCAGCGAAGGGATACCGTCCTTGAGCACACCACCCCAACTGATCTCTTCCAGCCGAATCTTCATCTTGTCGCGTTGCAAATATTCGGGTTTCAGGAAAACATCGAAGTTCTGATCGATGCCCAAAAGAACTTCGCGTTTGAACGGTATCAAAGATGGATGAGGTACAATCTGAGCGTTCCGTTCTTGCCATAGCATCCATTCGAACCAGTCCGTGCCGTGGCGCGCGCCGCTCAACGCTTCCATGACTTTGGCAATGTCTCGCTCTCGCCTTCTGCCATAGCGCATCGCCGTCAAAAGCGCGGGCACAACGTCCGGGTTGCCGCGCGCGGTCAGGAACGCCATCCCGGCTTCGAAATCGGTCCGACTACCATACAAAGTTGAACGTACGGCATCGTAGACAGGGTCATCCTGCGCCCAAAGAGCGCGAGGTGCTACAGCGCTTGCCCCCAACAGGCCGACAAAGCTGCGACGTGGAATCGACATGGCATCCTCCGATCGGGTTCATATTCGATCTTGCCCGCAAAGCAGATCACATACACGCAACACTCGCGTGAGTGGCTCGAATTTCTGAAGCTGCACGCCGGGCATCTCGACATTGGTCCATCCTGAGCACAAGATGCTGCTGCGATTGATGTCATCGAACGTGACAGTGGCAATGAAAAAGGAAATACCCATGCAAGACCATGGTTATAAGGCGGGGCGACTAAACCTGCCTTTTGTCGGCATCTCAACCTTCGCCAAATCTCCATATGTTGAGAATTGGGATGAGATAGAGGCGGATATCGCCGTTCTCGGCGCGCCCTTCGATTTCGGGACCCAATGGCGACCGGGGGCGCGGTTTGGACCTCGGGCCGTGCGCGAAGCCTCGACCCTGTTCAGTTTCGGCCACGCCGGGGCTTATGATCACGAAGATGACGCAACCTATCTGGATGGCTCGGTGCGGATCGTTGATCTGGGGGATGCAGATATCATCCACACCAAGACCGACGAGAGTCATGCGAATATCGCCTTGGGGGTGGGCAAGATCCTGAAAGCAGGGGCCTTGCCGGTGACAATTGGCGGGGACCATTCGATCAACATCCCCTGTATCAATGCCTTCGCCGAGGATTGCGCGCAGAACGGCCCGATCCATGTGGTGCAGATCGACGCACATCTGGATTTCGTCGATGAACGCCACGGGGTGACCGCCGGGCACGGAAACCCGATGCGGCGGGCGATTGAGAAAGACTATGTCTCAGGCATGACGCAGTTGGGCATCCGCAATGTCTCATCCACTGCGAAAGAGGGCTACGAGGACGCCCGCGCGCGGGGCTCGGATATCCTGTCGGTGCGGCAGGTGCGCAAACTGGGGGCCGAGGCAGTGCTGGCGCGTATCCCGCAGGGGGCACGGTATTACGTAACGATAGATATCGACGCTTTTTGCCCTTCAATCGCAGCGGGCACAGGTACGCCCAGCCATGGCGGGTTTCTCTACTACGATGTACTGGAAATTCTACAGGGTCTGGCCAAACGCGGGGATGTTGTGGGCATCGATCTGGTCGAAGTCGCGCCTGCTTACGACCCGACGGAAAGTACCCAAATTCTGGCGGCGCAGCTATTGCTGAACTTTCTGGGCTTCATCTTTCACGAACGCGCCCAGCGGTAGAAGGTGGGGCATGTCGCCCCACCCGTTTTTTCATGCATCGATGATGTTGTGGCCGGGACCATAGGGGAAGCCGGTGATGTTCTCGGCCCCGTCTTCACCAACCACAAGGATGTCGTGTTCACGATAGCCGCCCGCGCCGGGCAGGCCTTCGGGGATCCACAGCATCGGCTCGATGGAAACGACCATGCCGGGTTCCAGCACCGTATCGATATCCTCGCGCAGCTCCAGACCCGCCTCGCGCCCGTAGTAATGGCTGAGGATGCCGAAGGAATGGCCGTAGCCGAACGAGCGGTATTGCAGCAGGCCCTCATCCTCGAAGAAGCGGTTGATCTCAGCCGTGATGCCCGAACAGGTCGCGCCGGGTTTGATCAGGCTCAGGCCCAGCTCATGCGCGGCAACGTTGGCCTTCCACAGGCGCAGGCTGTCTGCGTCGGGCTCGCCCAGGAACAGGGTGCGTTCCAGCGCGGTGTAATAGCCCGAGATCATTGGGAAGGTGTTCAGCGACAGGATATCGCCCTTTTGCAGCGCGCGTTTGGTCACCGGGTTGTGCGCACCATCGGTGTTGAGCGCCGACTGGAACCAGACCCAGGTGTCGCGGTATTCGGCATCCGGGTAGGCGCGGGCGATTTCCTCTTCCATCGCGTCGCGGCCGGCCATGGCGATCTCGATCTCGGTTGCGCCTTCGCGGATGGCGGCGTGGATGGCGGCCCCACCCACGTCAGCGGTGCGCGCGCCGCCTTTGATCAGCTCGATCTCTTCTGCGGATTTCACCATGCGGGCAAACATCGTGTCAGGTGCGATATCGAACAGTTCCGGTCCGCCCAGCATGTCCAGCGCCGTGTTGCGCGCCGCCAATGTCATGTGGTCGCCTTCGATCCCGATCCGTTTGGCCCCGCCGATCAGGCTGGCCACTGCGCGCCAGTAATTGTCGCGCTTCCAGTCGGTGTAGATGACGTTGTCCTCAACCGAGCGCCGCCACGGTTGGCCCGCGTCGATGTTTGCCGAGACAGTGGTGCAAGCGTCCTGTGTTACAACGCAGCCGTAGGGGCGGCCGAAAGAGCAGTACAGAAAGCCGGAATAGTAGGCGATGTTCTGCATCGAGGTCAGCAGGACGGCGGGGACGTCATGCTTGGCCATGATTGCGCGCAGGGCGCCAAGGCGGCGGTCGTATTCGCCCTTGCTGAACGGCAGGGGCGCTTTGTCGCCATTGTGGCAGGTGAAGAATTCGGGGCGTTTTGTTGTGTCTGTCATGACTTGGTCTCTCATCATTGCCGGGCGGCAAACCCGGCCACTTGTCCCGGCGTTCAGGACAGGCGGTCTCGGGGTCCGAGAGCCGATCATCCCAGTGCGTCCGCGACGCCATCGCGGCTGGGATGAACAGGTGAATCGTTAGATCAGACCTAGGCCTGCGTCAAGCGGGGGAAAGGCCTCGCAGGCGCTCGGACCGACGGCGCAGCAGCTCGACCGTGGTCAGCAGCGCAATCGAGATCACCACGAGGATCGTGGCCACCGCCAGAATGGTCGGGCTGATCTGTTCGCGCAGGCCGGTGAACATCTGCCATGGCAGCGTTTTTTGGCTAGCCGAGCCGACAAACAGTACCACGACCACCTCGTCGAATGAGGTGATGAAGGCAAACAAGCCGCCTGAGATCACACCCGGCAGGATCAAGGGCATCTGAATCTTGAAGAATGTCCGCACCGGACCCGCGCCCATATTCGCAGCCGCCCGCGTCAGCGAGCGGTCAAAGCCCACTAGCGTTGCGGTCACGGTGATGATGACGAATGGAATACCCAGAACGGCGTGAGCGAGGATTACTTTCACATAGCCCACAAAATTCTTGTTCATGCCCAGTGTTCCCTCCATGAAGCGGCCGATATCGCTGTAGAAGAAGAACATGCCTGTGGCTGAAATGATCAGCGGCACGATCATTGGCGAGATTAGGATGCCCATGATGGCGCGGCGGCCTGGAACGTGGCTCTGGCTGAGGCCAATGGCCGCCAGCGTGCCCAGCGAGACCGAGATGATCGTCGCAATCGGCGCAATGATGAGCGAGTTCTTGAAGCTGCGCTGCCATTCATTGTTGGTGAAGAAATCGCGGTAGTGCTTGAGCGAGTACCCTTCCGGGTCCAGACGCAGCATTTCTGGCGTGAAGGTAAAGAAGTCCTGCGCGTTGAACGAGAGCGGCAAAACCACGAGGATCGGGGTGATCAGGAACACGAAGATCGCGCCGCAGATCACCCGGAACAAGTAGTGATAGAACACTTGTTTCGCGGTCAGATAGGGCAACAGTTTTTGGCGATATCGACCTTCGTACAGCCAAAAGATAAACCAGACGAAGAACCATCCACCCAACAGGCCCAGAACGCCGCCCATTGGGCCAGAGAACAGAAAACCGACGATGCCAAAGCCAAGGATATTGATCCATCGGGCCAGTTTTTCGTTCTTGAGTATCGTGATGTAAACCCAGGCCACAGCGGCGATCAAGGCTGCCCCGCCAATGATGCCGAGGAAGACCGAGCCATTGCCCGCGCCGACAAAGATACCGGCGAAGGCGCCTGCCAGCGCAACGCTTGGCAAAACCATGGACAAAGGTTTGCGGGATATCGGAGTAAGTGCGGCCATGTCGATTATCCCAGCTTCACGTTATCAATGCCGACAATCTTGTCGTAGCACCAGTAGAGCAGCAGTACGACGCCCAGAAGGATCGTTCCCAATGCCGCGGCCAGCCCCCAGTTCAGCGAGGACGAGATGTGATAGGCAATCCGGTTCGAAATAAAGACACCCTTGGTGCCGCCAACGATTTCAGGCGTGATGTAGTAGCCGATCGCCAGAATGAACACGAGGATTGAGCCCGCGCCAATGCCAGGAATGGATTGCGGGAAGTAGATGCGCCAGAATGTCGTCCAGTTGGTCGCGCCCATGGATTTTGCGGCGCGGGTATACGAGGGCGGTATGGTCTGCATCACCGAATACATGGGCAGGATCATGAACGGCAGCAGGATATGCGTCATAGCTATGATCGTGCCGATCTGGTTGTTGATGATCACCAGCCTGGCGTCGTCGGCGACCAGTCCCAGCCAGACCAATGTTTCATTGATCACGCCCTGTTGCTGCAACATCACCTTCCACGCCGAGGTTCGCACCAACAATGACGTCCAGAAGGGCAACAACACGAGGATCATCAGCAGGTTCGACACCCGCATCGGAAGTGTCGCCAGCAAATAACTGACCGGATAGGCCAGCAGGATACAGGACGCGGTGATCACCAGCGACATGAACAAAGTGCGCCCGAACAGCTTGATCAGGATCTGCTTGTCCTCGGGCTGCGCCTGCGCGCCCTCGGGCGTGCGGCGCATGTCCACAGCGTTCAGAAAATAGCCATTGGTGACAGCGGGCGAATGCGTCTTGATAACCGCCCAAGTCTGCGGTTCACCCCAGCCGTCGTGAATCTCGATGACCTGGTCTTTGAACGGCCCATCGGTCTCGGGGTCCAGCTTACCCATTTTCCGACCCGAGCGGCGGAACATCGAAGACATGCCTGTCTCTTCGTAGTTCAGACGCGAACCCAGCCGGGTGTGTGTCTTGTTATCGACGGCCACGACCATATCGCGGACAAAGGCGTCATAAACGGCCTCGTCGGGCAACTCGCCGCTGGTTTCATCCCAGCTTTGCAATGCTTCAACCGTCAAGGGCAGTGTCTCTTGTACGATGCTGTTTTCCACAGATCGGAACAGCATCGCCGCAATAGGCACGATGAAAGAGAACATAACGAACAGCAGCAGTGGGGCGACCAGCATCAGGGCCCGCAGCTTTTGCCGTCGCAGAGACCGGGCCAGCGATTGCTTGAGTGGCGTGCCGTCCGCGGCCAGCATGGGACCAGTATTTTGGGTGGCGTCAGTCATCGGTACCCCTTGGGTATTTTTGGGGTCGGGGGCGATAGCCGCCCCCGACAATCTCAGGAAATCAGACGCTTATTGCGCCAGCCAAGCCTGGAATTTGGCGTCGATATCGTCGCGGTAATCCGCCCAGAACTCGTAGTTGTACAGGAACGTGTTCTTGGCGTTTTCCGGATCGGTCGGCATGTGTGGTGCCATGTCGATGCCCAGATCGGCGTGCTGACCCACCAGCGGTGCAGAGGAGGCACGAGCCGGGCCGTACGAGATGTACTTGGCCTGATCTGCCAGACGCTGCGTGTCAGTTGCGAACATGATGTAGTCCAGTGCGCGCTGTTGACGCTCCTCGCTCAGACCAGCCGGAATGATCCAGCCATCAAGATCGAATACCTGAGCATCCCACAGCATCGCAACCGGCTGCTTTTGCTCTTCGATCACGCTGAACAGACGGCCGTTATAGGTCGAACCCATGACAACTTCTCCATCAGCCAGCAATTGTGGCGTGTCGGCACCGGCAGACCACCAGACGACACTGTCCTTGATGGTGTCCAGTTTGGCCAGGGCCTGGTCCTGACCTTCAGCAGTGGCCAGAACGTCGTAGACGTCGTCTTTTGCAACGCCGTCACACAGCAACGCCCATTCCATGTTGTTGATCGGGCGCTTTTCCAGCGAGCGCTTGCCGGGATAGGCTTCAAGATCGAATACTGCGCAGATGTCGGTTGGCGGAGTATCACCGACCAGATCTGTGCGATAACCGAAAGTGGTTGAATAGACGATCTGCGGGATAAAGCAGTCGCTGACCAGAAGGTCACCGAAATCTTCGGAGGCAGGCGTGCCATCGGGGGCAGGGGCCAGTTGAGTGTCGAAATCGATCTCAAGTGCCAGACCTTCGTCGCAGAGGCGGATCGCGTCCGCCGCAACCACATCAACCACGTCCCATGTGATGTTGCCCGCTTCGTTCATCGCGCGCAGTTTGGCGACGGCCTCGTTCGAGCTGTCATCATTCAGGATGGTGACGCCGGTCTTCTCCGAATAGGGCTCGTGATAAGCCTTGAGCTGCGATTTGGAATAGGCGCCGCCCCACGAGACGATGGTCATCTCTTCGGCGGAAACGCCGCCAGCCGCTGTCGCAATAGCAGCTGCTGTCAGCAGTGTTTTGGTAGTTTTCATGTGTTACTCCCAGTACTTCCCGTTTGTTGTTTGGTCAGCTGACGCACGGGTTTTCGCCAGCTGGTCCCTCGGTAAGCCACGTTTGTACCGCGCGGCTTGGTCTATGCGTCGAGCGCACGACAATCCTTTGCAAGCCAGCCGATCTCGATTTCCTGTCCAGGATTCAGACGGATGGCGTCGGGGGCATTCCGTGTTTTGACGATGAACTCGTCATTGCCCGCCACCGACATGCGGAAGCGGAACACGTCGCCCATATAGATGAATTCCTTGACCGTTGCTTTCAGCGTATGTGCATCGGCATGCAGTCGGTCTTTATTGAATTCTACGCGCTCGGGCCGGATCGAGACCTTGGTACGTTCGCCCGGATTGTGCACGTTGATCGGCACCGCATCGATTTCCGAGCCGTCATCCAATTGCACAAGGCAGGTATCTCCATCGATGGATTTAACAACACCTTCCAGGGTATTGTTTTCACCGATGAATTGCGCCACGAAACTGTTGTCGGGTTCTTCATACAGCTGATCCGGCGGGGCCAGTTGCTGAATGCGGCCATCGTCAAACACCGCAACACGGTCGGACATGGTCAATGCCTCGGTCTGGTCGTGGGTCACGTAGACGGTGGTAATGCCCAGTTCATGCGCCAGACGGGTGATTTCGAACTGCATATGCTCGCGTAGTTGTTTGTCCAACGCACCCAGCGGTTCGTCCATCAAAACCAGTTCGGGCTCGAACACCAGCGCACGTGCCAGTGCGATCCGTTGCTGCTGACCACCCGACAACTGCGCGGGGCGACGATTGCCGAAGGCACCCATCTGCACCATGTCCAGCGCGCGTTTGACTTTCTCCTCGCGCTCGGACTTACCCAGCTTGCGGACTTCCAGCGGGAATGAAAGATTCTCGGCCACAGTCATATGCGGGAACAGAGCATAATTCTGGAACACCATCCCGATGCCACGTTTGTGCGGAGGGATATTGTTGATGGGTTTTCCATCCAGAAGAATCTCGCCATGTGTGGCGGTTTCGAATCCGGCAAGCATCATCAGGCAGGTCGTCTTACCTGATCCGGACGGCCCGAGCATGGTCAGGAATTCGCCCTTTGGCATTGCCAGGTTGAGATCTTTGACGACGAGGTTCTCGCCATCATAAGACTTTTGAACGCGTTGAAATTCAACAAACGCGGCGTCGCTATTTGTGTCGGTCACAAGACCCCCTGTTGCGTCAAATGATTACCCGGTTGGTCAGGGCCTCATTGATCTTCTCGTGCATTGATGACGAGGCTAACAAATGGTCGCAAGCCCGTAAAGCAATTGGAGTCGCGTAAACGCCGCATTTGCCTAATTTTGCGACACGTTCAGTTGTTTCATATGCCAGGCCAAACTCTGGTTGCTTGACAGGACAGGTTTGCCGATCTGCGCTTCGATCCTTGGGATAGCCGTCAGTGTCCGAAGGTTCGTACAACTAAGGAATACGGCGTCGACTGTTGAATCTCTTCCGAGTCGCACGGCGGCATCGACCACGGAATCGGTTGAGATCCGCACAACTTTGGCTTCTTCGGATTCGCCGAAAGTGCCAAACACATCCATCGAGATGCCTTGTTCTGCAAACGCGCGTCGCAACGGAGTGTTTACTTCTTCAATGTAGGGCGACAGCAGTGCAAATTTTGAGACGCCCAAATGTCTCGCGCAGGCAGAGGCTGCCCGCAACGGGTTGGTGACGGTCGATGTATTACAGGTCTGCATGACCATCTGCTCAACCCGATCCGAGCCGATAACCGAACTGGCTGACGTACATCCATAGCCAACAACTCGATAGGGCCGCGCCTTTGGCAGCAAATCAGCCGCTGCAGGCAAGTCGGTCTCCATCTGCGCCAGCGTGTCGGTGTTAACCTCGGCCCCGCTGGGAATGCGGCTGACATAAAGCGGGCTTTTGTCATCGATAAAAAGGCTACGAAACTCAGGTTCGATTGTCTCGTCAGTCTGTAAAACGATCAGCCCCATTGGTACAGCCGAGGGATCGTCAGGATCCAGTGTGTACGGCAACGTGCTCATATCTCGGCAATCTCCGGTCCTATCCGGGGGCTGAGGAATTCGGGCGCGCCTTCGGTGATCAGAATGTTTTCTTCGTGCACGAGAATTTTGCCATCGACCGCAATACCCGGTTCAAGCGTCAAAACCATTCCCGGTTGCAGTTCAGTATGATCATCGGGAATAAGCGAAGGCCATTCGGTCAACGACATTCCTAACCCGTGGCCCAGTCTCCCGGCATCGGTACCCGCGCTGCCATCGGTAAGTATTGTGTTCATCGTATGAAAAAGCTGAGAAGCCGTCACGCCTGGGCGGGCTTGATCAAACGCTGCATCCGAAGCCTCGACCAATCTGGCATGTGCATCGCGTACCGCCTTGCTCGCTGGGCCGACGGACCAATTGCGATCATAGTCGCAAAAATAGCCATCGTGGACGAGGCCAGTGTCGAGCATCAGCACATCGCCTATACGAAGCGGGGTCTGTGTCGTGGGTGAGATTACATCCGAGTACCCGCCTTGCTCGGCCCCTCCGGCCAGATAGGGCACCCAGTCGGCACCCTCTTCAAGGCAGAGTCTCTGAAAGTTTCGAAATATCTGATCCAGCGGTGTACCTGCTGAGGCAACCTCGGGCACTCGTTCAAAGGCGTGGGCACCAATCTGACAGGCAGTTCGAATCTTTGCGATCTCGGCGTCAGATTTCACCATCCGCAGCGCCCGCAGGATGCCATGGTCACCCGTAATTTGGCGCGCTCCAATTGCGGATTCGAGATGCCTTAGATCGGCCAGTGGCATCCTTACATGGGTCTCATGCCCGTCGGGGCAGCCGATTGAGGCGTTTTCAGGCGTCAACCCTCTCAGTGTATCGGCCAGCAGGGATACCCCATCATCTTCAAGGTCGGGTGCACTCCAGGTTCGAATGTCGTCGATCCATGTCTGTGCCATCAATGCAGCACCGATGGATGGGATTACTGCAACCGGCTTGCCAGAAATCGGAACGATCAGAAACCAAGGCCGCGTTGGGCTTTCCCAGAAACGGGTGAGATAACCGGTGAAATAGCGAAGCTGGGGCTCAGTCGTAAGCAACAGGGCCGATAGACCGGTTTCTTGCATCCGATGCTGGGCGCGCGCAACGCGGGTCGCGAATTCCTCTGGTGCGAAACCTCTCATGCAGGTTGCTCGCTCAAGATGCAGAGCACTTTGGAATTCGGTCCAATACCCAGTTCACTACGGATCGCGTCGTTCAGAACGGCCGCAATGCCAGCACCGCCCGAGGCGCTGGTTTCCAACCCGGCCTTCGCCATGGCCGGAAGCTGTGCTTCGACAGTGTCATCCTCGATTGTCACAAACAGATCGGCATCTCGGGCCAAGCCGTTCAAGGCGATCAGCGAGGGCTCTTTGCAATCCAGTCGCCCCATGATGCTGTCGGGCCCGTCAGCAAACACACAATGCCCCGCTTCGATACTGGCCTGCAGCGCCGGGGCAGAGGTTGGCTCGACAACGATGATCTGCGGAGCATCTCCCCAAACGACCCGCGCATAGGCAGCGACGGCACCGGCCATGCCGCCAACACCGGCTTGCAGAAGAACGTGCGTTGGTGCCTCAGTACATTGCTCGGCGGCTTCGACCGCCATTTGCAGATACCCTTCCATCAGCAAGTACGGTAGTTCAGTATACCCCTCCCAGGAACTGTCCGAGAGCAAAGTCCAGCCATTGTCCTGCGCCGCCTGACTGGCTGCTTCCATGCTGGCGGCGTAATCCGCACCCGCCCGGACCACTTGTGCGTTTTGAGCGCGCAGGCGATCTGCAAAGCTTTCTGGAACTGTTTCTGCGATGTAGACAACTGCATCAGCTCCGAAAGTGCGCGCGCCCGCGGCCATGCTCATCCCGTGATTGCCCGCGCTTGCTGTAACATAGGTGTGCCCTTTGAGCGTGTTACCATCTGGCGTGACCGAGATGTCATTCGCTTCGCAGGCGATCACATAAGCCGCACCCAGCGCTTTGAACGATCCCAGGCCCATACGGCTTCGCTCATCTTTAACCCAGAGATTCGCGACGGGTGCCAGCGCCGATGCATTCACAAGGGGCGTTTCGGCAAAGTCAGGGCAGAAGAATCGATGCCGGCCCAACCCATCTGTCTCTACGGAGGGATAAGGGGCCTGATCCGAAAGCTTAGAACCACCTCGAAACGGGTTACTGACTAGTTTCATCGCTCGCTCCCTGATCTTGTGTTGCGCCGACGTGAACGAATTGGCCGAAGGCTGTCAAGCTCGGCCTTGATTCAGCAGGATTGTGTTCGTGTTCTGCCTGCATCCCTGGTTCTGATGAATGAGTATCTTTTCAATCGTTTTGGTTGGTTGTAAGTGTCTGCACACGACATCGGCGCGGCGAGACAAAACTTCGACGATGATGTGCGGGCGTGATGGAATGGTAGACATATCGGACTTAAAATCCGAAGGCCTTAGTGCCGTGTGGGTTCGAGTCCCACCGCCCGCACCAGTACCATCTCAGACAGGGAAACCCAGCTGGGTGATCAATTTCCAGATATCCCTGTTGGCATTCGAGAGCTGAGTGACAACATCCTCGATTTCTTTCATTGCTTTGTCGTCAACTGTGTCTTCACGACCAAGTTTGATGTCGGTCTTGCGATCAGCAATGCGCATCAGGATGGTCTTTGGATTTCCGCTTTCCTGATCGAAAGAATAGATGCAGTGATTGTACTTGTTTCGAATAGAGGACAGGCGCGACAACCGCTGGGTGTGTTCGAGAATCGGATCGCGGATTTCAGGGGGGCGACCCTCCATCTTGGCGAGACGTTCGACCAGATCGATACGGGCACGTGTGGTGTTAAGCGTCAGGAATATGATGACCGCAACATCTTTATTGGCCCCGGTCAGACCTGCGATCAGGTGGATCAGCAGGCTTTCCGTGTTCGTCCACATATAGTTGAGCCGACCCACCAACAGAATGAGCCGGTCGAACCGGGTTTCGAATGCCTCATCCAACGGGCGCGTTGCGCGCTTCGTTCGGCGCGACCTCAAAGTAGAAATGCGCAGCTTCAGTCCGGTTGCTCACATCGATCTTGCCCGAGACATTGTGCATATGCAGTTTGACGGTGTGTTCGGTGATGCCCAGATTCGACGCAATGGTCTTGTTGCTCTTGCCTTGCGATACCAGCCTCAGGACTTGCTTTTCGCGGCGCGTCAGCTTTGAGTATCGCAACAGTTTGTCAGGCGACCGGGTTCTGGTTGCAGGCTGTTTTTCGATAGGTGTGCCTGGCGCACTTTGTGTTGCGGTCATGCTGTCGGCCAGAAAGCAGGGCAGGTGCAGCTCTTCGTGCATCAGAAGGCGCAGTATTGCGCGCCAAACATCCGGCGCCACGTTCATTGGCAAATACCCGACACTGCCGAAACGGGTACGATCCCAGCGTTCGAACAGAACCCGGGCCGGACTTTTCTTGCGATAGGCGAAGGCCAGACATCCTGTCTCGGCGAGCCGGGAGTAATCAGCGGGCCGCGCCAACAGATCTTCGAGCATCATCTGATCCACGACAATGATGCGCTCGGAGGGAACAGAGTTCCCACTCTCAGCCAGCAGGTCGTCAAGGCTTTCATATCTTGATGCACGAACGCCGAATTCGCTTTGAACACTTCTAAGGGTTTGGTTCGAGTAGAACAGTTCCTTGCCGATAAAAATAATCGACAGCTCTTCGGGATATTCAATCTGATCACGGGCGTCTTCTTGCAATGAAATATTCATTGACTTTCCCCCCACTAATACAAACGCCGCCCTCTGAATCTTTAAATCGGGTACAGAGCTGGGTGGCGCGAAACATTAACTTTGAACTCAAATAGTACCTTATCATAGCTGAAAGTACGTGTTTCAGCAACCAAAGGCGGGTTCTGCAATACCGCTTACTAGAACCTTTGATCAGGTTCTTCGCATCTGGTTTTAGCGTAACTCCATGAAATATCAGGGTTAATAATCCTATATGTTTGCGCATGATTGTTTCCGGGTAAAATCTGGCGCGAAATAAGGCGAATTTCAAAAAAATATATATTAAACAGTGATTTGCAAAAAAATAATGCTTTCGGCCAGCTATGCATACCCCTTTATCGCTGCGACCATTCCTAGGCTTCTATTTGTGAAGTGAACTTGAACCTGACGTGTCTGCGGTCCGCGTATTTCAGCGAATTTCTCGTGGTCATGGAATCGGCTTAGCCGAGAAAGGGGGGCAAACCAAACAGAAGACTTTCACTGCCGCGCGAGTGTCCAGTTTGACACCTTGTGCGCGTACTCTGTTTTCAACCGCGCCTGTAGCCGCTTTGTAGATGAATGGCGGCCCGGTGCTTCAGTAAAAGTGGAAAATTTTATGAGACGCCAACCCAACCAAACAACAACCGTGACCACAATTGATGACGTCCAAATCGATAATCTGGACGCCGATTTCGAAACAGATATAGCGGTAGACGAAGCCTATATCGAAGCTGACATCAACGCTCAGAAGCAAAAGCAAGATCAGGACGTTGAAAACTCTGCGAACAACTCTGATTCACAAGGACAAGATCAGTCACAGCGTTCTAAAAATGATAACGACAATGACAACGCGCAAGATCAGGATCAAAATCAGAAGCAGCAGCAGCAAAACACCAATGGTGGTGAAGACAATAATGATAATGACAACTCTAACAATAATGCGGTCAACATTGACTTCGGTGGCGGCGAATGGATTCCCCGCGATGACGATCAGGTAGACTTGGATCTGGGCGACAACGCCAGCGTTGGTGATGTAATCACCGCCGGTCGCGACCTGAATTATGATCCCGGTGATGATCTGAACCTTGATATTTCGCTGGATGGTCCTGGCAACGATATGTCGTCGATCAACAATCAGCTGGCAAGCTTGGAAGACAACGATCAGTTGGATAATGCCGAAGTTGGTAACTACGGAGAATTCAAGCAAAACGGTGATGCCAATGGTGGCGAAGCCAACGCTGCGGAAGGTATTAGTTCCAATGCAAATGGTGCAGCTTCCGGAAAAGGTGGAACCAGTTATGGCGGTGAAGCTGTAGGCGGCAAGACCATTGGTAGCGACGCTTACGGTGAAGGCGGAGACACTGGTGACGCTGATGCCCATGCCAAAGGTGGTAGCGGTGGCGATTCAGGTAATGCTGACAATGCAAGCACCGGCAAAGCCAAATCCAATTCGAACGCTGATGGTGAGAGCATTGGCGGGTACGGTGGTGACAGCACCAGCGACTCGAATGCTGACAACAACACCGACAGCGATAACACGACTGATGGCGAAGGCGGAGATGGCGGCTATGCCGATTCCGAAGGTGTAGGCAAAGGCTATGGTAAGGCGTACAGCGAGTCCGATGCCGATGCTGACGGTGGTGATGCTGACTCAGAGTCCAGCGCTAAAGGCAAGGGTGTAGCGGATAACGACGCAGATGCATCTGGTGCAGATGGTGGCGACGGCGACTCGAATGCGGATGGCAACGCTGATAACGACAGCGACAACAACACCGACGCCAACGACAATGACGGCGGTGACAACACAGCTGACGGAACAGGAACTGGTACTACCGATAGCGACGCTTCAGGCGACGGCGGCGATGGCTCGGGTGGATTCTCGCGCCTAGTCGAAGAAGCAATCGCGCGCCTCCAGCAGGAAATCTCTGAAAGCGGCCGTGGTGATGCAGATGCCGACACCGGTAATTCCAGAGCTGATTCTGGCAGTGGTTCATCCACCGGTGGAGACGGAGACGGCGGAGACAACAACGGAAGTTCAGCAGCTGATGCCGATGTTCAAGGTTTAGGTGATCAAGACGCTGAAGGCCCAAGTGTCGATCAGACATCTGGTGATGTTGACGGATCGGCTGCCAACGCAAGTGATGCGGACGCTGATGGTGGTGATGGTGGTTCGAACGCTGCCAACGGTTCCGGTGATGGCACGGGCACAGGTACTTCAACGGCTGATGGTGATGGTGGTGCAGGTGGAACTGGTTCTGCTGCATCGGATTCAAACGCCAGTGCTGCTGGATCTGGTGCTTCCGAGGCCACAGGTGGTCTGGGTGGTGCATCAGATGTATTCTCAGAGACCGACACTGATGGTTCTGCAGATAGCCTCGCTGAGGCGATTGCCGGATACGGCGGTGCATCTGCATCGGACAATGACTCGGATTCGTCCGCAACGGGCAATGCCACTGGTACCGCATACAGCGGTGATGGCGGTGCAGGTGCTGCTGGTACTGCAGCAGGTGGAACTAGCGGCGCGTCAATGGTTGACGTCATGTCTGGTGACACAATGGGCGGCAACACGACAGGCGGAAGCGCAGCCGGTGCCTATTCGGGTGACGGCGGTGCCGGAGGCCATGGCGGTGATTGGGGTTCGAATAACGGTGGCGATGGCATCGTGACCGGTGAATCCTACGCCTCGGCCGCTGCCGTAGTCGATACGAACGCCTTCAACCAATCGATCGTACAGGGTGCCAATGTGCTAGGTAACTCAGTCGATACGACCATGGTTGGTGGTTCGATGACCTCGTCCTACGCAAGCGACGACACTGACGTCTAAGACAAAAAATCGGGGGCCGCATTATCGGCCCCCGTTCAATGAAATCGCCGGGGCCACGCAATGTGGCCTCGGCCCAGAAAATCCCGAACCGGAAATTTTAGTCGGCAAGGGGGTAAGGGATCATCGAAATGTCATTCGATAGTGTTACCGAAAAGATTGCACACTTTATTGGATCTTTTGATCTTACGATTGAAAAAGCCCGGTTGAGGGATCAGTACGAAGAGTTCACCGCCATGCGGCGCAAGGCGGAACTGGACGAACTGGAAGAACCCGCAAAGATCCGGATCAAGGCAGATCTTGAATTGGACCCAGGCAAATATGGTCCGCTTTCCTATCGGTTTGACACCCCCCCCGCCACTCCTGAACTTCCACCCCCAACCGACGGCCCTGAATTTGAAACGGTCGTTGTACTTGAACCACCACTCTCAGACGGTCTGCCGTTACCCGAAGCGACAACCGGCCTAGGTGCAACGTTTGTGATCGAGCAGCAGCTGGAGATTGTGACAGAGCTTATCGGGTCTGCTGTGACCTACACGTTCCAGACGATTTTCCTGCGCGACAATGACGTTGTCGGCGAGGGAGATTTCCGCGATGTCGATCAGTTGATCGCATTGGCCGAGGCGGCTGCGCAGGTCGCAGCATCGATGCACGCGTTTGCCGTGCCCTCGTTCTCGATCTCGGACTACTTGTCGGTTGAATACGTCGAGTCTTTGGCCGAAGCGATGTTGGCCCCGATCAATGTCGAAGTTGAAGGCGCAGTTGTTTATCAGTTCCACGGCGAAGACGCGATGGGCGTGATCGTCAATGGTGAGTATGTGGACGAAGCCCCGGAATGGGAAGATCTTCTGCCTGCGCATCATAGACCGGACGAGGAAGAAGAAGACGAAACGCCCGATATGATGCCCGCCGAATGGGATCAGGACGAGGAAGACGAATTTGCCGAAGGTCACACGGTGATCGCAGGCGGCAACCTTGCGATCAACGAGATGAACGCAACTGTGGCTTGGGTCGATGCGCCTTATATTGCGGTCGGTGGAAAAGCAATCGAACTGGCCATGGTGAGCCAGGTCGCCGTTGTATCTGACACCGACAAGGGCACGAATGGCGGCTCGGGCACCAATGTGGTGCACTCGTCGACGATCGAGGTCGAAGGCAACTCAGCCCCTTGGCTTAAGAAAGGCTCAAGTGGAGACGATGCCCCGGCATATGTGCATGTTGATTGGATTACGACCGATCTGATCGTAGCAAATTTTGTCAAGCAGGACATCGATGCAACGGATATCGATCATATTGATGCCGAGATTAGCGCGACGACCACGCTGTATGCGTTGGGTGACAACGAGTTGATTGATGTCACCAATATTCTTCAACTTGGCAGTTATTATGACCTGATCATGATCGAAGGCGACATGATATCGGTCGATGCGTTTGTCCAGACGCACGTATTATTGGATGACGATGTGGTGATGGGCGGATTGCCCGGACCCATCGATGGATCGGACGAAAACCTGGTTATGAACGAGGTTTCTCTCAAGAAAGAAGGCGAAGATACGTATCAGGCGATGCACGACTCCATGGCCGACGCCATGACCATGGGCGAGGACGACATGGCAGCGCTGGAAGAGGCGCTAATGAACGATCCGATGTTTGCTGGCATGGAGCAGATGCGGGTCCTCAAGATCGATGGATCGCTGGTTCAGGTCAACGTAGCCGAGCAATCGACGATGCTTGCCGATCAGGATGACGTATATCTGAATGGTCCCCACGCGGACGAGACCGAGGTTCTGGCAGGCAGCAATGCGATGCTGAACGCCGCCAATGTAACCAAGGCCGGCGTGGATTCGGTTGTTATGGCTCAGGATGGGGCATTTTCTGACCTGCTATTGCATCAGGCAAGCCTGCTTGACATGCCCACGAATGAGGACATCGCCGAGATGACCAACGAGGCAATCGCCGCCATTATGGAAGAGGCGGGTATGCCAGGTCACGACAATGGCATTGGACCTAACGGTAACGATCTCACGCCAAGCGAAATGGCGAATTCCTCTGATGGCCTGCAGACCATGCTGGCCTAATATTTCCTGATTTACGAGTGACCGGAAGGTTAGTTTATGTCGATCGTTTTTTCGTCGCGCCGCACCCGTTTTGCAAGTCCATTGGACCGGCACGGAGGCGGAGGCCCATTGACCCTGGAACCCCGAAATCGGGTAGCAAAACCAAATGAAAGTAAACTTGCAAAAACAGCGTCCCGCCTGCGTTTGACAAGTGATATGCAACTGGCGGAACCCGAAACCAAACCAGAGACCCCGGAAGCAAGTGACACCCCGGTTGCCGGGCCCGCGAAACGATCGCGGCAATTAGAAGCGCCTCAGGCGACGACACAACCGGATGATCCGGGGCAGACCCAGGCAGAGCAGTTGGATCAAACATCACAACCGCGCGCTGGTTCTCCCCTTCGGCGCGCGTCGTCGCGGCCCGCGCAAGATAAGGATCCTGCGGGTGGCGACACTGGGGTGGCCGATACCGAAGCCCCCGATTGTGAAACCGCCGACCAATCGACTGCACGCATGACCCCCTCTGCGCCGTCGGATGGTAAAGACCGCATGGGCACCACGATCGAGGCCAAGGCCAACCAACCCTTGCTGCGCCCGGGGACGGGTGGTGGCGATGGCAAGGGGCCACCCCAAACATTCCACAAACGCACGCCGCCTGAGGATTTCCAGAAGACGCTGCGTACCTCACTGCGCGCCATCTGGCGCAATCTGGCTTTTGTGCTGGTACTGACCTGCGCGACCAACGTCCTGATCCTAGCGATCCCGATCTACCTGTTTCAGATCAGTGACCGGGTTCTGACTAGTCGCTCGCTGGATACGTTGATCATGCTGACGGCAATCGTTGCCGGAGCAGTCATTTTTCAAGCCGCATTTGATGCCGTTCGTCGGTTCATGCTGATGCGTACAGCGGTCGAGGTCGCCGCCCGTCTTGGGGCCCCGGTTCTTAGCGCTGCGGCCCATGCCTCGCTGCACGGCAACGGACGCGAATATCAGACACTTGGGGATCTGCAACAGGTGCGGGGCTTTCTGGTCTCGGGCACTCTGATCTCATTTCTGGATGTACCATTTGCACCGCTGTTCATCCTGATGATCTTTCTGGTGCATCCGCAACTTGGGATGATTGTGGTGACGACCGCTGTGATCCTGATGATTATCGCGCTGATCAACCAGAAAATGACTGCCAAGCCCTTCGCCAAGGCCAACCAGGCGCAATCCCTGGCGAACCAGCATCTGGATTCAATGTCGCGCAACAGTCAGATCATCAACGCTTTGGCGATGATCCCCGAGGCAGTGCGCATCTGGGGGCGTGACACCGCACAATCGCTGACATGGCAGGTCAAGGCGCAGGATCGCAACGTGATCTTCGCGGCCATTTCGCGTGCCGTCCGTCTTTTGACGCAGATCGGCATTCTGGGCTGGGGCGCCTTTCTGGCCCTTCAAGGTGAAATTACCGGCGGTATGGTCATCGCCGCCTCGATCATCGCGGGGCGGGCTTTCGCGCCGATCGAAGGCTCGATTGAGGGTTGGAATACCTTCCTGCTGACGCGCGGCGCTTTTGGGCGGATCAAGGCTCTGCTGTCGAACTCGGCCCTGCAATATGAAAAACTGCGCCTACCACGGCCTGAGGGGCGGTTGGATGTCGAACGCCTGCTATATGTCCCAGGCGGCACCAAGCGGGTGGTTCTGAACGGAATCACCTTTGCGCTGAACCCGGGTGAAACTCTGGCGATCATCGGGAATTCAGGCGCGGGGAAAACGACGCTTGGCAAAACGCTGGTGGGTTCGATCCTGCCGACCTCGGGCAGTGTGCGGCTGGACCTGATGGATATCCGCAACTGGGATCCCCGCCAGTTTGGCGAAAATATTGGCTATCTGCCGCAAGACGTACAGCTGTTCCCCGGCAGCATCAAAGACAATATTGGCCGGATGCGTGCCGATGCCACGGATGAGCAGATTCACGATGCCGCCGTTTTGGCCGACGTGCACAACATGATCGCAACGCTGCCGCAGGGGTATGAGACTGTTGTGGCCGCCGACGGCTCACCTCTCTCAGGTGGCCAGAAGCAGCGTATTGCTTTGGCGCGTGCCTTCTTCGGCAACCCGCGTTTGGTTGTTCTGGATGAGCCGAACTCGAACCTCGACGTGGCGGGTGACAAGGCGCTTGCGCGTGCGATTGAGCAAGCAAAGGAAAGCAAGATCACCGTTGTGGTGATTACGCAAAAGCCGACTCTGTTGAATGTTGTCGACAAGATCATGCTGCTGACCGATGGGCGCGTGGCGCTGTTCGGGCAGCGCGAACAGGTGCTGGAACAGCTCAACGGGCCGCGCCAGCAACCGCCCGAAATACAGGGCAAGGGGGATTAAGCGATGAACGACGTGGCACGCACCGATGAAGGCGGTCTTTGGTACTCTGAGGTTCCGCGCTCGATCACCAAATTCATCGTGATTGGCTTTATCATGCTTATTGTCTGTTTTGGCGGCTTTGGCGTCTGGTCCTTCCGTGCACCTCTGGCCGCTGCAGTCATCGCGCAAGGCAGCTTTGTCGCGACCGGTCGCAACAAGATCGTGCAGCATTTGGAAGGCGGTATCATCGAGAACATACTGGTCTCGGAAGGTGAATCTGTTCAAGCCGGACAGATCATGATGACTTTGGATCAGACCTCGGCCGAGGCGAGTGAACGCGAATTGTTCATTCGCAAACTTCGCCTTCAGGCCATGACCGAACGGTTGCTGGCTGAGCATAGCGAACAGGAAACCCTCGTGTTTTCGCCCGGATTGATCGAAGCATCGGACGACGTCGAGGTCATGACGATCCTCGACAATCAGAAACTCAGCTTTGATGTATCGCGAAAGACGCTGCTGAACGATATTGCTTTGCTGCAGCGCAACATGGAGGCGTTGAAAATTCGTGCGTCAGGATTTGAAGCACAATTGGTCAGCATGGAAAGGCGATCAGAGATTCTCGAGGAAGAATACGAGACCAAATATTCGTTGTTTGAAAAAGGATTAGTGCGCAAAGGTGATCTGAATACGATCCGCCGGGTGCAGGCCGAAGCCGAAGGTCAACTGGCGCGTTTGCGCGCAGAAACGGCTGAGGTAAACCAGATGCTGCTGAAGTATGAAGAGCAGATTCTGCGCACCCGCTCAGCCTACCGCGAGGCTGCGCTGGACGAGTTGGGCGTTATTGAAGCCGATCTTGAAAGTGTGCGTGAAAAAGCCCGTCAGGCCCGTAGCGTTCTGGCCCGTGCCGTTGTGCGTGCACCGGTGACAGGCACAGTGGTGCGACTTCATCACCACACGCCGGGCGGGGTGATCGAAACTGGCGAACAGATTGCTGAGATTCTGCCCGCCGATGCGCCATTGATCATCGAAGCGCAGATCCCGCGTACCGAGATCGACAGCGTGGTCACCGGGCAGATTGCGACGGTGCGCCTAGTCGCGCTCAATCAACGGACAACCCCAGTGCTTGAGGGCGAGGTCTATTACGTCTCGGCTGACTCGCTTGTCGAGGATTCTGCCGGTATGCCGCAAGAGGTCTATCTGGCGCGCATTTCTCTGACCACGGAAGAGATGGGTCGCGTGCGGGGCTTCGTGCCGACACCCGGAATGCCCGCCGAGATCATGATCCAGACCGAGGAACGCACCTTTGCGGCCTATATCGCCAAGCCGGTGGTTGACAGTATGTCGCGTGCTTTCCGCGAACATTAAGCGCCTGAGTCTCTACACCTTCAATTTTCTGCATGTTAGCCTTTCACGGATTCATTTCCTGGAGGGGCGCAAATGCCATTGACGGTCAAAGACATGATGCAAGCTGCAAACGCGGTGGTTGAGCGTATCGATGCCAGCCGGGCCAAAGAACTGATCGGGCAGGGTGCCCTGTTGTTGGATATTCGCGATGCGCCTGAACTTGAAAGGACAGGGCGCGCGGTCGGCTCGCTTCATATCCCGCGCGGGATGTTGGAGTTTCGGGCCGATCCCGAGCTGCCTTCCCATGACGCGGAACTGCGCAAGGACCGGGTGATCATCCTGCATTGTGCATCGGGTGGCAGGGCGGCGCTGGCTGGGAAACTGCTTAAGGATATGGGGTATTTACACGTCTACAATCTGGGCGGGTTTGCGGATTGGGTGAATGGCGGCGGCGAGGCGACCGGGCCAATGGATCGCGGGATGTAGCTACATATCTGACCCAAATCAAAGTCACACATATTCCGTTGCTGTAATGTAAAGGCCAGAAGCTTAAACACAGGATACTGGCCATGATACGCCTAGCAGCCACGCTTTATTCTTTGATCGCCACAGCCATCGCGGGTTCTGCCGTGATTGCGGTCCTAGCGGTTGGAATGGTGACCTGGATGGCCATCGTTTCCGCCGCAGCAGCAGGGGCGGTTGTTGCCGCGCCGGTGTCGTGGCTGGTGGCAAAACGCCTGTATCAAGGCGCTTGATTAAGCGTTAAAGAAGGTCCTGACTGCAGCTTCGAATTCGCGGGGTTTCTCGGCGTGCAGCCAGTGCCCCGCACCGGGAATTTTGGCGAAGCGAGCTGCAGGAAACAGGGTGCGAATCTGCTCTCGGTGTTCGGGCTGCACATAATCTGATGCTGCGCCGGACAGGAACAGAGCAGGGCCGTCCCAATGGGTCGAAATCTCGGGGAAGCCCATGATCTTTGGCATTTCGCTGGCCAGTACATCTAGGTTCAGCCGCCAGCGGCCTCCCTCAACATCCAAAGACTGCGTAAAAAAGCTCTGCAGCGCCTTTTCGACGCCCAGATCGGCCAGCTGTGCTTCGGCATCTGAACGACGCTGAACGCGGGACATATCGACCGCCCGCATTGCCTCGATGAATTGAATCTGGCTGTGGCTGTATGCCACTGGTGCGATGTCTGCGACGACCAGCTTGCGCACCAGATCGCCATATTCCAGCGCCAGCACCATCGAAGCTTTTCCACCCATGGAATGCCCGACGATATCGGCGATGCCGCCAACGCTGTCGATGACCTTTGCCAGATCATGCGCCAAATCCGGGTAGCCATGCTGAGCATCCCAAAAGCTGTAGGCGTGATTGCGCATATCGACCGCGATCACCTGTCTTTCGTCCGACAGTCGCCGCGCAATGACTCCCCAGTTGCGCGCCGAACCATAGAGGCCATGCGCTATCAGCAGGGGCGGATGATCGGTCGGGTCGCCATGGATGATCGTATTCAGCATGCTCCTGTGATACGCGTCACCGCGCGGAACAACCAGCCCCATTGTCGCCGGTGTGACGCGCGGCTACATTGTCCCGTCAGGAGGCGCCAATGACGCAGGAAATCGATATCCAGACCCGGATCGCAGAGACCATTCGGTTGCTGCGTAAAAAGCTTGGCGTGAAAGACAAGACCCTGATTGCCTCGGTCCGGCGCGCAAAGCGGCGTTTGCCGCGCAAGGTCTATAAACAGGCCTTGGTTCTGGCAGAGGCCGAGCAGATGGCCGAGCATCCCAAACTGCGGATGGTTTTGGATATGCCCCGGCTCGAAAAAGCGTCGGACGAGGTGCAAGGCCACCTAAACGCGATCAATCTGGCAGATCGACGTTGGGGATGGTTCCTGAACTTTCTTGGTTCGCTTGCGTTGGGCCTGATCGTGTTGGCGGCGTTGGCTGTGTTCGTACTACGATGGCGCGGGTATATCTGACCGCTGCACGCCTCAAAGAAAAACGGCGCCGATCAGGGCGCCGTTTTCTGTTCTAAGATCCGTATTGGATCAGAGATTCGGATAAAGCGGGTAGCGCGCGCAAAGTTCGGCGACTTCGGCTTTGACTTTGGCTTCGACCGCACCGTTTCCGTCTTCGCCATTTGCGGCCAGACCGTCGACCACTTCGATGATCCAGTCTGCGATTTGGCGGAACTCGGCCTCACCAAAACCGCGGGTGGTTCCGGCAGGCGAGCCCAGACGGATACCGCTGGTGATCGTCGGCTTTTCGGGGTCGAACGGCACACCGTTCTTGTTGCAGGTGATATGTGCCCGGCCCAAAGCTTTCTCGGTTGCGTTGCCTTTAACGCCTTTGGGGCGCAGGTCGACAAGAACCACATGGGTATCGGTGCCGTGGGTCACAGTGTCCAGGCCACCCTTGATCAGCTGATCTGAAAGGGCCTGCGCATTCACAACGACCTGCTTGATATAGTCCTTGAACTCAGGACGCAGTGCCTCGCCAAAGGCAACGGCCTTGCCAGCAATCACATGCATCAGCGGACCACCCTGAATGCCCGGGAAGATCGCCGAGTTTACCTTTTTGGCAATCGCTTCATCATTGGTCAGGATCATGCCGCCGCGCGGGCCGCGCAGGGTTTTATGCGTGGTGGTGGTGGCCACATGCGCATGCGGGAAGGGCGAAGGGTGCGCGCCTGCGGCAACCAGACCGGCGATATGGGCCATATCCACATGCAGATAGGCGCCGACCATATCGGCGATTTCACGCATGCGGGCAAAATCGATGACGCGCGGGATGGCCGAGCCTCCGGCGATGATCAGCTTGGGGTTATGTTCCTTTGCCAGCGCTTCGATCTGATCATAGTCGATCAGGTTGTCCTGCTTGCGCACGCCATAATGTACCGCGTTGAACCACTTGCCTGACTGGTTCGGTGCCGCACCATGGGTCAGGTGACCACCTGCATCCAGCGACATTCCCAGAATGGTGTCACCGGGCTTGATCAGCGCCTGAAATACACCTTGGTTCGCCTGCGATCCCGAATTCGGTTGGACGTTGGCAAACTCACACCCAAACAACTGCTTGGCACGGTCGATAGCCAGGTTCTCGGCAATGTCGACGAACTGACAACCGCCATAGTACCGGCGGCCCGGATAACCTTCGGCATATTTGTTGGTCATGACCGAGCCCTGCGCCTCCATCACGGCGGCAGAGACGATGTTCTCCGAGGCGATCAGTTCGATCTCGTCGCGCTGGCGGCCCAATTCAGATGTGATCGAGCCGAACAGCTCGGGGTCACGATCCGCGAGGGACTGGGTGAAAAATCCGTTGTCACGAAGATTGGCGTTCATGTGCGCTCCGCATGGCTGGGGTGTATCTGGCGGATTTCCTATCGGAAACGACGTGTGTCAGAAAGGTTGTAAAGCGACGAAATGGCCCTCTATGGCGTCAACTCTGGCCTATTGCGGAAAGGTATGTTTGTTTCGGAACCAAATGTGCAGCACTGGAAACTATAAAACATGACAAAGAGAATCGCCTTTCTGGCCAGCGATGCCAAGGTTGCGCAGACCGCCCGGGATGCGCTTGTGGCGCGCTACGGAAATGCAGCGCCGAGAGACGCAGATGTTGTGGTGGCGCTGGGTGGTGATGGCTTCATGCTTCAGACGTTGCAGGGCGTCCAGCACTTGGACAAGCCGGTTTACGGAATGAATCGCGGTACCATCGGGTTTCTGATGAACGAATATGCCGAAGTTGATCTGATGGCCCGGCTAGCAGAAGCAGAGGAAGAAGTCATCAATCCACTGGCGATGACTGCAATGGACCAGGCGGGCCAAAAGCACCAAGCACTTGCAATCAACGAGATTTCGCTGCTTCGCGCAGGGCCGCAGGCAGCGCGGCTGCGGATCAGCGTGGATGGGCGGGTACGTATGGCCGAACTCGTGTGTGATGGTGCATTGCTTGCCACGCCGGCGGGTTCAACCGCATATAACTATTCCGCTCACGGACCCATTGTACCCATTGGCGCGGACGTTCTGGCATTGACGCCAATCGCCGCGTTTCGCCCCCGGCGGTGGCGTGGCGCCTTGCTGCCGAAAGTTGCGAAAGTCAGATTCGATGTGATCGAGGCTGACAAACGCCCGGTTATCGTTGCGGCCGATTCCATATCGTTTCCGGATATCGATTGGGTCGAGATCAGGTCTGAGATTGCGATCCAGCATCGTATTCTATTTGACCCTGGCCACGGCCTGGAAGAACGATTGATCTCCGAACAATTTACTTAAATCTCAGCGTGTTGATCATTTTTCCACCGCTTGTGTGAACCAGTTCACATGCAACGCGATAAGGGTTTGTTAACTTCAAGTTGCCCGGAGAACACGCCGAGGTGGAAGTGAGTGGCCATCTAAAGGTGTTTTCGAATGGTTGCGCAGTTTTCGCGCTGGCGAGGGTGGGTGGTGCTACGCTCGTCATCTTAATCCGGGCATATTTTAGTATGCGGACCCCGGGACAAAATCCCGGGGTCTATTTCATTTGTGAGGCCTGAGTGAAGATGTCTCAGGTTTGCGTGCTCATTCGATCCCACAGAATCGGAGCCATCTGCCCCACACGCGCTTCGATCGCGACCGCTGCATCCACCGCCATATCCTCACGCCAGCGTCGAGCAGCAATCTGAACATTGATCGGTTGCGGCCCATTCGGCAATTCGGCCAAGCGTGCGGGAACGCTGGCGGCGGGCAGCCCGAGGAAATTCATCGCATAAGAATAGACTGCGCATCCTAACACCTCATGAACGCCTTCGGCGCCTTCGGTATCACGATCGGGTCTGAAGAACGGTTGCGGCAGGAATGGAGACAGGACCAAAGGATATTCCTGCATGAATAGCGACCATTGGCGCGCATAATGGCTGCGTTGCGCCAACGCCTGAATCAGTTCGTCGCCTACGATCGGAGGAAACTCCTGAAAATAAACCTCGAAAATATCACGAATGGTTTGAGACCCGGCTGCCTCGATATCGTTTTTCATCAACGTCAGCACTTCACCCATCAGCGCGCGATAGCCGATGCGCCCGCATTCGAACACATCCGGCGGATCAATGTCTTCAACTATATATCCGGCATCTACCAGCGCCTCCCGAGCAGTACTTAGCGCTTTGTCCACTTCGGGATGCAAAGCGTATTCGAACGTATTTTTGGTGAACGCAACTTTGATTGGGACGTCCGGCCCCGCGCCGCGCCAAGGCATTGGCACATGGAAGGGGTCGCGGGCGTCCGGGGCGATCAGGCTGGGCATCGAAAGGTGCAGGTCCTTTGCGCTTCTTGTGATCAAGCCCTGTACCGACATCGATTGTGCCAGCATCCCGCGTTCCACCTTCTGGCTGGGGTTCCAGGCCGGTACGCGGCCCAGCCCCGGTTTCACTGTAACCGCACCATTGGCTGCAGCAGGGAACCGCAAGCTACCTCCGATATCGTTGCCATGAGCCAGTGCGCCGATGCCCGCCATGACCGCAGCCCCCGCGCCCCCAGACGACCCACCGGGCGAGATATGGCGGCCCCAAGGATTGTGCGTGCGCCCATGAAGTGGATTATCCGTGTCAGCGCGGAACGAGAATTCGGGCGTGTTGGTCCGCCCGATGACAATGGCCCCCGCATTGTGCAAGTTTAAAACCACCGGGGCGTCATCAGGGGCAATGACATCCTTCAAGGCAACCACACCATTTGTAGTGGCATGGTTCTTCTGGTCGACATTCACTTTTATGGTCACGGGGACCCCGTGCAGCGGCCCAACCGAGGCACTATTGCGGCGCGCCTTATCAAGCGCAGATGCACGCTCTAACGCTTCTGTGCCCAGATCGTCCACGACAGCATTCAGCGAGGGATTTACCTGATGCATCCGCTCCAATGCATCACTGATCACCTCTACTGCGCTCAACTCGCCAGCTTGGGTCAGCGCAGCCAATTCTGTTGCATCAAAACGCCAGATATCGCCCTGTGTCATGCTCGTCCTCCTCACCTCAAACTGAGGTGAGGAGGACCCAATGACAAGCCCCGCAATCGCAAAACGGATCCAACCTTCATCTGGCCAAAAACATCTCGGAGCGCGAGGCAGAGCCTCGCACACGCGCGACAGCGCAAATCGATTGCGCCGTAAGGCGCTCCGCTTGATCGTACCGTGAAATTACTGCGCGTAGCCGATAGTTTGCAGGGCCACCGTGATCTCGTCCAGAATTGCTGGGTCATCGATTGTGGCAGGCATTTTATACGCCTTCCCATCCGCGATCGACACCATCGTACCACGCAGGATCTTGCCCGAGCGTGTCTTGGGCAGACGATCCACCACCACTGCTTTCTTGAACGCAGCGACTGGGCCGATTTTGTCACGAACCATCTGGACCACATCGGTTACCACCTCCGCGTGATTCCGGTCGGATCCGGCATTCAGGCACAGGAAACCTACGGGCATCTGGCCTTTCAGTTGATCAGAAACCCCAATCACGGCGCATTCTGCCACATCGGGGTGGGCGGCCAACACCTCTTCCATCCCGCCCGTCGAAAGTCGGTGCCCGGCGACGTTGATCACGTCATCGGTACGGGCCATGATATAGAGATACCCATCTTCGTCGATCATGCCCGCATCACCGGTTTCGTAATAGCCGGGAAAATGCTCAAGGTAGGATTTTCTGAAGCGCGCCTCAGCATTCCATAGGTTTGGCAATGTGCCTGGCGGAAGCGGAAGTTTGACTGCGATCGCGCCCAACTCGCCCGGTTTCATAGGATGGCCGCCTTCGTCCAGAATCTGAACGTCATAGCCCGGCATAGGCTTGGCAGGTGATCCCAGCTTGACCGGAAGCTCTTCGATTCCGAGCGGGTTGCCAGCGATGGTCCAGCCAGTTTCGGTTTGCCACCAATGGTCGATGACCGGAACTTTCAGCGCATCCTGCGCCCAGATGATCGTATCTGGATCAGCCCTCTCTCCTGCAAGATACAGAGCCTTAAGGCAGGATAGATCGTAATTCGCCATCAATTCTGCATTTGGGTCTTCGCGTTTTACGGCACGAATGGCAGTTGGGGCAGTGAAGAAGCTTTTGACCTTGTGTTCGGATATCACGCGCCAGAAAGTTCCGGCGTCAGGTGTTCCGACGGGCTTGCCCTCAAAAACAATCGTCGTGTTGCCGTGGATCAGCGGGGCATAACAGATATAGGAATGGCCAACGACCCAGCCGACATCCGAAGCCGCCCAGAACACATCTCCCGGATCGACATTGTAGATGTTTTTCATCGTCCAGTTCAGCGCGACCAGATGGCCGGCAGTCGGGCGCACGACGCCTTTGGGCGCACCAGTGGTGCCGGATGTATAGAGGATATAGGCTGGATCATTGCCGCTGACTGGTACACATTCTGCGGGCTCCGTACCGTATTGGAATCCGTGCCAGTTGACGTCGCGACCCTCGATTAGTTGTGCGACTTCCTGCTCGCGCTGGAATATTACGCAAAACTTGGGTTTGTGGGTGGCCAGATCGATCGCGCCATCCAGCAGAGGTTTGTAGTGCACAACGCGTCCCGGCTCCATCCCGCATGAGGCAGCGATGATCGCCTTGGGTTTCGCATCGTCGATACGTACGGCCAGTTCGTTGCTGGCAAAGCCGCCGAATACCACTGAATGCACTGCTCCTAGCCGGGCGCAAGCCAGCATTGCCTCCAGCGCTTCGGGGATCATAGGCATGTAGATGATGACGCGGTCACCTTTCTCAATACCTTTTGCACGGAGCGCGCCAGCCAGATTAGCAACCCGATTGCGCAACTCGACGTATGAGATTTCGCGTTTGGTATGAGTAATGGGGCTGTCATAGATGATCGCGGTTTGCTCACCACGACCATTTTCCACATGGCGATCAACCGCGTTCCAGCACGTATTTACCTTGGCATCACTGAACCATTCGTAAAGAGGCGCATTGTCGTCAAACAGAGCTTTTCTGGGCGCTTGAACCCAATCGATCCCCTTGGCTGCATCCATCCAGAATGCTTCGGGGTCGTTCTTCCAGCTCTCGTAGACGTCCTGATATGCCATAATGGCCTCCTCCCAAATTCCTTGTGCTATGTGTTAGGCATCGTGGATGTTTCGAGCAAGCGATGCGCATAACGGCGCGTCAGTTTATCGCAAAATCTTTGCAGAACCTTGCAGTTTGGCTTGCAAATTTTTGCAAATCCTCTGATCTGAGCAGACTTCTGAGCGTCATATGTAAGGATTTGCAAATCTGCAAATTTATTGCTGCAAATGTGCTGGCGCTAAAAGAATCAAACCGGGCACCTAATCTGGTGCCCGGTCATGTATACGTAATGATATTGGCGCTGGGCTTATCCGTAGTGCGCGACTGGCGTACCTGCGATGGCCGCCATGTTCAGCAGTCCCCTGGCCGTAATCGAGGGCGTTACGATATGCGCCTTGTTTCCCATTCCCATGAGGATTGGACCTACCTCAAGCCCGTCCGCTTTCATCTTCAGGATATTGCGCACACCGCTTGCCGCATCCGCATGGGCGAAGATCAGGACATTTGCAGAACCTTCCAAACGCGAGTTCGGGAAGATACGTGCACGCAATTCAGGATCCAAAGCCAGATCAAGGTTCATCTCGCCTTCATAGCTGAAGTCGCGTGGCTCGGAATCGAGAATTTCAAGCGCAGCCCGCAGCCGCTTGCCTGATCCCTCGGCCTGATTGCCGAATTGCGATTGCGAACAAAATGCGATCTTGGGTTCCAACCCGAACCGCCGCACGTGACGAGCAGCTCCAATGGTGGATTCGGCAAGTTCTTCTGGTGTCGGCAATTGTCTTACATGCGTGTCTGCAATGAACAGAGGGCCATCTTCCAGAATCATCAGCGAAAGCGCGCCATGCGGGCGCAAATCGCCATCATCCAGAACCTGTTCGACATAGTTAAGATGCCAGCGATACTCACCAAAAGTGCCACAGATCATGCTGTCTGCCTCACCGCGATGCACCATGATTGCTGCAATGGCGGTGTTGTTGGTGCGCATGATGGCTTTGGCCAGATCCGGAGTGACCCCCCGACGCTGCATTATTTGATGGTACGAATTCCAATAATCGTAGTAACGGGGATCGTCCTGAGGGTTCACGATTTGAAAATCCTGCCCCGGTCGTACTGTCAGGCCTAGCCTTTCGCAACGTGCGCTGATCACGTCCGGTCGCCCGATCAGGATCGGGGTTTCCGTGGTTTCTTCCAATATCGCTTGCGCAGCCCTTAAAACACGCTCGTCCTCCCCTTCTGCGAAGACAATTCTACGCGATGCGACGGCTGCGGCTTCGAACACTGGCCGCATCAACAGTGCAGATTTGAACACGGTCTGGTTCAGGCGCTCTTTGTAGGCCTCGAGGTCATCAATGGGTCGTTTTGCGACCCCGCTCTTCATAGCAGCCTGTGCAACCGATGACGAAACGACCCCCACTAGGCGCGGGTCAAAGGGTTTTGGGATCAGGTAATCTGGACCAAAAGTCAGCTGCTCACCCTTATAGGCCGCCGCGGCTTCGGCGCTGGTCGTCGCGCGGGCCATGTCGGCGATGCCGTCGACGCAGGCGATCTGCATCTCGTCGTTGATTTCAGTCGCGCCCACGTCCAGGGCACCTCGGAAGATAAACGGGAAGCACAACACGTTGTTCACTTGGTTCGGAAAGTCGCTGCGACCGGTCGCAATGATCGCGTCAGGGGCAACTTCGCGCGCCGCCTGTGGCAGGATTTCCGGAGTGGGGTTGGCCAGCGCAAAGATGATCGGGGTCTTGGCCATCTTCTCGACCATCTCAGGCTTGAGCACATTTGGTCCGCTCAAACCCAGAAACAGATCGGCACCTCCGATCACATCATCCAGAGTGCGCAGATCGGTTTTCTGTGCAAACTGGTCTTTGTGGGGGTTCATATCCTCGGCGCGGCCTTCATAGACCAGCCCGTGAATGTCGCACAGCCAGATATTCTCACGTTTAACGCCGAGCTTAACCAACATGCTGAGGCAGGCGATCCCGGCAGCACCGCCGCCGGTCGAAACTACTTTGATATCCTCGAAGCTCTTTCCTGCCACATACAGGGCGTTTTTAGCTGCGGCACCAACAACGATTGCCGTGCCGTGCTGATCGTCATGAAACACCGGGATGTTCATCCGTTCCCGGCACAGTTTTTCGACAATAAAACAATCCGGTGCCTTGATATCTTCAAGGTTGATCGCGCCAAATGTGGGCTCCAGAGCACAGACGATATCTGCCAGCTTTTCTGGGTCAGGCTGATCCACCTCGATATCAAAGCAATCGATGCCTGCGAACTTTTTGAACAGGACGGCCTTGCCTTCCATCACCGGTTTCGAGGCCAATGCGCCTATATTCCCAAGGCCCAGAACTGCGGTGCCGTTTGACACAACTGCAACAAGATTGCCGCGGGCCGTGTATTTCTCAGCATTGGCGGCGTTGTCCTTTATCTCAAGACTGGCTTCGGCGACGCCTGGCGAATATGCCCGCGCAAGGTCCCGACCATTTGCCATTGGTTTGGTTGCCTTGATCTCAAGCTTTCCGGGTTTTGGATGCGCATGATAGTCAAGCGCGGCCTGTCTCAGGTTCGGTGTGTCAGACATCGGTAATACAACTCCGTTCCAATATTCGTTTGATGGTTAAACTATTTCTCAGCGCTTGGCTATGTCGCCTCGGACCGCAGTCAGAGACAGGCCTCACGGATACGTTAACGAAACGTTGGTTGAGAGTTGCTGCATCGTTTTTATGTACAGCCAATTCCGGGGAACCTGACGGACACCAGAAGCGGCGGACCTTATCATGCGTCATGAAGACAAAGCTTGTGCTAGTGCGCAATTTGCCAACCCTTCAATCAGGATTGGTGCCAATCGGAATGTCTTCTTTGTTGTGCTTGTTTCGGCGGTTTCATTTCTTTGCGTCGTTGTGACTTGGCACCAACCGGCAGCAACTTTCATCCAAGAAGGCGGGTTGATTGAGACGATATCGGCCACTGCGTTACTGGCTGCCGGTTTGGTCGCGTTGGTACGCTTCCGAGGCGTCTTGCGGCTTTACATCGCGGTGGTCTGCCTGCTGTTGGCCGAGCGCGAATTGGAGGCGGAGGTGTACACAGAAGGCAGCGCGCCTTTCGTGGTGCTAAACTGGGTTGATTTATTGCTTGATGTGACTGCAGTAAGGATCGTTTTGGCTGCGATCGTCATTGGTGGTTTGCTCTGGCATGGGATACCGAACGGAATTAAGGCACTTAAAATCCGCGCGCCTTTTCTGATGATTTTTTTCCTGGCCGGAAGTGTTGCGGTGCTGGCTCAGCTTCTTGAGGAAATCAGCGGATTGTTCGACGAATACCTTTCGGTTGCGATGGTTACACGTTTGTTCGTGATGGAAGAAACGCTGGAGATGTACTTTTCGATTGGCATTTTGGCTGCTGTTCTGATCGGATGGCCAAAACCAAAATCCGAAGAGAAACAGAATGACCAGCAATACCGGCGACTCCCTCACGCGCGCTGAAATCCGACTGCCGACGCAGGAACTGCGCAACGATATCCCGTTTTATACCAAGGTACTGGGGATGCGGATGGATATGATCTATCCGGCAGATGACCCTCGGGTTGCCGTGTTCTCTGGTCACGGTCTGCGCTTGCGGATCGAGAAAGATGCAGCTGAAGCGGCGGGAACGTTGCGCATTCTGACAAACGATCCAGATGGTTTTGCAGACGGTCAACGAAGTCTTGTAGCCCCAAACGGCACCCGGATCGAGATTGACGAGTTGAACCCGCCGCTGGTCATGCCGGATACCGTCCACTCTTTTGTTGTTCGTAGGCTCAAGGATCAGGCGCCGTGGATCATTGGACGGGCAGGGATGCACTATCGCGATCTCGTGCCGGACCGGCTTGGCGGATCGATTATCGCCAGCCATATACGTATCCCAGATGGTGGTCCTGTGCCCGACATGGTGCATTTCCACAAAGTCGGATTTCAGCTGATCTTCTGCATCCACGGTTGGGTCGATGTGGTCTACGAAGATCAGGGCGACAAGATGCGCCTGACGGCAGGCGATTGCTTTATTCAGCCGCCTGAAATCCGCCACCGCGTGCTGGAAGCGTCAGACAACGTTCAGGTGATCGAGATTGGTGTCCCAGCCGAGCATGTCACGGAGATTGATCATGAGATGGAACTACCCACCCCGCATTTCCGCCCGGATCGGGAATGGGATGGGCAGCGGTTCGTTTACAATCAGGCGAAAGATTCCGACTGGGTGCCATTCCGTTTGCCCGGTTACATCTGTCGTGACACGACGATTGCCGAGAATACCAAAGGCGTGGCGGGCGTTCAGGTCGTGCGCCGGGGCGAGGGTAACCCTCAATGGGCCAGCCACGACACCGACATACACTTTACCTTCGTGATGACCGGCGAGGTGACGCTTGAGGGTGAAGGGCGCGAGCCCTATCGGTTGGAACAGGGCGATGCCTTCGTCATCCCGCCGGGAATGCGAACACGGCTGTCAGACCCCTCGCGGGATGTGGAACTGCTTGAGGTGACTTTGCCGGGGACCTTCAACACGACGTTGGGTTAGGGCCAAGAAGAAGTGGATAATGGCGTCAAGGGGGCTTCAATTCCCCCGTCGCTTTCCAGTAGGGTATGATATTCTGACCAGATGATCAAAAATTGGGATTCGCCATGTCTTTGAAAGATGCAGCTTTGGCCGTTCGGGAAAATGCCCACGCGCCTTATTCGAATTTCAAGGTCGGGGCGGCGATCCGGTCCAGTTCAGGTGTGATCTATTTTGGCTGCAATGTCGAAAATATTGCTTACCCCGAAGGTACGTGCGCCGAGGCCGGGGCAATCGCGGCAATGGTCGCCGCTGGTGAAAAAGAACTGACCGAGGTCTACGTGGTCGCCAGCAGCCCGCAGCCGGTGCCCCCATGTGGTGGATGCCGTCAGAAACTGGCCGAATTCGGCAACGGGGATGTGGTCGTTACGATGGCAACGGTTGATGGTCTGGAAACCAAAACCACGATTGCCGATCTATTGCCGGGTGCGTTCGACGCGTCGCATATGGAGGATGTCTGACTTCATGGATGCGCGCTCGATCATCGCCAAACTTCGCCGTCAGGAAGTACCAACCGGCGACGAACTAATGTGGTTCGCGCAAGGCCTGGCCGATGGTGGCGTCAGTGACGCGCAGGCCGGGGCCTTTGCAATGGCTGTCTGTATGGGCGGTCTGGGGGCCAATGGGCGGGCTGATTTGACTGTTGCCATGCGCGACAGCGGCGAGGTGCTGACGTGGGATTTGGACGGGCCGGTGGTCGATAAGCATTCGACCGGTGGGGTCGGCGATTGCGTCAGCCTGCTGCTTGCCCCGGCTTTGGCGGAATGCGGGGCGTATGTGCCGATGATCTCGGGGCGTGGTCTGGGCCATACCGGGGGCACTCTGGACAAGCTCGAGGCCATACCGGGAGTGACCACTCAGATCGGGCAGGCGCGACTGACGCAAGTGCTGAAAGACACAGGGGCAGCCATCGTGGGGGCAACGGGCCAGATCGCCCCTGCGGACAAGCGGCTGTATGCGGTGCGCGATGTGACGGCGACGGTGGAGAGCCTTGACCTGATTACGGCATCAATCCTGTCCAAGAAGCTGGCGGCTAGCCCGGATGCGTTGGTTCTGGACGTTAAGGTGGGCAGCGGCGCGTTCATGAAGACACTCGATGAGGCACGCAATTTGGCGCAGGCCTTGACCGAAACGGCTAATGCCGCTGGTTGCCGTACATCCGCAGTGATCACCGACATGAGCCAGCCCCTTGCGTCCGCGCTGGGCAATGCGCTGGAAGTGGCCGAGGTGATGAAAGCTTTGACCAGCGGGCAGGGATCACCTTTGGCGGAAATCTCGGCCGAGTTGGGGGGCGTTCTCATGGCGGATGCCGGTATGTGCGCTTCGGCAGAAGAAGGGAACGCCAGAATAACCCAAGTGATCCGCGATGGCCGTGCAGCCGAACGGTTCGGACGCATGATGGCTGCCGTGGGTGGACCGGTGCATTTCGTTGACACATGGGATCGGTTTTTGCCGGAGGCCAATGTGATCCGGGAAGTTCACGCTCCGCATGGCGGATATGTCTCGTCTATTGATGGCGAGGCGCTGGGCCTCGCAGTCGTGGCCCTAGGCGGTGGGCGCCAGATCGAGAGCGATGAGATTGATCCGGCGGTTGGCCTGTCGGGCATTCTGAGGGTCGGAGATAAGGTGACCAAAGGCGCTCCGTTGGCGGTTGTTCATGCGGGGCGCGAAGATGCAGCGCAACGGGCTGCCGCGGTGGTGCTAGATGCCATCGCGCTGAGTGACGAACCGGTAGCACAGCCGCCTCAAATCCATGAAAGGATCAGCGCATGAGCCGCGCTTTCCTTGTGGTAATGGACTCGGTTGGTATCGGCGGCGCGCCGGATGCCGATCAGTTTTACAACGGCACCAAACCCGATACAGGCGCGAATACATTGGCCCACATAGCACAAGCTTGTGCCGAGGGGCGCGCGGAAGAAGGGCGGAGCGGACCGTTGCAACTGCCCAACCTGGATGCCTTGGGGCTGGGGGCGGCGACCCGTCTGGCCTCGGGCGCACCGACGCCGGGGCTTGAGGCTGCGCCCACGGGGCTTTGGGGTTGCGCCCGTGAACACTCACCCGGCAAGGATACGCCTTCGGGGCATTGGGAACTGGCAGGTTTGCCAGTGCCATGGGATTGGCACTATTTCCCGGACACCCGACCCGCTTTTCCCGAAACCCTAAGTATAGCCGCTGCCAAGGCCGCAGGGACCGACGGTATTTTGGGCAATCGCCATGCCTCGGGGACGACGATCATCTCGGAACTGGGGGCCGAGCATATACGTACCGGCTGGCCGATCTGCTACACGTCTGCCGATAGCGTATTCCAGATTGCTGCGCATGAAGACAGCTTTGGGCTCGACCGCCTGCTGGATATGTGCCGCACCCTTGCGCCGCGCTTGCACGAGATGAAAGTGGGCCGCGTTATCGCCCGACCGTTTGTCGGAACGCCCGAAAAGGGGTTCACCCGGACAACCAACCGCAAGGATTTTGCCATCGTTCCACCAGAACCCGTTCTGACGAATTGGGCACAGGATGCCGGTCGCCGTGTGCATGCGGTGGGCAAGATTGGCGATATATTTTCAATGCAGGGGATCGACACGCTGCGAAAGGGTTCGGACGCAGAGTTGATGCACCACCTTTCGGACCTCGTTGATGAGGCGGAAGAGGGTAGTCTGACATTTGCAAACTTTGTCGAGTTCGACAGTCTGTATGGCCATCGGCGTGATATCAGCGGCTATGCCCGCGCGCTGGAATGGTTCGATCGTGAAATCGGAGTGATTGCGCAAAAACTGCGCCCCGGTGATCTGATGCTATTGACCGCAGACCACGGCAACGACCCCAGCTGGAGCGGCACTGACCACACCCGTGAACAAGTGCCCGTGCTGATCGCAGGGCAGGGCACGGGCGAGATCGGTCCCGTGAACTTTGCCGATATCGCCGCCAGTATCGCGCACCATCTGAACATACCGGCGCAAGGGCCGGGAAGGACTTTTATATGACAGTCGCTGACCTGCCTAAGATCGAATTACATTTGCACCATGAAGGCGCCGCTCCGCCTAGCTTCATACGCCAACTGGCCCATGAGAAACGAGTGGACCTGAGCGGGATATTCAAACCCGACGGCTCTTATGATTTCCGCGACTTTGCCCATTTCCTTAGCGTTTATGAGGCTGCGTGCGAGGTGCTGAAAACACCTGAAGATTTCCGCCGCCTGACGCTGGCCATTCTGGAAGAGAGCGCCGCGAATGGTGTGGTGTATTCCGAAACATTCCTTAGCCCGGATTTCTGCGGCGGTGGCGATTTGCATGCATGGAAGGATTACCTGACTGCGATTCAGGACGCCGCAGACGAGGCCGAGCGCAAATTCGGGATCACCCTGCGTGGTGTCATCACTTGCGTGCGCCATTTTGGACCCGAGCAAGCCAAGGCCAGCGCCCATTGTGCGGCTGAAACCGCAGGTGACTGGATTACCGGATTTGGTATGGGCGGCAACGAATCCGTCGGAACGCAGGGCGATTTCAAATGGGCCTTTGACTGCGCGCGCGAGGCTGGGTTGCGATTGACGACCCATGCCGGTGAATTTGGCGGTCCAGAGAGTGTTCGGGATGCTGTCCGTGATTTGGGGGTCGAGCGCATAGGCCATGGCGTTCGCGCCATCGAAGACCCGGATCTTGTGTACGAGTTAGTTGACCGGGGCATAACGCTTGAGGTCTGCCCGGGTTCAAACGTGGTACTGGGCCTGTTTCCTGATTTTGCCGCCCATCCCATCGCGAAATTGCGTGATGCAGGCGTCAACGTCACGGTATCCACTGACGATCCGCCGTTTTTTCATACCACGATGCGGCGCGAGTATGAGATGCTGAATGCAGCGTTCGGCTGGCAAGCCGAAGATTTTGCTGCCCTGAATGAAACAGCCCTGAACGCGGCCTTTTGCGATGAAGAGACCCGCGCGCGGGTCAAGAAAAGACTGGAGACATCATGAGCGATCACCTGACCGTCGTCGACCACCCACTGGTGCAGCACAAATTGACGCTCATGCGGGACAAAGGCACCTCAACCGCTGTGTTCCGGCAGTTGCTGCGCGAAATCACGCTTTTGCTGGCTTATGAGGTCACCCGCGAGATGCCGCTGACCACCCGCCATATCGAAACCCCGATGGAAGAAATGGACGCTCCCATTCTGGCGGGCAAGAAATTGGCGCTGGTATCGATCCTGCGGGCCGGAAATGGGATGCTGGACGGCGTGCTGGAGCTTATTCCCTCTGCCCGAGTGGGGTTCGTGGGGCTTTATCGGGATGAAGAGACGCTGAAGCCGGTCCAATACTATTTCAAAGCTCCCGAGGGTTTGACGGACCGTTTGGTCATTGCTGTTGATCCGATGCTGGCAACCGGCAACAGCTCGGCTGCGGCCATTGATTTGCTGAAAGAGCAGGGGGCGAAAGATATCCGCTTTCTATGCCTGCTGGCTGCCCCCGAGGGCGTCGCGCGCATGAAAGAGGCGCACCCAGATGTCAAAATCGTCACGGCCGCGCTGGATCGTGAGCTGAACTCAAAGGGTTACATTATGCCTGGACTAGGTGACGCTGGCGACCGGATGTTCGGGACCAAATAGGTGCTATTGCCCGCAAATATTCTGTAGCCGGACCCAATCGCGGTCGGGCAGTACCTGTTCCAAAGTACGACCCGCCATCGGATCGGCTTCTATCAATCCAAGCACGGACTCGCCTGTGATATCAAGCGCATAGGCGTATGGGGTCGAGGGCAGTGCGGTCTGTGCAAAAACCGCGAGCAGCACGTCATCGCTTAGCTGCGGCTGTGGACCGGATAGAACCTGCTCAGTGTAGGTGTCCACGATCTCGGGCGTCAATTCGCCGGTGGTCAGCAACCGAAATGCGGCACTCGGGCCTGTACGGTCCAACAGATCGTCCAGCGGTTCCTGCTGAGTTGCCCGCGCGCGCGCGGCTATGATGTATCCGGCGGCAACGGCTGGGTCTTCGTGATCTTCGACCAGTGCCCGGTTTAGCAGTACGGTTCCACCCGGCAGGCTCAGGCTGTCAGGCAGACCTGCTGGAAGGATCACGATTTGGCGGACACCGGTGCGGCGCGCCAGCTGATCCAGCGACGCTTGCGCATCAGGCGAAGAGCAAGCCTTGCCTGACACCCTTTCGATCCGCTGCAGGATTGCATCGCCGATTTCTTGTTGCTTGACCTCTGGCACTACCGAAACAACATGGCGCTGCAGTGCTCTGGGTAGCCAAAACAAAAGCACTGCCAAGACCGCCAGAACAACCCCTGCAACGCTGAGCCAACGCAGCCGTCCGGGATGTGGTCTGGCACGGTCGATGGCGCGCTGCAGCCGGTCAATTGCTTCGATCATTGTGGTTTCAGATTCTGCAAGCTCCAGTGTTTCGCCGGGATCGCCGTCGGGATTGAATATTGCAGGGTAGGTTCCGGGGTTTTGTCGCTCTAGCGCCGCCAGCGACCAATGGGTCAGCGCGCTGTCATTGAAGTCAGAAATCGTCAGAGTGGCTTCACCAATCGATACGACTACTTCGCGCCGTTGCTCATCGGGCGAGGGACGCCACAGACCGGTGGCTTCGATCCGCTGGTACTGTTTGAGTGCGGTCATCGGGTAATGCTGCTCGAATATTATTTTGCGCCAAGCTTAGCATGGCGAAAACCAGCGGCGCAAACCTGTTGCGCAGTGTTTGTGAAATGTGCTGAGTGTGCCGGGTAAGTTTCGGCCAGAACGGGCTGATTAAGGGCAGAGGCGCGGATGCAGTCACAACAACAAACCCATTCAATCATGGCGTCGTTGCTGATGGTTGCGGCCATGTCCATTATCGGCGTGATCGACAATTTCGTGATCCGCGTGGCCGAGAGCGTGGGGCTTTGGCAGTTTCACCTAAGTCGCGCCTTACTGATGCTGCCGCTGATCGCGGTGTTGTCGATATTGGGTTTGGGCACCTTGAGGCCCCGGCGGATTGGTGTCGTCGCGGTGCGCAGCGTGTTGATCACGCTGGCGATGCTCTTCTATTTCAGCGCGCTGGCATTGATGCCCATCGCTCAGGCGCTTGCCGGGTTATTCACATCGCCGATATTCGTGCTGTTGATTTCGGCCCTTTTGTTGAAACAGCGCATAGGTCCCTGGCGGATCGTGGCTGTTTTATTGGGGTTTTCGGGAATTCTGTGCGTATTGCAACCGGACCCGACATCGTTTGATGTAAAGACGCTGCTGCCAGTCGCTGGTGGCTTCTTTTACGCACTCAGCGCTGTTGTAACGCGCACCCACTGTTCCGATGAAAGCACTGTTGCGCTGCTGGCGGCGATGGTAGTCACACTGGGGCTTGCGGGGGCGATCGGACTGATCTGGCTTGCCCTGTTTCCGGTTGGCGTGCCAGTCGGGCCGGATGGCTTCGCGATGCGCGGTTGGGTTTGGCCGATGCAAGAGGCGTTGCCTTGGGTTGTGGTTCAGGCCGTGGGCTCAACAATTGCCGTTTTTATGCTGATCAAAGCCTATCAACTGGGTGAGCCATCATATGTCGCAGTCTTTGAATACTCGGTCATGATATTTGGCCCGCTCTTTGCCTGGGTGGCGTTTGGGCAGTCCGTCGGGCAGATGCAAATCATCGGCATTGGCATGATCGCCTCTGCCGGAGTGCTGCTTGGGTGGCGGGAGCGGCGGTTATCCTCACTACAGCATGCGGCGCAGTAAGAACGGAATAGAATCGGCTTGTATCCCTCTTAGCATCGTTTCGAAATGCCTATCAAAGCTCGCTCGGAATACTGATTTGTTTATTCAAAACCAGTAAATTGCGGCGAAACTGACCTAATTTGGCCTCAAATGTGGCAAAACTAAGTCCAATTGAGGCACAACTCTAAGACCTTCTGAGTTGTGTGAAGGTGCCAACAGGGGGACGGCACGTGTTAGAGTTAGTGAGTGTTTCGGGGTATTCGAAACGTGAAGTTAAAGGCCGACAGGCCTTTGTGGGACAGGCCGCATCAGCGCGTCGTGGGGGATTGCTGCACGGAACCAAAGTGTCCACAACAGGGGGCTGGAAACGGGTCGAAAGACTAGTTGCAGGCGATCTGGTGCGGACCCGGGACCATGGGTTCAAAGAACTGAGGCGCGTTTGCGTCGACCGGATCGTGGTGCCGGGAGACGAACGCAGGCCCGAGCATCTGCCGATCCTTGTGCCATCCCGAGCAGCTTATAATGGGCGCCCAGTCTGGCTGATGCCGGAACAGGGTATGGCATTGGATCAAGGCAAGCTTGGCGTTGGAATCGAGGGGATTTCGATTATTCCAGCTCGAACGCTCAGCGGGGTGGGGCGTATTGAGTCCAGCACGCCTGCGCAGTCATTCGATGTCACGTCATTATTCTTTGACGAGGATGAGCTGGTTTTTATCGAGGGCGGATTTCAGGCTTATTGCCCGTCCGGTCGCATGAATACCGGGTCAAGTCGAAACCCTGAGGCCTATGAAGTCGCGGATGCTGAACACGCCGATCTTCTGATCGAGGCCGTGACCGGCAAAGGGAACCTTTCGGCTTTAACCAACCCGTTGGCTGCGTTACCTGCACCCATTCCGCAAGAGCCAATTTTCCCGATCCGACCGGCATTGGGCGTACGTCGACCCGGGCGACCGGGGCGGCCCAATATGCCTGCGCTGTTCCTGCGGCCTGAATGGCAGCTGCAATAGTAGGTGTTTGAGTATGAAGCAGGCGCATGGGCTCATGCGCCTGCTGTCTTTGTTCAGGCGGCCTGTGCTTCGGGGTTGAAGCGGCCATAGAAGCTCTGACCTTTTTCCGCCATCTCGCGCAGCAGCGGCGGGCAGGTAAAGCGCTCACCATAGGCTTCGGTAAGTTGATCGCAGCGTTCGGCGGCGTAGGGCGTACCAATGATGTCCAACCAGCTGAGCGGGCCACCGGACCACGGCGCAAAGCCCCAGCCAAGTATCGCACCCACGTCGCCCTCGCGGATATCTTCCAGAACACCTTCTTCCAGCGCACGGACGGCTTCCAGAACCTGCGCGAACATCAGACGTTCCTGCACTTCGATCAGGTCGGGCTGGTTTGCGGCATGTGGGTATTTGTCCTGCAGGCCCTTCCAATACTCGACGCGTTTGCCCTTGTCGTCATAGTCGAAGAATCCTGCATTGGCCTTGCGACCCAGACGACCTTGTTCTTCCATCCAAAAGATCAGATCATCGCCCGGATTTTCCGGGTAAGCGTTGCCCATAGCTGCCTTAGTAGCGCGGGCGATCTTGGCCCCCAGGTCAATCGAGGTTTCGTCGTTCAGCTGAATGGGTCCTACGGGGAAGCCCAACTGACGAGCCGCATTGTCGATCAGAACAGGGCTGACGCCTTCGGTGATCATCCGCAGACCTTCGTTGATGTACGGAATAATGCAGCGGTTGGCGTAGAAGAAGCGCGCGTCATTGACCACGATCGGTGTCTTGCGGATTTGGCGCACATAGTCCAGCGCCTTGGCGACAGCACGATCACCGGTTTCCTTGCCTTTGATGATTTCGACCAGGAACATCTTCTCGACCGGTGAGAAGAAGTGGATGCCAATGAATTGCTCGGGCCGTATGCTGGCCCTGGCCAGATCTGTGATCGGTAGGGTCGAGGTGTTCGACGCAAAGATGCAATCCTCGGGGATGATCGCCTCGACTTTCTTGGTCATTTCAGCCTTGACGCCGGGGTCTTCGAACACGGCTTCGATGATCAGGTCGCAGCCTTTCAGGTGCTCCAGATCGGGCGTGGCGGTGATACGGGCCAACAGGGCTTCTTTCTTCTCAGCCGTCGCTTTGCCGCGCTTGATCCCTTTATCCATGTAGCTTTCGCTATAGGCTTTGCCCTTGTCGGCGGCCTCTTGATCGCGGTCGATCAGAACGACCTCCATCCCGGCCTGTGCCGAGACTAGCGCGATACCAGCCCCCATCATGCCGGCACCCAGAACGCCGATCTTCTTGACCCGCTGATCGGGTACATCCTTGGGTCGCACTGCGCCTTTCTCCAGCGCCTCCTTGTTCAGAAACAGCGACCGGATCATCGCTGACGAAGACGGGTTCATGAGCACGTTGGTGAACCAGCGCGCCTCAATCTTCAAGGCGGTGTCAAAGTCAACCAATGCGCCTTCATAGATCGAACTCAGCAGAGCCTTGGCCGCCGGGAAGGCACCTTGGGTCTTGCCGTTCACCATGGCGCTTGCGCCCACGAAGGTCATGAAACCGGCGGGGTGGTAGGGAGCGCCGCCGGGCATCTTGTAGCCCTTGGCATCCCACGGCTTTACCAGATCGGCTTCCTTGGCGTTCAGTACCCATTCCTTGGCTGCCGCAACCGGATCATCCGCCACCGCGTCGATCAATTGCGCGCCTTTGGCCTTCTTCGGGTCCACCATCTTGCCTTCAAGCAAGACGGGTGCCGCCGCCATTGCGCCGACCATACGGCTGTAGCGCATGGTGCCGCCTCCACCGGGGAAGATACCCAGCAGAATCTCAGGCAGGCCGATCTTGGATTTCGGATTGCTGGTCATCACACGGTGATGACAGGCCAATGCGATCTCGGTCCCGATCCCTGCGCAGGTGCCGTTGATGGCACAGGCGACCGGCTTGCCGCCTTTTTTGGACTTGGGGTCCATGCCTGCCAGTTCCAGCCGACGCAGGATGTTGTGGCCACTCATGACGAAATCGAACAGTGCCTGCGCGGGTTCGTCGCCGGCCTCCTGTCGGATCGTGGCGAGCGTGCTCAAGTCCATGCCGCCTGCAAACGACCCTTCTTTTCCACTGGTGATAACGATGCCCTTGATCTCATCATCCGCCAGCGCCTGATCGATCAGATCACCGACCAGAGTGAAGGCCTCGCGCGACAGGACGTTCATGGATTTGCCGGGAACGTCCCAGGTGATGAAGGCGACGCCATCGGCGTCTTTGCTGAGGGTGAAATCAGTCATTGTCATCTCCAATCTGGTCAGCCGTCAGCGGGCTGCCATCCTTGCGAGTGAAAGAGAATCCGTTCTCATCATCTTTCACCATCATATCTAAATCGCTGTAATAGCCGGTCTCTGTCGGGGTCCGGGTGCCCACCACCAGAAAGGTTGCGGGCGCGTCGGTTTTGTTCACAAGGTGATGGCCATTGGCCTCACCTGCAGGCCAAGCAGCGCAGTCACCGGGCAGCATCTCATGCTCGCCATCATCATCGATCAACACGCATTTGCCGCTGAGCATGATGGCAAACTCGTCCTGCTCCATGTGGTAATGGCGCAGCGAGGATAGCCCTGCGGGCTCCAGCCGTACGATGTTGACTCCGTATTGGGTCAGCCCGCCTGCATCTCCGACGCGTTGGACAAAACGACCGGCCGTCGCTTCTGCCAGTATGCCGGGGTAGGAGGAGCCGCCTTTGAACGGTATCTGAGAAAGATCCAGCTTAGGCATCAGACGCGCTCGATAATTGTTGCCGCACCCATACCGGATGCGATGCAGAGTGTAGCCAGACCAGTTTCTTTATCCTGACGCTCAAGCTCATCCAGCAGCGTGCCAATGATCATCGCGCCGGTCGCGCCCAAGGGGTGACCCATCGCGATTGAGCCGCCGTTCACGTTCACCAGAGTCGGGTCCACATCGAACGCCTGCTGGAAGCGCAGTACGACCGAGGCGAAGGCTTCGTTCACTTCGAAAAGATCCAGATCGCCGATTTTCATTCCGTTGTCGGCCAGAATTTTCTCGGTTACCGGAACCGGACCGGTCAGCATGATGGTTGGGTCGGTGCCAATCTTGGCCGTTGCCTTGATGCGCGCGCGCGGCTTCAGGCCGTATTTATCGCCGAACTCCTTATTGCCGATCAGCACAGCCGCCGCACCGTCGACGATGCCCGAGCTGTTGCCCGCGTGGTGGATGTGGTTGATCCGCTCAAGATGCGGGTATTTGATCATCGCAACCTTGTCGAAGCCCGGCATTTGTTCACCCATCATGGCAAAGGACGGGTTCAGCGCGCCGAGGCTCTGCATATCTGTTCCGGGGCGCATATATTCGTCGCGGTCCAGAATGGTCAGGCCGTTTTGATCTTTGATTGTGATGACCGATTTCTCGAACCGGTTGTCCTCCCACGCCGCTGCAGCGCGTTTCTGAGATTCAACGGCCAGCGCATCCGCGTCATCGCGGCTGAAACCATATTCGGTCGCGATAATATCTGCCGAGATACCCTGCGGCACAAAATAGGTTTCCATCGCCAAAGACGGGTCAACGGCAATCGCCGCACCGTCGCTACCCATGGCCACGCGGCCCATCATCTCGACACCGCCAGCGATATAGGCTTCTCCAGCGCCGCCTTTGACCTGGTTTGCAGCCAAGTTCACGGCTTCCATGCCCGAGGCGCAGAAACGGTTGATCGCCAGACCGGGGATCGATTCATCTAGATCCGAAGCCAGAACTGCCGAGCGCGCCAGACAGCCGCCTTGCTCCATCACCTGCGTGACGTTGCCCCAGATCACATCCTCGACGGCGTGGCCTTCCAGATTATTGCGCTCTTTCATAGCGTTCAGGGTCAGGGCGGACAGGCGCACCGAGGTTACCTCGTGCAGGCTGCCATCCTTGCGGCCCTTGCCGCGCGGAGTGCGCAGGGCGTCATAGATATAGGCTTCGGTCATGGGGTCTTCTCCTTAAGCTCGATCCGACGGGTTGCCGGGCATCAGGTCGTAGGGGTGTTTCCAACCGGGCTGTTCGCTAAGGCGCGTCAGCCAGGCATCGATGTTGGGCCAGTCGGCGCGATCAAAGCCAAATGGTTCGGGATAATAGAGGTAGCCGCAGCAGCTGATATCAGCATTGGTCACGCCGTCACCAACGATCCAGTCGCGGCCTTCAAGATGGGCGTTCAGTGTCTGATAAGCAGCCTTGAGGCGACCCTGATTGAACGCGATCACATCCGGGTTGCGGTGCTTTTCGGGCAGGAAGTTAATCAGGAAACGGGTCAGCCCAGCCATTGAGCTAAGCTTGTGATTGTCCCACAGAACCCATCTGAAAATCTCATAGTTCTCATCCCGATCCTTGCCGCCGAATTTGCCGGACTTCTCGGTGACATAGGCCTGAATTGCGCCAGACTGACTGGTGCGAAAATCGCCATCGACCAGTACGGGTGCTTCGCCCATTTCGTTCACTTCGGCCCGGAATTCAGGGGTGCGCGTTGCGCCGTTGAAAAAGTCGACAAAGACCGTCTCCCACTCCAGACCCGACATCTCAAGCGCCAGAGCGGCTTTGTAGCTGTTTCCGCTTTCACCGAAGCAATGCAGTTTGATGGTCATTTGGGCGCCCCTCCCAAGGCGTATTGCGCGTTCAGCGCTTTCTTGCGTCCAGCTCGGAGTTGAAGATGCGCAATCTGTGCGTCAGGTTCTCGTGATCAATCACGCTATTGAAATTCTCGAACAGGAACGACAAAGCCTCACCTTCATCCAATCCCGCCTCTCGCGCGAATCCGCGGAGTTTGCGATAGCCATCCTCGGTCATGGCGACGGGAAAGCGGCGGGTCAGGCGAAAGCGTTTTGGCATCTTGTCTCCTCCAAGGGTGGGTTCGGGCTACGACGCCCGAGCCCACACTGAGATCAGAAGTTCGCTGCGTCCAGCGCCATTACCGTGTCCGCTCCGGTTTGGATGCGCGCCAAATGCATGGCTGTCGCGGGCAGGCGACGGGCCATGTAGAAGCGACCGGTATTGATCTTGGTCTCGTAGAACTCTTTGTCCGAGGCGCCACCATCCAGCGCTTCGCGAGCGGCTTTCGCCATCTGAGCCCACATCAGGCCCAGGCAAACATGACCAAACATGTGCATGAAGTCATACGAACCGGACAGCGCGTTGTTAGGGTTCTTCATGCCTTCCTGCATGAAATACATGCCAGCAGCCTGCAGGTCCTTGGACGCGGCCTTCAGCGGTTCGATGAACGCTTTGTCATAAGCTTCATCCTTGCCGGCATTTTCCTTGCAGAAGGTTTTAACCATCTCAAAGAACGCCATGACATGCTTGCCGCCATCCTGCGCCAGCTTCCGGCCAACAAGATCCAACGCCTGAACGCCGTTTGCCCCTTCGTAGATCATCGCGATGCGGGCGTCGCGGGTGTATTGCGACATGCCCCATTCTTCGATGTAGCCATGGCCGCCATAGACCTGCTGCGCCTGAACGGTCATGTCGTAGCCTTCATCCGTCAGGAAGCCCTTGATGACCGGCGTCAGCAGCGAGATCAGCCCGTCCGCATCCTTGTCACCCGAGCGGTGCGCCTTGTCGATCATGGTTGCGCCCCACAGGATGAATGCGCGTGCGCCCTCGGTGAAGCTTTTCTGATCCATCAGGTTGCGGCGAATGTCGGGGTGTACGATCAGCGGATCGGCGGGGCCGTCCGGGTTCTTCACACCTGTTACGTCGCGGCCCTGCAGGCGGTCTTTGGCGTATTCGACGGCGTTTTGATACGCTGCCTCGGCCTGAGACAGTCCTTGCATGCCCACACCCAGACGCGCTTCGTTCATCATCGTGAACATGGCGCGCATGCCTTTGTGTTCGTCGCCCAGCAGCCAGCCGGTGGCCTCGTCATAGTTCATGACGCAGGTCGAATTGCCGTGGATGCCCATCTTTTCCTCGATCTTGCCGACCGAAACACCATTACGCTCGCCAGGAGTACCGTCTTCGTTCACGATAAACTTCGGGACAATAAACAGCGACACACCTTTGATGCCCTCGGGTCCGCCTGGAATTTTGGCCAGCACCAGGTGAATGATGTTGTCGGCCATGTCGTGATCGCCCGCCGAGATAAAGATTTTCTGACCGGAAATCTTGTAGCTACCGTCGCCCTGAGGTTCCGCCTTGGTGCGCATCAGGCCCAGATCGGTACCGCAATGCGGTTCGGTCAGGTTCATGGTGCCGGTCCATTCGCAGCTGACCATGTTGGGCAGGTACGTGTTCTTTTGCTCATCCGAACCATGCGCGAGGATTGCCGAGGCTGCGCCGTGGGTCAGGCCCTGATACATCACAAACGCCTGGTTCGCGCCCGAGAACATTTCGCCTACCGCAGTACCCATCACATAAGGCATGTTCTGGCCGCCATACTCTTCCGGCATGTCGAGGCCAGTCCAGCCGCCTTCTTTCATCTGCTCGAAGGCATCTTTGAAACCTGTTGGGGTGTACACAATCCCGTTTTCCAACCGGCACCCTTCGATGTCCCCAACCACGTTCAGCGGGTGCAACACATTGGTGGCAACTTTGCCCGCTTCTTCCAGAACCGCGCCGGTAAACTCGGCCTCCAGTTCATCATAGCCGGGGATATCCGACTGCGAGACTTTCAGAACATCGTGCAGGATGAACTGCGTATCTTTGGTTGGCGCGTTATAGACGGGCATGTGAAGCTCCCTTAATTCATATGTCCGAAAGGCCGGGCTTATTCGGCGGCCTTCTTTTCCTGTTTCATCGAGGCGATAACCTTTTCGCCCCAGCGCAACTGCTCTTTCAGTTCGTCAATGGCCTGCGTCAGCTCTTCGCGGCGCGATTCCATGTCAGCAAGGCGTTCGCACGCGATTTCATAAGTGCGGGACATCTGGGTCAGCTGCTGGTCACCCACGTGGTACAGGTCCAGAAGCTGGCGGATCTCTTCGAGGCTGAAGCCAAAGCGCTTGCCGCGCAGGATCAGTTTCAGGCGTGCACGATCCCGTTTGGTGAACAAGCGCTTTTGGCCCTCGCGGATCGGAAACAAAAGCTCTTTGGCCTCGTAGAACCGCAATGTGCGGGGCGTGACATCATAGGTCTCGCACATTTCGCGGATGGTCAGCAGATCTTCGGTCATGGTTCAAACTCTCATCACTGGCGTCATGCAATCTGAGTTGCGCAGTCGATGAGCGTTTTACAACACACAAGTGACGTTTACGTAATGCGGACGCTGCGTCACAAAATAGTTGACGTAACATCCAGTCGCGTAAGCAGGGGTTTCGGCAATTTTCTTGCCGTAGGGGAAGGGGCTATTTCAGCAGGCCGACGGTCTGATCGCGCAATTGCTGAAGCGCATCCATTGCTTCATCCAACTGCGCGCGCTGCTGGCGCAGCTCTTCCATTTGACGATCGGCCATCTCGATAAAGGTCGCCATCTGCGCCTGATTGCCCTGATCTTCGTAGATCAGCAGCCACTGGCGAATCTCTTCCAATGGAAATCCAAACTTTCGACCACGCATGATCAGTTTCATCCGGGCGCATTCACGAGGCCCGTAAAACCGCGATCTGCCTTCACGATCAGGCTGCAGCAATTCGATGTATTCGTAATAGCGCAGGGTGCGTGGGGTCACGTCGAACTCGGCGCACATTTCTTTGAATGACAAACGGGTGTCGGACATTCCGGGTCTCCTTGGCAGCAACCTAGGGCGTCGTTGCGGCAAGCGCAACAGGTGGGCTTGCCCTTGGTGTAAACGCAGGCCCATAAAGGGGCAGGTACAAGGACAGGACCCAACCCCATGGTCGATAAGACAGTTTTAGCGCGCCAGTTCATCGAGGCGATTCCGCACGCCAAGGCCTTGGGGCTTGATCTGACCCACATCGGAGAGGGTGAGGCTGAAATCTCGATGCCCTATAACGAGCAACTGATCGGCGACCCTCGGACTGGCGTGATCCATGGCGGGGCTGTGTCGGCCATGCTGGATACCTGTTGCGGTGCCGCAGTGATGAGCCACCCCTCGGCCCCGGGAGGAACCGCCACCATCGATCTGCGTATTGATTACATGCGGGCCGCAACGCCGGGTCAAAGTATCCGGACCCGCGCGACCTGCTATCACATCACGCGCAACGTGGCTTTTGTGCGGGCGACGGCGACGGATGATGACAGCGACCGTCCCGTTGCCACCGCTTCAGGTGCCTTCACCGTGGAGGGTCGCTAAGATGGCAAGACCTCGCCCCGAACCCATGCAGGTGGTCAAGCAACGCCGTGATGCCGCTCTGACCGCGCTGGTCGAAGGTGTGCCGTATGTACAGTTCCTCAATATAACATTCGACCGGCGGGGGGACGAACTGACAGGCGTTCTGAATTTCGATGAGAAGTTGATCGGTAATCCTTTTCTGCCCGCTATCCACGGTGGGGTGACAGCGGCGTTTCTGGAAGTCACTGCCGTAATCACGCTGAGTTGGGAACATATGTTTCCCAGGATTGAAAGCGGTGAGATCGGTGCGGAAGACATCTTGACTGACGTGAATATCCGCTTTCCCAAAACCATCGACTTCACGGTCGACTACCTGCGGTCGGGCCTGCCGCGAGACGCCTATGCGCGCGCTTTCATCAACCGCTCGGGTCGACGTTATGCCTCTGTCCGGGTCGAAGCCTGGCAAGACAATCACGCCAAACTCTTTGCGCAAGGTACGGGGCACTTCCTGATGCCGCAATCTCCGACATCGAAAGACTAAAGATGGAGGACGCCTCAGCGCCCATTACCCATAGGCGCGTCCTGAAAATCGCGTTGCCGATCGTGCTGTCGAACGCGACCGTACCGATCCTCGGGGCAGTGGATACCGGCGTTGTCGGTCAGATGGGGCAGGCCGCCCCCATCGGGGCTGTGGGTATGGGTGCGGTGATCCTGTCGGCGATCTACTGGATATTCGGCTTTCTGCGGATGGGCACCACCGGGCTGGCGGCACAGGCGCGCGGTGCAGGTGACACTGCAGAAACCGGAGCGTTGCTCATGCGAGGCTTGCTGCTGGGCGGAACAGCAGGATTGGTCTTCATTGCCGCGCAGGTTTGGGTATTCCTTGGAGCTTTTGCACTGTCGCCCGCCAGCGCCGAAGTCGAGTCTCTGACGCGCGCCTATCTGGAGATTCGCATCTGGGGCGCTCCGGCCACGATTGCCCTTTACGCGGTGACAGGCTGGCTGATCGCAGTCGAACGCACGCGCGGCGTGTTCATCCTGCAGATTTGGATGAACGGGCTGAATATTGTGCTCGACCTGTGGTTTGTGCTTGGCTTTGGCTGGGGTGTCGAAGGCGTTGCAATTGCGACACTGATCGCCGAGTGGACGGGGCTTGCGTTGGGCTTGTGGCTCTGTGGTGATGCGTTTGGTGGAAATCAATGGCGGGATTGGCCGCGTATCTTTGATGCCGCCCGGCTGCGCCGGATGATGCAGGTGAATGGCGATATCATGGTGCGCTCGGTTCTATTGACCGGGGCATTCACCACGTTTTTGTTTGTCGGTTCCGACCTGGGCGACGTGAATTTGGCGGCCAATCAGGTGCTGTTGCAGTTTCTCGAAATCACTGCCTTTGCTTTGGACGGCTTTGCCTTTTCGGCTGAAGCGCTTGTCGGTGGAGCCGTCGGCGCGCGCGACCGCCGCAAGGTCCGGCGCGCATCAGTCATGGCCTCGCAATGGGGCGTTGGCGGAGCCATCGGGCTAGGGCTGGTGTTTTATCTGGCAGGGCCGGCGCTGATCGATCTGATGTCAACATCGCCCGAGGTTCGGGCGACGGCACGCGAATATCTGATCTGGGCCGCTCTGGCACCGGTCATCGGAGTGGCAAGCTGGATGTTCGACGGCATCTATATCGGGGCCACCTGGACCCGCGATATGCGCAACGCGATGATCCAGTCGGTCGCGCTATATGTGGTGGCGTTGTTCGTGCTGGTGCCGATGATGGGCAATCATGGGCTTTGGGCCGCGCTGATGGTCTTGAACATCGCGCGGGGCCTTACGCTTGGTTGGCGCTATCCTCGACTCGAGGCACAGATCGCTTAAAGCAAGTCCAGCAGGTTTTCTGGCGGGCGTCCGATGGCGGCTTTGTCGCCCGCGATGGCCAGCGGACGCTCGATCAGGATCGGGTGGTTGGCCATGGCCTGAATAAGCTCCTCATCGGGCGTGGTTTTGGTCAAACCCAGCTCTTTGAACGTCTTCTCTCCGGTGCGCATCATGCTGATCGCCGGGATATTCAGCTTGGCCAGAACCGTCCGGATTTCATCAGCCGAGGGCGCGTCTTCAAGATATTTGCGCACCTCAGGCTGTGCACCGTTTTCCCGCAGCAATGCCAACCCCGAGCGGGACTTGGAGCAGCGCGGGTTGTGCCAATATTCGATCATAGCCAGTCCTCTCGTTTGCTGCCCACGGCCTGCGCGACCGAATCGAAGCCGTCGCGTGCCAGTAGGGTGTCCAACCCCTGCGCGATTTCAGCGGCCAGAGAAATCCCTCCATAGACCATCGCCGTGTAGAACTGCACTGCGGACGCTCCGGCGCAGATCTTGGCATAGGCCTGTTCTGCCGTGCTGATGCCGCCGACCCCGATCAGCGGGATATCTGCGCCCGTCAACTGGCTGAGCTGCGCCAGCACCCGCGTCGATTTCTCGAATAACGGCGCGCCGGACAGGCCTCCGGCCTGATCCTTGTGCGCACTGCGCAGGCCATCGCGCGACAGCGTGGTGTTGGTGGCGATCACCGCGTCCACGCCGGTTTCACGGGCGACAGCGGCGATATCCTGCAATTCGTGCTCAGTTAGATCCGGGGCGATCTTCAGGAAGATCGGGATCGGGCGGGGCAGGGCGTTTCGGGTTTCGATCACACCGCTCAGCAACGCGCTCAGCGCCGCTTTGCCCTGCAGGTCCCGCAGCTTTTCGGTATTAGGAGAGGACACGTTGACGGTGGCAAAGTCCAAATGCGCAGCGCAATGGGCAAGCACTTTTGCGAAGTCTCCGGGGCGATCATCACTGTCTTTGTTGGCCCCAAGGTTCAACCCGATCACCGCGTCCTTTGGACGCCGCGCCAGACGCGCGGCCATGACCTCCATTCCCTCGTTGTTGAAGCCAAAGCGGTTGATGGCGGCGCGATCTTCGGTCAGGCGGAACAAGCGCGGTTTAGGATTGCCGGGCTGCGGACGGGGTGTCACCGCCCCGACTTCGATAAACCCGAACCCGGCACGCGAAAGCGGCAACAGTGCTTCACCATTTTTGTCAAACCCTGCGGCCAGTCCGACGGGGTTGGGCAAATCCAGACCCGCGACTCGGGTCTTCAGCCGGTCCGATGTGACCGCCCCAGGCGTCGGTGCAAGTCCCGAGGTCAGGGCCTTGATCGAAAGCCCATGCGCGGTTTCCGGGTCAAGACGGTGCAGCGCAGCGAGCCCAAGTTTTTCGGTCAGTTTCATCCGAAGGAATCTCCACCCTCTGTCGGCGCGCAACATATCAGGCGCGAGGTTTCAACGGCGGCCTGCCGGTGTATCACCGCGGCGCGATAGGCAGGGTCGGTCACCATCTCAAGAAATGCGTGGGCGGTGGGGTAGCGGGCGATGAACACAGCATCCCAAGCCTCATTTTGTGGACCGATCAGCATAGTCTGAAATGCGCCGCGCCAAAGGATCGACGCTCCTATGCGGGCGACGATAGGCGCGGTTTCAGACCCGTAGTTGCCATAGGCCTGTGCGCCGGTCAGATGTGCGCCGGCCAGTGCGTGATCGGACGGATACTGAGCTGTTTCGCGAAACTTCACCAGATTGAGCATCTCGATAGGATGGTCTCGATCGAGGGCCTTAAACGCCTCGAACTGTTCGCGTTCGGGATCGATGAAGCGGGTCATTCCATCTCCTGCGGGAACTGGTGCGCCTGACCGTCAAAGGGCAGATCGCGTGACCAGACCACATCCGACATTTTAATCTGGCGGTAGAGATGGGGGAACAATGCGCCACCACGCGAAACCTCCCATTTCAGATCATCGCCCATTGCTTGGCTATCACAGGCCAAGAGGGTCAGGCCCTCGATCCCGGCAAAGTGCTTGGCAGCGGTTTCAGCGGCCTGTTCTGCGGTTGAGAAATGAACATATCCATCCGACACATCAATCGGTGCACCATCCGAAGCCCCTTGTGCCTGCAGGTTTGCCCATTCATCGGCGCGGAAGATCTTGTAAATCAGCATGAAGTCCTGATGCCCCGCGCGACGGGTAGAATCAAGCCGGATTTCCCCCTTTGACTCTTCGCCACGCAACGCGCACCATCGCGCAAAACAATCATAGGGAGTTTCACGATGTTCACCCGTTTTCTGGCTTCGGCTGCGGTATTGGCACTCAGCGCCGGTATGGCGGCTGCCGAATACAAGCTTACGATTCTGCACACGAACGACATTCACAGCCGCATCGAGTCGATCAACAAATACGACTCGACCTGCGACGCGGAAGGTGAGGCCGAGGGCAAGTGCTTTGGCGGCGTCGCGCGCCTGAAGACCATGGTGGACTCAAAGCGTGGCGAACTGGCAGATGAAAATGTCCTGCTGCTGGACGCTGGTGATCCGTTCCAGGGTTCGTTGTTCTACACCACCTACAAGGGTGCAGCCGAAGCCGAGTTTATGGAGGCGATCGGCTACGACGTTATGGCGGTTGGCAACCACGAATTCGACGACGGCCCTGCGGGCTTGGCCGCATTTGTTGACACAGTCAGTTTCCCGGTGATTTCGGGCAATCTGGACCTGTCATCTTCGGCGGAACTGAAAGGCAAAGTGGATAACCACGTCGTATTGGATGTTGGCGGCCAGAAAGTTGGCATCATCTCTGCTCTGGCCACGGATACCGTGGAAACTTCGAGCCCCGGCAAAGATGTCGTCTTTCAGGATGAGATCGAAAGCCTTCAGGCCGATGTGGCTGCCCTGCAGGACGAGGGTGTGAACATCATCATCGCGCTGACCCATGTGGGTCTGCCCAAAGATATCGAGATCGCCGAGAAAGTGCCGGGTCTGGATCTGGTGGTCGGCGGTCACTCGCACACATTGCTGTCGAACACGGATGAGGACGCCGCAGGCGCATATCCGACCATGGTTGGCGACGTTCCGGTCGTTCAGGCTTATGCCTATTCAAAATACCTGGGTGAGATCACGCTGACCTTCGACGATGACGGCAACCTGATTTCGGCAGAGGGTGAGCCGATTCTGCTGGACGCCTCGGTCACGCCGGACGCGGATATCGCGGCGCGCGTTGCCGAAATGGGTGCCCCGATTGAAGAGATGAAACAGCGCGTGGTGGCCAATTCTGGCGCAACCATCGAAGGCTCGCGTGATGTTTGCCGTGTGCAGGAATGCGAAATGGGCAATCTAGTCGCGGATGCCATGCTTGCCCGTGTGGCGGATCAGGGCGCTCAGATCGCGATCGCCAACGCGGGTGGGCTGCGTGCCTCGATCGATGAAGGCGAAGTGACCATGGGTGAGGTGCTGACGGTTCTGCCGTTCCAGAACACGCTCTCGACTTTCGAGATCAGCGGTCAGGGTGTCATCGACGCGCTTGAAAATGGGGTGAGCCAAGTTGAAGAGGTCAAAGGCCGCTTCCCTCAGGTGGCAGGAATGACATTTACCTGGGATCCATCGGTTGCCCCGAATGAGGGCCGGATTGTTGAGGTCATGGTCGCCAAGGATGGCGGTTTCGAAGCTATTGATCCCGCGGCGACATATCTGGTGGTGACAAACAACTATGTCCGCAATGGCGGCGATGGTTATTCTGTGTTCTCGGGTGATGACAAGAACGCCTATGATTTCGGGCCTGATCTGGCGGATGTTACGGCGGAGTATCTAGCCGAGAACGCCCCGTATCAGCCTTATTTGGACGGGCGCATCAAACAGAAGTGATGTGACCGGAGAAGCAAAAAAAGGCCGTCTCTCGGGGCGGCCTTTTTTTTTGGTCAATCGAACCTGTATTCGGGCCACAACGCCTGATCCAGCCCATCCAACATCGGCTGAATTTGATCCGCAACCTCTTGCCAGCCACCAATTGACCCGGTTGAGATTTTCTTGCGCACCTGATCGGTGCTGGCGGTGCGGACTTTCATGGTATTTTTCTCAGGGGTCATCATCCGCTCATCCCAGTCGATACCGCAGAAGGCGGCGACTTGCTGGATACAGGTTTTGGGGTCGACTACCAGGTCCTCATATCGAACCGTCAGAATACGATCACCGAACAGCTTTTCCCAATGAGAAAGATAGCACCGGTACAGGTTGGCTGAGTGGGCAATCGATTCAAGATTGGATGCATAGCGCATACCCGGTGAGTGAAAACGCCTGATCCATTTTGATAGCCCCACATCCCTTGGATCGCGCAACATGTTGATCACGCGGGCATTCGGGAACGCTGACATTATGAAGCCGAGCCGCTGATAGTTATGTGGCATCTTGTCAACGAATGCAGTCGAACTTTCGGGTAAGGGTGGCATCAGCCTGCGAAACTCTGCTGCACATTCAGCAGCTGCGTCTGCGTCAAATGGTTTGCCGCTCTCTCTGACCTTCTGGGATAATTCACCTGCAATCGTCAGCTCTCCGCAGCCGGCGATATCCGGTGCCGAACTAAGCATCATTTCCATCAGTGTTGTGCCTGATCGTGGCTGTCCGACCACGAATATCGGCTTGGGCCCATCGCTTACGCCTGCAGTCGCAGGAGGTACATTCAGGGGAAAAAACGTGCTGATTTCTTTGAACCGTTTCTCTTCTTGCGTGCTGTCATACGGATTCACGTTGTGTTGAATGGCATTGGCCCGCGCAAAGTGGGGGAGCGCCGAGAACAGCCCATCACGTTTGGAGATCAAGTGCGCCTTTGCGAATTCAAGCACCGAGTTGGCGTGATCACTTTCTGAAATTGCGGTGTCGACAGCACGCGCAAGGCTCTCGGCATGGTCATTGTCCACCATTAGAGACATTTGGTAGAGCGCCGCCGCGCAAAACTTGTTTCTCTCGAGTACAGCGCGCAAAATGGTTTTTGAGCACTCTTTGTCGCCCGATTGATACAAGTCTACGGCTTTTGACAATGCGATTTTTTCATTTTCAGGTGCGATCCCATAAGCGCGGGCAATGTCCTGAGAGCTGTGATCGGAGAACCCGACCTCTCCGTAGGCGCGGGCCCGCAACCAAAGCAAATCTGCATTGTCAGGGTCTTTTTCCAGTTTTTTCGTCGTATGGTCGATGATCAGGCGCCAATTCTGTCCCTTGAGTTGAATTTCATCAATCACGCGGACCAGTTCTTTGTTATTCGGGAAGCGTTCAAGTTTCTGCTCGGCATAAGACAGCGCACGCGGAATTTGACCTGTCTGCATTAACGCGTTGGCGAGGTTTTCGACAAATTGAGCATCGTCCGGTTTCATTCGCGATGCTTCAGCGAAGTGTGGAATGGATTGCTTGTACCGCTTCATCTCGGTCAGGACAAAGCCTGCGATTGCTTGGTAATCGGCATCCTTGGGGTGTTTCTTGATGCCAAGCTGCGCTTTTTTCAAGGCCTGCGGCAACTTCCCTGTCTCCAGATCGGCCAATGCTTTGCTCTTGAGGGAATTTGCGGTCTGCTGTGCCATTTGTGCGCACGTCCCATGCCAATAAGAAACCAGTATCGATGGTTCATTACCCAAGCGAAGATGGTTTGCAATGGCTGTTCCGTATTATGGTTTGGTACCTTCAACAGCGGCTTGGGTTTTCTTCCGGCACCATGCGGGATAGACCGTTGATATGGTTTTGAAAGTCTCCAGCCTGCAGCAATTCTACAACCACACGTTTGATACGATTATCGACGTGCGTAGCCCGGCTGAGTTCGCCGAAGACCATATGCCGGGCGCTATCAATCTGCCGGTTCTGAACAATGAAGAACGGGCACGGGTCGGTACTATCTACGTCCAGCAAAGCCCGTTTCTGGCCCGCAAGCTGGGTGCTGCGCTGGTGTTTCGCAACGCGGCAGGCCATATCGAGGATCACCTGAGCCATCATGAGGGCGACTGGAAACCGCTGGTCTATTGCTGGCGTGGCGGGCAGCGATCAGGATCATTTACCTGGATGTTGCAACAAATCGGCTGGCGCGCCGAGGTGGTTGAAGGCGGCTATCGCAGCTATCGCCGACTGGTAAAGCAGTTCCTCTATGATGAAGTGTTGCCATATCGATTGGTCGCGCTGGATGGTTATACCGGGACGGCCAAGACAGACCTGTTGGGCCATCTAAAGGCGCAAGGCGCGCAAGTGCTGGACCTTGAAGGGCTGGCCAATCACCGAGGCTCATTGTTGGGCGAAATGCCGGGTGGGCAACCCAGTCAGAAAGCCTTTGAATCCGCGCTTGCCGCTTCCTTGGGCGAGCTGGATGCAGCGCGTCCGGTGGTTGTTGAAGCAGAATCATCCAAGATCGGAAACCTGATGCTCCCGCCCAGCCTGTGGTCGGCCTTGTGTTCTGCACCTCGCATCCAGATCACAGCACCGATTGCTGCGCGCACCGCGTATCTGGTGTCTGCCTACGATGACATTCTGTCGGATAGCGAACGGCTACGTGATCGATTGTCTCCACTGCGCATTCATCGCGGTCATGAGGTTGTGGATGGTTGGCTGGAATTGATCAATGCCGGCGACAAGCGTGGACTGACACAGGCATTGATGGAACAGCATTACGACCCGGCCTATGCCAAATCGCGTAAGGCGCAGCGTGCCGAAGTGATCGCGCAGATTGAGGCACCGTCACTTGATGATACCGGGCTGTCGGCGACGGTGGCTCGGATCAAGAATGTTCTGGATCAGCTTTGAACACGCAGGCCTGGTGCCGCGTCGATGTGACCAATCAAGGCGGCAGGGTAACCGGCGGCGCGTAGTCCCGAGCATACTTGCTCGGCTTCGTTGGCATCGACGGCCGCCAAGAGACCTCCCGCAGTCTGAGGATCGAATAACAAATCCGCCTTGCCGCCGGTCGGAAGGCCTGGGGCGATGGCACGGTTGTCGGTGTAGATTGTAGATCGAATGCCCTGATCACTGAGCTCTGCCGCACCTTCCAGAGCTGGAACCGCGTCCAAAGACAGCGTTGCCCCGCAGCCTGACGCTTCACATATCCCATGCAAATGACCCGCCAGACCAAAACCGGTGACATCCGTCATCGCATGGGCATTTTTCAGGATGCGGGACGCCTCACCCTGCGGCTGTATCATTTGCGCGAAAGCTGCCACGACCCAGGCGCCTTCCGCCTTGCCCGCCATTTCGGCCGCCATCAAAACACCGCTGCCCAACGGCTTTGTCAGGATCAAAGCGTCATTAGGTTTTGCGCCACCCAGCGTGATCGGTTCAGCATCACAGAGCCCGGTCAGAGTGAACCCGATGGTCATTTCGTCACCCATTGAGCTATGGCCGCCGACGATCTCAGCCCCGGCTTGGTGCATGACGTCGCTGGCAATATGCATGATCTCAGCCATTGTGCGCTGCTGCAACTCAGCTGACATGCGCGGCAGGATGATCGTTGCTGTCGCAGCCTGCGGACGAGCGCCCATTGCCCAGATATCACCAAGCGCGTGGACAGCGGCGATACGCGTCATCAAGGCGGGATCGTTGGTGAAGCTGCGTAAGTGATCCGATGTCATAACCTGTCGCGTGCCACCGGTTAGCAGCACCGCCGCATCGTCACCGGGCAGGGGTGTAATGTCGGGCCTGTCGAGCTGCGGCAACTCCTGCAATGCGGCCTGCAAAGCGCCTCGACCCACCTTTGCACCACACCCGCCGCACATTGGTTTTTCTCCCAACGCCTCTTGCAGCCCTGCTGCGTGATGACGGGGCAATGCGGTGGTGGGCATTTGGGGCAGTTCACGGAACCGGTACATGAACTTCTGATCGATATGGTTTTTCCATTGCCACATGAGCGGCCCGCTGAATGATGTTCCCAATCGCTCGGCCAGTGCGGATTTTCCACCCAGAGAGATGAGTTTCAGGTAATCCTTCTGCGGCACGTAACGCCGCATATTCCCAGACCCTAGCGCGGCGCGCAAATTGTCATACAATATTGGTGCCTCGCGCACTGCGTAGACCCCTGCCTTGGGGCGCGGGTTCTCGGACAGATGGGCGCAATCTCCCGCGGCGAAAATCGCCGGATCGCTGGATTGCAGGGACGCGTTCACTTTGATGAAACCGTCATGCAGCGCGAGGCCGGTATTGGATATCCACTCATAGGGCCGCGCGCCTGCAGCACCGGTGATGAAATCGGCTGGTATCTGGCGACCGTCCGTTAGCTCGATTTCGCCCGCAGAAATCTTCTGGATTGATGTGTTTTCCAGAACTTCGATCCCCAGGTGCGCCATCGCCTGCCGGATGGTGGCGGATGCCTTCGGGACAGTCGCTGTCAGGGCCGTTGCACTGTCGATCAAAGTAACCTGCGCTTCACGTCCTTTGGAACGCAGTGCATGGGCCATCGCCATGACTAGCTCTACTCCCGCAACGCCACCACCGATCACGGCGACCGAGGCGCGGCCCGTCCCTGAAAGATAGCTTTGCCATTGCGCGGCGAAGAGGCCGAGCGGCTTGGCCGGAACGGCATGCTCGGCGAATCCCGGCAATGCTGGCATATCCGAGGTGATCCCGACATTGACCGAGGCCACATCAAACGCCACCGGCGGGCGTCCGGGCACATGGATTTGGCGTGTGTCCGGGTCGATACCTTCAACTGCGCCCAGTATCACCCGCGCACCGGCAAAGCGGGCCAGACGCACCAAATCAATATCAAGCTCCCACCGCTGATAGTGACCAGCGACAAATCCTGGCAACATGCCCGAATAGGGTGCGGTGGGACCGGGGTTTATCACCGTAACCCGCGCGCCGGACAGTGGTTTCATACCCCATTTGCGCAGCAGTAGCGCGTGCGTGTGTCCTCCGCCTATCAGAACCAGATCGCGGGTTAGGGGCAGCAGAGGTTTGTGCATAGGTCTCAGTTCGTACTGTGGTCCGGGACGTCCTCGACCTGTTCGACCGCGTGGGTGGCCCAAAGCTCATCCTCGCCTGCGTCTGGTAGATCACTGGGTTTTTCATGGCGATGAATGTGCCATTTGGCAATGAACAGGGCCGTGATCGGGGCCGTCAGGAACAGAAAGAGCGTGATCAACAACTCGTGCATCGACAGTTTGCCCTCAAGCAAAACCGAATGCGCGATCGAGGCCAGTAGGACGCCGCCCACGCCCAGCGTAGTTGCCTTGGTGGGTGCGTGCAGGCGGGACATGGGGTCTTTCAGCTTGATCATGCCGAATGATCCGACAAAGCCGAAAATGCCCGATACGATCAGGAAGAATGCGATGAGCAGTTCGAAGATAAAGGTCATGCCACGCTCATTCGATGATATTGCCACGCAGCATAAAGCGCGCATAAGCCACGGTTGAGACAAAGCCGAGCATGGCGATGATCATGGCGGATTCAAAGAAGATTTCGGTCTCGATACTCAAGCCGTAAAGGATAAGCAGAGCGATGGTGTTGATCACCATTGTATCTAGGGCCAGAACACGGGTACCGACACCGTCGGCAGTAATGATACGCCACAAGCACATCATGATCGCAGCGCCGAAGCAGGCAAAAGCAAAGTAGATCGCATAGGTGATCATTCGAAAATCTCCTTCAGGCGGCGCTCATAGCGTTGTTTGATCTGGTCGCGCACCTCTTCGGGGTTCGGTGCATCCAGACAATGAACCAGCAGGTAGTGCCCTTGTGCGGACAAATCGCAGCTGACGGTGCCGGGGGTCATGGTGATGGTTCCGGCCAGAACTGTGATGGCCTCGGGCGTGCGCAGTTCCAGCGGGACGCTGACAAAGCTTGGCTGGCGGTCTGCGTCGCGTTTGAACAGGATGATCCGGGCCACCGCGATATTGGCCATCACGATATCCCATAAGACAACCAACATGTATTCCGCCACCATCGGCCAATTGCGCAGTTTCGGGCGATCCGGCCAATAGGGCTGAGTGATAAACGGAATGATGATGCCCAGTAGCAGGCCAAAGACCACCGAGTTCAAAGACCCGGTGTTTGCCAGAAACACCCACACCAGTGTAAGTAGTGCGGTCAGATGGGGATGCGGAAATATACGGTGCAGAAGCTTCATCATTCTTCCCCTCCCAGCACGGCCGAAATGTAATCTTCCGGCGCGAACAGTTGCACGGCCGTGTTGCTGGCATATTGCAACGCCGGACCTGCAAATAGCGTCAGCAGCACAAGACCCAGAACCGCCCCGAACACCGAAGTAAAGGCGAGGCCCGGATAGGGCTCGGGCGCGGTTGGTAGGCCGGCTTCTTCGGTTGGCTCAGGCGTCACATTATGTTGGGCGTCGTGACTTTTCCAGAAGATCAGCGTTCCCGCGCGGGCCAGACCCACGATTGTGACGAACGACCCGATCAAGATCACGGCCCAAACCGCATTTGCATCGGGCGCGCCACGTGAGGCGTCCAGTACCAGCAGCTTGCCCACAAAGCCCGATAGTGGCGGCATGCCAGCCATCGCGATGGCGCCGACAAAGAACAGGGCTGAGATCAGACCGGATTGCGGCATCGGCGTCGAAGGGGCTATGGCTCCGCCACGGCGCTCCATTACCATGTCCGCGACAAGGAACAGCAGGGCCGTCGCCAGCGTTGAATGGAAGATATAGTAGAGTGCTGCCGCCGTCGCGGCCTCGCTAAACAACGAGATCGCAATCAGCAATGTGCCCATCGATGCGATGGCGCAAAAGGCCACCATTCGCGCGATATGTTGCGAGCCCAGAATGCCAATAGCGCCAACGGCCAATGTCAGCAGCGCTGCAGGTTGTAGCCAACTACCGACTAGCCCTTCGGTTGCGGCTACATTGGGCCCAAAGACCAGTGTATAGACCCGCAGGATCGAATAAGCACCGACTTTGGTCATGATCGCGAACAGCGCCGCAACGGGCAGCGGCGCATTTGCGTAGCTTGCAGGAAGCCAGAAATGCAGTGGCAACACTGCGGCCTTGATACAGAAAACCAGTAATAGCAAGACTGCTCCAACCCGCAGCAAGGCGGTGTCTTCGGGTGGGATATCGGCCACGCGAACGGCCAGATCAGCCATGTTGAGCGTGCCGGTCACAGCATAAATCGTACCCAATGCAAACAGGAACAAGGTCGAGCCGAGCAGGTTATAGGCGACGTACTGAACCCCGGCCTTCAACCGCACTGCGCCACCTGCATGCGTCATGAGGCCGTAAGAGGCAATCAGCAGGACCTCGAAAAACACAAAGAGGTTGAAGGCGTCGCCGGTGAGAAAAGCACCGCAGACACCCATTAGCTGAAAATGGAGTAGAGCATGGAAGTGTTTGCCTCTCTCATCCCAGCCAGAGCCGATGGCATAAAGGACAACCGGCAGGGCCAGCAGGGCCGTCAACAACACCATCATGGCCGAAAGTTTGTCCAACACCATTACGATGCCGAACGGTGCGGGCCAGTTGCCGAGCTCATAGACCTGAACCTCGCCACCCGATGCCTGGGCGGTAATGGTCAAGGCGATACCCAGCAATCCCACGACGCCGGCGACCGAGAAGATGCGTTGAAGGTCCAAATGATATCGCAACACCATAATGATAAACGGGGCCAGGATCGCGGGCAGGACGATCGGCGCGACGATCCAATGGTTCATGCGTCTTCTCCCGGCGCGTCCACGCTATCGCTTGCGCTCATATCGATATGGTCATCCTTCGAGGACAGATAGGCGGACAGCGAAATCATCACGATCACCGCCGTCATCCCGAATGAGATCACGATGGCCGTCAACACCAGCGCCTGCGGTAGCGGGTCGGTATAGGGGACATCTTCATATTTGTTCAGAACGGCAGGTGCGTTCAGCGCCAGCCGCCCGGTGGCGAATAGGAACACGTTCACCGCATAGGTGATCAGGGACAGGCCCAGAATGACTGGGAATGTACGACGGCGCAGGATCAGAAATATCCCGGCGGCGGTCATGACGCCTACGGCAGAGGCTACGAGCGCTTCCATCAGGCCTGCTCCTTCTCGTTATCTTCATCCTGAGGGCTATCCCGCAGCGGGTTGATATCCATCGGGAATTCTTGTGCCATTCCCGGCTGCCACGCGAAGCGCGACAGGCTGTCGAGCGCCAGCATCACAGCGCCCAGTACCGCAAGGAAGACGCCGGTATCGAACAGAATCGCGGTTGCCCATTCGAATTCTTCTAGCGGGGGCCAGTGGATATAGCCGAAATCGCTGGTCAGGAATGGGCGTTCATTGAACCATGCGCCCAAACCGGTGGCAGCAGCGATCAATACGCCCCAGCCGATGGTGCCGTGATAATAGAATCTCTGCCGTTCAATCGCCCAGGTATAGCCGCTGGCCATGTACTGCATCAGGAAGGCGATCGCGACGATGAGGCCTGCGATGAAGCCGCCGCCGGGCTGGTTGTGGCCTCGGAAGAAGATATAGGCCCCGACCATCAATGCGATGGGCATCATCACGCGGGTGACGACCACCATCATCAATGGGTGAGAGTCACCCGACTGCGGCCAATGTGGTTTACGGTTCAGCAGGTAACTGCGCACATTGGTGCTTAGCACTGCTTCGGTCAGGGCGTAGATGATCAGGGCTGCGATGCCCAGCACGATGATCTCGCCAAAGGTATCAAAACCCCGGAAGTCGACGAGGATCACGTTCACGACGTTGGTGCCACCGCCACCTTTGTACGAATTGGCCAGATGGAATTCCGAGATCGTTGGGAAAGCAAAATCCCGCATCATCAGCGCATAGATCAAAGCGCCTGAGCCGATCCCGGCAACCACCGAAATTGCCGCATCACGCCAACGCCGTGCCGCGCTGCTGTCCCAGGGTGTGTCGGTCGGCAGAAAGTTCAGCGACAACAACAGCAGGATCATCGTCACCACTTCGACCGAAATCTGTGTCAGCGCCAGATCGGGGGCAGAAAGGTAGTTGAATGCCATCGAAACGATCAGGCCAACCACCCCGATCAACACCAGTGACAGCAGACGGTTGCGGTGGAACCACATGATCGCCAGCGTCGCACCCACCAGACAGATCCAGCCGATGATCGGGATGACCTGAGCCTCAAGCGGTACGCGTGTTTCAACGCCAATGGTGCCGGTGGTGTAGGCGTAGTAGCCAAGCCCAACGACAAAAGCCACGAAGATGATCGCATACCGGCTGAGCACACCATTATGCAGCTCGTCCGTAATCCAGCGGCTGAGACGGGTCAGCGCGTCGATGATTGCCTCGAAGATCACCTTTGCCTCGGGCCGGGGCAGGGCGTTCCATATCTGGTCGCCGCGTTTGTGCAACGACAGCAGGAACAGGCCTCCCAGCGTCGCGACCACCGACATATAAAGCGCAGGTGTAAAGCCGTGCCACAGTTTCAGCGAGTAATAAGGCAGCTTCTCGCCCCCGATCACCGCGCTGGAGACAACCGCGACAAGCGGGCCAACAATGGCTGCGGAATAAAGACCGATCAGGACGACCAGCACCACAAGGAACGCCGGCGCCAACCAAAGACCGACAGGCGGGTCATGCGGATGCGCGGGGTAATCGTCTCGCTCGGGCCCAAGGAAGACATGGCTGACAAAGCGAAAGGAGTAGGCCGCTGAAAATAGCGCAGCCAAAAGCGCCAAGCCGGGTACCAAGTAAGGTGAGTTAAGCCAAGTCGTGTGGACTGTCTCTTCCAGCATCATCTCTTTCGAGAGGAAACCATTCAGCGGTGGCAGACCGGCCATCGACAGGGCAGCGATTGTGCCGATAGTAAACGTGATCGGCATCAGATGCCGCAAACCACCCAGCCGTTTGACATCGCGTGTGCCGGTCTCGTGGTCCACGATCCCGGCGGTCATGAACAAGGCCGCCTTGAACGTCGCGTGGTTGATGATGTGGAAGACGGCTGCAACAGCGGCGATCGTCGTGCCAAAGCCCAGTAGCATCGTCACGAGACCCAGATGGGACACCGTCGAAAACGCCAACAGCGCCTTTAGGTCATCCTTGAACAGCGCAATCACGGCACCCAGCAGCATGGTGATCAAACCGGTAGTGGCGACGATGTAGAACCACGCATCCGTACCCGCCAGAACCGGCCACATCCGGGCCATCAGGAACAGGCCTGCCTTCACCATTGTGGCCGAGTGCAGATAGGCCGACACTGGCGTCGGAGCCGCCATCGCGTGCGGCAGCCAGAAATGGAACGGGAATTGCGCCGATTTGGTGAAACAGCCAAGCAAGATCAGGATCAGCGCAGGAAGGTAGTACGGCGAGGACTGGATCAGCTCTTTGTTCTGCAGAATGACACTCAGGTCATAAGATCCCACGATATTGCCGAGGATAAGCATCCCTGCGATCATCGCCAGCCCGCCCGAACCGGTCACGGCCAAAGCCATACGCGCGCCTTGACGACCCTCGGGCAAGTGCTTCCAGTAACCAATCAGCAAGAATGAACTGAGCGACGTAAGTTCCCAGAATATTAGCAGAAGCAGGATATTGTCGGACAGAACAATTCCCACCATCGCGCCCTGAAACAGCAGCAGATAGGTATAGAACTGCCCCATCGGATCCTCGCGCGACAAGTAGAATCGTGCGTAGAGGATGATCAGAAGACCGATGCCCAGGATCAGCAGGGCGAACAAAAAACCCAGACCGTCCAGCATGAAGTTCGCGTTTAGTCCAAGCCCGGGTATCCAGTCGAACCGCGCGGTCACAACATCACCGCGCATGACGCTGGGAATGTGGATCAGCAATCCCATCAACGCGAGGAAGGTGGTCAACCCAGCCGCTGATGCTGCTGCGTTTCGTCCTGCCCGAATAAGGAGGGCCGGAAAGACAGCTCCGAGGAAGGGAAGGGCCGCGATAAGGAATAGGGACAAGTGCGATACTCCGGTCTGTGCGGTCAATATGACTGAATTACTAGGGATAATTTATTGACTGTCCGGAAATTGCAAGGTTCCGAAAGGTCCTAAAGCGCACATATTGGACGTGATCCACCTGTGTAACTATGACGCGAACTTGATCTGAGGGTTGGATTTCCTGAAAGCGTCGCGAATTGCCATATGATAATACCGATCTGACAATGCAGGAGAGTGCCGCATGGCGGAAGGGAAACGCCGAACCCGCAGATGGGTCCTATTGGGCGGAGGGGCCGCCATTGCAGCGGGTTTCGCAATCCGCGAATACCGGCTGATCCCGCAGGCCTATGCTGGTGGTCAGATTGCGGCGGCCACAGCCCATCAACAGGCTCTCGACGGCGCGATCCATCTTATCGATATCCGAACTCCACGCGAATGGCGGGCGACCGGGGTCGCCGAAGCGGCCCACCCGCTCGACATGCGCCGTGAGGATTTCGTGCAGGCCTTGGATCACCTGCTCGGGGGGGACCGATCTGCACCTGTCGCACTGATCTGTGCACGCGGGGTGCGCTCGGCACGATTAAGCAATCGACTGACCGAGGCTGGATTTACCAATATCATCGACGTGCCCGAGGGCATGCTGGGTTCGGCGGCCGGGCCCGGTTGGGTGCGGGCTGGGTTGCCTGTCAACGATTATGAAGAGGAAACGGGATGAGTGTCAGACACTGGTTGGCCGCGTGCTTTGTTTTTGCCGGGCAACCCGGCCTTGCGGCTTGTGGCGATACCGAGGGGATGTGCGAAACCGCATCAGGCGGATATTACATCGAACTGCCGAAAGCGGAGAACCCTCCGCTGGTTGTGTTCCTGCACGGCTATGGCGGCAGCGCCACCGGTACGCTCAAGAACCGATCCATGGTCGAGCCACTGCTGGCGCGCGGCTACGCGGTGATGGCACCGGAAGGGTCCGAGAGAAACGGCCGAAAAAGCTGGAACTTCTTTCCCGGTTGGGAAGGTCGGGATGAACCCGCGTTTCTTCGTGAAGTAGTGCAGGACGCTGCCGACCGGTTTGATATCGACCCGGATCGCGTGGTGCTGGGCGGCTTCTCGGCTGGCGCGTTCATGGTTTATTACCTCGCCTGCGCTGCGCCGGATTCATTTTCTGCTTATGTCCCGGTTTCAGGCGGGTTCTGGCGGCCACATCCCGAAAGCTGTGATGGTCAGGTACGCATGTTCCACACCCATGGTTGGACGGACAATGTGGTGCCGCTGGAGGGCCGCCTTTTGGGCGGAGGCCGTTTCCACCAGGGCGATATCTTTGCCGGATTGGAAATCTGGCGGGTCGCCAATGAGTGTGCCGATACCAAGCCCAGCGGGTTTTCTACCACGCGCCAGTTTATGCGTCGCAACTGGATGGGGTGTGCCGAAGGTAGCGCCTTGGAATTTGCTCTGTTCCCGGGCGGCCATACGGTGCCAAACGGCTGGGCCGATATGATGGTAGACTGGTACGAGGGCCTGCCCGGCGGGTGATCATTCCGCCGGTGTGACCACGCCCTTGCCTTCGATCAATCGCTTCAACTCATCGCGATAGCGCCGGGCCGAGCGCGTAATTGCAGGCTCACTGACATCTTCGCGCATACCAACCATACGGCGCGCGGTGCCTGCCGATACGCCGCTGAGCGCAGACAGTGGGATCGCCAGTGCCAGGCTGATCGCAATCGGGGCCAGCCAGACCGAGACCAGACCGGCGAGTATGCCAACGCTAAGCGCACCGCCAATGATAGTCTCTAGGCTATGGCACAGGATCAGCGTGCGCAGCCCGTAGCTGCCACCATCGCGCGCTTGCGGGGACCAGCCCTTTTGAATGCCCAACGCGGTGCGGAACACTGCAATCATCTGCTGCACCATCAGAATCGGGGCATAGAGGATCGACAGGATGACTTCAGACAGAAATGAAGTGAAGAATTTCCGCGTTCCGCCGAAATCGGAATAGCGCACACCGCTGAGGGGCAGGGCAGCGACGCCCAAAACCTTGGGTGCCAATAGCATCGCATACATCACCAGAATGATCAGCACATGGCGTGTTTCGGACATTTCTGGCCATTGCGGGAACAGCGGATTGTCCGGGCTGAAGTAATGCAGGACCGAGGCGTCCTTGCCCTGACCGATCAAGGCCCACATCACCAAAAGTGCGAACCATAGCGGCGACATCAGATATCCGACCGCTCCGTGGAACATATGGAACCGCGAGACTGCGCGGAAGCCGGTTGAACCCAGCAGTTTCAGGTGCTGCAGGTTGCCCTGACACCAGCGGCGATCGCGCATTGCGTGGTCAATGAGGGTGGGGGGCGTTTCTTCATATGATCCTCGTATGCGCGGCAGAAAGCGCACGGCCCATCCGGCGCGGCGCAGCAATCCGGCCTCGACGAAATCGTGGCTCATGATCAGCTTGTCTTGTCCGTTGAGCGACCGCAACTTGGGCAGACCTGCGCTAGAAGCAAATGCACAGGTGCGAATGATGGCGTTGTGGCCCCAATAATTGCCTTCTTGCCCGCACCAGCGCGCGAGGCCTTCGGCAAAGGCGATACCATAGACGCCGTTGGCAAACTGCTGCATCCGGGCAAAGACCGATTGCGCGCCAATCAGCTGCGGATAGCTTTGGATAAGGCCTGCACCGGGATCGCGCGCCAGCGCATCTGTCAGGCGCGAGATCGCGCGACCCGTCATCAGGCTGTCGGCATCCAACACCAACATCGCATCCCAGTCCGCGCCCCAGCGGCTGACCCAATCGGCAATATTACCGACCTTGCGATCCGTATTCTGGGGGCGGCGGCGGTAATAGAGTTCAAGCCCCGGTGCCAGCGTGGTCCGCAACGCCTCAACGCTGGCCTGTTCCTGCGCGGCGATCTCGGGGTCGCGCGTGTCGGATAAAATGAACATGGCATAGTGGTGCTGACCACCGCGTTTCTGCAGGTCTTCCAGCATCGTACGGGCGTTCCCCAGCACGTTCCACGGCACCTCGTTATAGACAGGCGTCAACAGCGCCACGCGCAACGGTTGCGAGCCTCCTTCACGCTTTGGCTGCTCTTGCCGGGACAGCGAGACCATGCCAAGCAGTACGGTACAGACCGTGAAGGAAATCCAGAAGAAATTGAACGAGATTAGCGTCAGCAGGATACCTTCGACCAGATTGATCCCTTCGGCGCTGAACCAGTCGGACATGACCCAGAGCAGACCCAAAGCCGCCGCCATGGCAGGTGAGAAGACCAGCGCGCGCCAGAACCCGACAGAGGGATTTCGACCCCCGGCAGGTACCTGCGCATCGCGGAATCCCTGCGCAAAGTTCTGCGCTGGCATCGCCAGAGGGGCCTCGGGCGGCATGATATGAAGATCGCGGTTCATATGGTCCAACGGTAAAGCCAGACTTCAGAGGCTGGTTGTTTGTCTTTCAGCAACTGCGCGCGCAGTTCCACGTGGTTGCGTTCGCCTGGTTCGAATGAGAACGCCAGCCGCAACCCGCCCGTGTCTGGGTTACGCTGCAGAACGCCTTCTGAAGTTTCGGCATGGGGCGAGTCGACAAACACCGTGATGGCCTCGGGATCGTCAAGCAGCTCACTGGCTTCGAAATCAATCACAGCCAAACGGCCCTCGCCGAACGTGTTGTCGCCCATCGCAGTGTTGATCACGCGGGCCATAGGGGTGTGCTGCGGTTCCTCGCCCCAGATCAGGCGATAGGACAGATCAATCTGGCTGCCTGCGGCGTAGGGTTCCATCGGGCGCCAATAGGCGACGATGTTGTCATAAATCTCCTGATCCGCCGGGATTTCAACAAGCGTGACGGTGCCTTTACCCCAGTCTTCGCTGGGTTCGACCCACAAGCTTGGGCGTTTGTGATAATTGGCTTCAAGATCCGCATAGTCCGAGAACTTGCGCTTGCGTTGCATCAGACCAAAGCCGCGGGGGTTTGTGTCGACAAAAGACGAGATCTGCAGGCGAGTCGGGTTCGCAAGCGGGCGCCACAGAACCTCTCCTGCGCCGTTGCGGATCATCAACCCGTCACTGTCGTGCACTGCGGGGCGAAAATCATCGAAACGGCTGTGATTGGTCTGATCGAACAGGAACATAGATGTGCCGGGCGCGATGCCGACATGGGGCAGTTCGGTACGTGGGAACAGGGTGGCTTCAATATCCATCACGCAATCTGAACCGGCAGTAACGTGGAAGCGGTAGGCCCCTGTAACGCTTGGGCTGTCCATGAGCGCATGAACGACCATGTTACGTTGATCCGGTTCTGGACGCTCCAACCAGAAACGAATGAATTCGGGGAATTCCTCGCCATCCGGGTCGCCGGTCTTCAAGGCGAGCCCTCTGGCCGAAAGGCCATAGACTTCGTGCAAACCGATGGCGCGGAAATAGCTGGCCCCTTGCCAAACGCAGAACTCGTCTGTCTCGCCAGGGCGGTGCATCTCAGTACGCAGGCGTAGACCTGAAAAGCCCAGCGTGTCGTCAATGGGCAGCTCAGGTACGTCTTCAGACTTATCGAACATGGCTAGATCAAAGGCGACCGGCTTGGTCATACCGTCCTCGACGGTCGATACTTTCACTGTGCGTGGAAAATACAGGCCCGGCGTGAAAAAATCGACGTTGAAGGGCGTCTCGGTCTCGTACCAGAGCGCGCGATCCAGCCGGAACCGGATTGAACGGTATTGCTGATACGTCAGGTCCTGCCACTCCTGCGGAACCATCTCACGCTCGGCATAATCACGGCTGGCCAGGTCGCGGGCCATTGCGATGACGTCGTCTCGGCTGAACGGGGTCTCTCCACCTGTGGCATATGCCGCCGGGGCGAAGGCCAGAGCGGTTGATGAGGCGAGAAAAGCGCGACGTGTAAAGTTCATTTCTTTGATTTCCAAGGTTGTGACTTGAACCAGGCGGCCAGATAAGCCACGCCGATGATCATGGCAAAGCCAATCATGTTGGCGATGAACACACTGGCAACATCCCGCCCACTCAGGTCCAGTCCGACGCCGATAAGTCGTGCTGCTGCCATAGAAAATACGAACACCGCGAGCGATTGCTGACCCACTTTGGTGATGATCGTCAGCAGGAACTGCCAGACTTTTGCAGCTGCCCCCTGACCGGTCGCTATCAGGCGGTGGCCGTGCTCACCAGCGATAACCCAACCCAGATAGGCAAGCGACAGGAAATGCAGATATCGGAATAGACCAAAGTCGGTCTTGTCGCGAAATTCTTTGGTCACTGGCCAGACCTTGCGAATCTCATCAGCCAGATCAGGGGCTGCTGCATTGATCCAAGTGAATACCTTCCACGAGCCGAACGGCATCGAGAAGATCAAAAACAATGCTGCTGCCCAGATCAGAGTTTTCGACACCGGCGGCGCTGGAATCCAACCTCGCATGAACGCAAAGCCGGTGAAGAACAGCAATTGCCACCCGAATGGGTTGAAGAACCACTGGCGCTCTGACCAGGGCTCGGCTGGCAGGTCAAGGTAGTCTAATTGTGCTACGAGCCAGATCGTGACCGAGGCCATGGCGACCGCCCAGAATCCGATACGATATAGCCCCATAAATAGGGGCATCATCGCCAGTACCACCAGATACATCGGTAGAATATCGAAGTAGTTCGGCACATAGGTCAGGGTGAACAGTCCGACGATCTGTGACGCCGGATCGTTGAAGAAATGCTGTAGATTGAGAGAGGAGATATAGTTTTTCTCGAACAGCCCACTCTGGTTCAGGGCCGCCATTGTCATCGCGACAAAGAAGAACAGGCAGATATGCGCCCAGTAGACCTGCCAGATGCGAAAGCTCACGCGTGCGGTGCCCATCCACCAGCCTTTGCGCATGAACGCCCCCCCAAAAGCAATTGCCGAAGCCATGCCTGAACAGAATACGAAGATCTCGGTTGCGTCCGAAAAGCCAAAGCGGGCAGGTATCCATTTGGCCCACGGATCGTTCGGAATATGGGCAATCAGGATGATGAACATCGCGATGCCGCGATAGAAATCCAACCGCGGATCGCGCGTAGCGGCGGGGGCGGCGACCTGAGACGCCACCGGAGCAAAATCAGAAGCGGGCGATGCGGTCGCCATACGGTTTCTGTCCTTCTTGGTCTTTTATTGTTGTTATTCGGCGGGGACGCTTTGTGCGTCGCCGCTGTCGCGTGCGGCCTCGATCAATTCTCGGCGGGCGAGGGCGTAATTGTCCTCTCCCCCGGCACGTTTGGCGCGGCGGTCGTCCAGGATGCGCTCGACAGCATCCAGGCGGCCAGCGCGCAGGCCGGAATCAATGGTGATACGCTCGAATACATCACGTTGGGCGTGGCTGCCACCCGCCAGTTGCATCCCACCCCGGGCATTTGAAAGAAAATCAAAGGCTTGGCCGTAAAGGCCTTCTCCAAAGGCCTCAAGCCCCTTGGCGGCGGCAATGCCCGGGTCGGACATGCGGATCGGCGTGTCACCCTGATTGCGCTGGGCGTCATTTTGAATACGCTGCAGCATATTTGCCGTAGCCTCCGAACGATTGTCCCCGGTCAATGCCAGCAAGTAGTGAAGATCGGCGAAGATCAAGCATCCGTCTTCGGTTCGGGCTGCGCTGAGATCGGCCAGTTCTTCCCAGCGGTTGCCAACATCAACGCCCTCAAGCTCTAGCCGGGACAGCAGCGAGGTTGCATTCGAGATATCGCGATAGTCGTCGGTTTTGTCCTGGCGGATGTGATGATCGTAAAGCGCCATAACTTGATCGACTTGCCCCAAATCCAGATGCATCAGCGCCTTGTGCCACCAGACATGATAGCGGAAATTGTTGCAATGCGCCCAAGCGTCCTCACGTCCCGCGAGCCAGTCCAGTCCCAGCTGCGCGTTGCCCGTCATCTCGTGCACGTGCGCTACAGCGTGCAATCCCCAGGCGTCGTCCGAAACCATCCATAGGGCCTGACGACCGGCGATTTCGGCTTTCTCGTAGGCGCCGGTTTCCTCCAGCGCGAACGAGTGGCATCCCAGCAAGTATCCACGTCCGGCGTGGTCGGGTTCATACGCTGGCATCACCCGTTCGATCGACCGACGCATCCCCGCAGCATCGCCCAGAACGAAACGCGTCGCATGGCTGAGCTTCATGGCCAAAGTATCAGTTGGGTGCGCTCGCAGAATCTCTTCAAATTTCTGAACGGCCTGTGATGGAAGGTCGGCCATATACAAACCCAGCGCCTCGACATATAGCCTTTCCCGGGCTGAAACTGGCTGACGCTCCATTGCTGCATTCGCGGCACTCAGCGCTTCGGCAGCGACCACGATCATCTCGCGCCGGCCCAGCAGAACCATGAACAGCCCCTTGACCGCATGGCCCAGCGCAAAGTCCGGCTCAAGCTCCAGAACCTTGCCCAGATGTTGCGGTGTGACAGCGGCATGCGCCATGAACCCAAGGAGAACACCATCCCATGCCTCGACGCTTGCGGGCTGGTTCAGGGTGTTCATCTGTCCAAAGACGTCTTGTTTCATACTCGGGTCCAATCTGATTGCGACGTTCTACACTGTTCGATGTAACAGAGTGTGCAGCCGGGTCGTAACAGTATCGACCCTGCTCTCGAATTGGTGAAATCCCGTGTGTGAGAAACGCGAAAAAAACCGCCGATTCAAGGGCATGTTTCAGCAACTTGCCGCCTAAACGGGCAGAGTGTTTCAATCTTCGAAGGGATTTTCCGCGTTCAGAACAGCCTGTGTGTCAGCCCCACAGACCGGTGGTGCGCTGCGATATGTTACAGGCGTGCGTGACAGGTTCAGGGGATTCCCGATCAGTTGCACCTCGCCAGGCTCAGCTTGCATCGAGATCTGCATCTGGCGGGCAGCGACCTGATCCGAGGCAAAAACCTGATCGAGCGTCCGCACCGGGCCAACAGGGACTTTCAGGTCTTCAAGCCCCGCGATAACGCTGCCTGTATCCAGCGCCTGAACTGCCGGGCGCAGGATCGCATTCAACGCATCCCTATTTTCAAGACGGGCCGGGTTGGTGGCAAATCGGGGATCGTCGGCAAGCTCTGGCTTTTCGATGAAGCTGCAAAATCTTTTGAACTGACTGTCATTTCCAACGGCCAGAATCACGTGCCCATCCGCCGTCTGATAGACCTCGTAAGGCACAATATTGGGATGCCCGTTGCCGCGCCGCTGAGGCACTTCGCCCGAGGTCAGATAATTCACGCCCTCATTTATCAGCCAAGCGATCTGTGCATCCACCAGCGCCAGATCGATCTGCTGACCCTCGCCAGTCATGTCGCGATGACGCAGCGCAGCCAGAATACCAACGCAGGCATACATACCACACATCACGTCAGCAATTCCGACGCCTACTTTCATCGGCGCGCCGTCGGCGTCTCCGGTCAGAGACATGATCCCGCCATATCCTTGCGCCATAAGATCATATCCGGGCTTCGATGAGTTGGGGCCTGTCTGCCCGTAGCCTGAGATTGAACAGTAGACGAGGTCGGGAAACTCATTGGACAAGGTTGCGTAGTCGAGCCCGTATTTCGCCAGTCCACCGGGTTTGAAATTCTCGATCAGTATATCAGCGTGCGAGGCTAGGCGTCGGACTTCTGCCTGTCCTTCGGGTGTTGCGATATCCAAGGCGACCGATTTCTTGTTGCGGTTGGAGGACATGAAATATGCGCTCAGGTCTGAGCGGTTGCCATCCGCATCCTCGGCGTAAGGAGGGCCCCATTGCCGCGTATCATCACCACCGGTCGCCGGGTTTTCGACTTTGATGACGGTAGCGCCAAGGTCGCCCAACAACTGCGTACAAGTGGGTCCTGCCAGAATGCGAGACAGGTCCAGTACCTTGACGCCTTTCAGCGGTCCTTCAGATGCGGCCATCATATCCTCCACGGTCAATTTCCGCAGCAATGACAGTGAATTTGTCTGCTTTCAACGCCTGATCCAATGCAGCCCGCAAATCGTCGCGGCTACGAACTGTGTGACCATAACCGCCGAATGCGCGGCCTAAAGCCGCAAAGTTATGGCGGTCAAAGTCCACGCCGCGATTGCCCATCTGGCGCTGGCGCTGTTTCAGTTCGATCAGCGCAAGGCTGGCATCGACAAAGACCAGAAAAATTGGGTTGCCACCCAATTCGGCGGCAGTCGACAGCTCTCCGGCAACCATCAGAAAGCCGGCATCGCCAGAAAAGCTGATCACGGGGCGATCCGGTTCGGCCAATTTCAGACCGATCGCCATCGGAACGGCACACCCCATGGTGCAGAGCGCCGAGGACTGGATCAACCCTCGTGCCTCCGAACACTCCCACATCTGACTGAGCAGAATGCGATGCGCGCCGCTGTCTGCCGTGGCGAGGGTCTCGGGTGGCAGAACGGCACGAGTTTCTGCGATGATCGCCGCCGGTCCCCAGTCTTCATCTATCGGAAAAGCATTCGCCAGCGCAGCCTTGACCTGTTCAGACTCACCATTCGGCCAAGTCTTGCCGGCAGGGTTGCCCTTGGCAATGGCCTCAAGCGTTGCGCCGGTGTCGGCGACCAGATTTAGCCCAGCCTGATGCATGTAATGATCGTTCACCACGGCTGATATGTCGATCACGCGCTTGGTTTCTGGGTTCCATATCTCGCGCCAGCCGGGGCGCATCTCGATAGGGTCATATCCCAAACACAGTACCAGATCAGCCTGTTCCACCAGCGGGACTAGGTGCTTATCGGCCAGCGGAGACAAACCCGCCCCGCCCAGGCAGAGTGGATGATCCTCGGGCACCACCCCCTTGGCCTTGTAGGTGGTGAGAAAGGGAATGTTGAAATGCTCTAGAAATGCTAGCACCACACAGCGCGAGTCGTCGTAAAGAACATCAAGACCGATGATCGCCAAAGGTCGCTCAGCCTCGGCCACCCAGCGGCGGGCCTTTTCCAGACATTCCGCGCCAGGCGCGACAGGAGCAACTTTTGCCAGTCGACGACGTTTAACCCCTGATACGCGCGTATCGGCCACCGAGATAGGCACATCGATGTGTACCGGGCCGGGGCGCGCTTGGTTGGCAAGCGATACCGCCTTGTCGGCGATGATATCGGCCCCGTCGGCCGTCAGCATGAAGCTGCCTTTGGTGATCGAGCGATAGACTTGCGCGTGATCCATCACCTGATGGGTGTAGGTCAACGCCTCATCCGCGTCGACACATCCGGTCAGCACGATCATCGGCACCCGATCCTGCAGGGCGTTGGCGACAACATTGATCCCGTTCATCGCTCCGGGTCCGAGCGTGGCCACGAGGATTGCAGGTGCACCATCGCGATGGTGGACCGCTTCGGCCATGAAACCTGCTGAGTTTTCGTGTTTTGCAAGGTGGAAAGCAATGCCCGCGCGTTCCAACGCATCCACCAATGTCAGAACCTCGCCGCCGGGCATTCCGAACGCATGGCGGCATCCGGCCTCGAAAAGGCGTTGTGCCAACAAATCCGCAGCGCGGGGAGACAGGTCCTGCATTAATCAAGCTCCGACAAAGTTATCTGTCAGCAGATTGCGGAGGACGCGTCCGGACGCAAGCAGGTTCACGTCAGTGTGACTATTTGACGGCGTTTTCCGCTACGGCCTGAAACTTTGCGTCCAATTCTATGGCAATCTCGCGCAGAGCGTCTCCGCCCTCGTCTGCGTAAGGGGCAAAGACGAAGCTTGGTGTCTTGTAAGAAAGGGTTGCAGTGCCGTCCTCGTTCTCGGTTACGTAGAAGCGGATGGGCGCTTCGATCATCGCGTTGGTCGAGGTTTCAAGAACACGAACCGCGTAATCGTTGTTGAATGCGCCAATCACCCGGTTGCCCGGAATGGTGATACCGCGCGAGGCCGCCGCTTTGGTCGGCCCGGCCTGTGTCACAACGATCAGGCCGTTTTCCTTTACCGCGGCCTTTGTGTCATCCACGAGGGTCTCATAGCTTTTTCCGCTGGAGTAAACCGCCCATCCAGTAAGAGGTTCGATGCCGTCGGCCCAAGCAGGCATCGCCAGCAGGCAGATCGCAGCCCAAAGCGCCCTCATGTTCTTTCCCTTCCTGTTGACTGGGGAATTGATGACAGAAAAGCGCTGAAACGGGGCTCACAATCCTGTGCGCGCGTCAGGCCGCACGTTTCTTCAGCAGATAGATATCCATGATCCAGCCGTGATCAGAACGGGCCTGCGCGCGGGTATCCAGAATGTCTTGCGCCACATCCGCCAATGGGCCTTTGATCAGAATCTCTTCTTTCATGCCCACATATGCCCCCCACCAGATGTCATAATCGGTCATCTTCAGGCTCTGGAACGAGCATTCGCCATCCAGCATTACGGCCACTTTCGACGCCGTTTCAGGCCATCCATCATCGCGGATGCGACGGCCTGTGGTCACGACATAGGGCGCGCCCAGATCATTGATCGGGATCGCATGGGCTGCAGTCAACGCCTGTAACGCTGTGATTCCCGGCATAACCTGGACTCGCGGTTGCGGGTCCAGCCGCGCTGCAATTCTTAGCGAACTGTCATACAGCGACGGATCACCCCAGATCAGCAACGCCACCTTCTGCGCGTCCGGGTAGGCTGAAATCGACTCGTGCCAGCGCAGGGCAATTGCGTCGTGCCATTCATCGACGCCTCGGAGATAACCGTCATCTGCCCGGCGTTTGGGAACGTCGAAATAGGCGATCCGTGCAGGTTTGTCGGTGACCTGCGTGATGATGTCTTCGCGCAAACCGGCCAGATCGGCTTTGTTCTCTCCTTTTCGCGGAATCAGGATCAGGTCCGCTGATCTGATCGCCTTCGCCCCCTGAAAGGTCAGGTGGTCGGGATTACCCGTTCCGATTCCGATCAGGATCAGTTCAAACATATTCGAACTCTGCCAGCGGGCCATACAGGATCAGGGCCGGGGCGGTTCCAACCTCGGATCGCAGCTTGTCGGACAGGTCTCCGATTGTGGAGCGCTCCAAGGATTGCTCTGGAGTTGAAACAGATTCGGCCATCAATGCAGGCGTCTCCAACGGCAAGCCATGCGCGCTCAGGGCTTCGACCAGCAAGGGAAAAGTGCGCTTGCCCATAAATACGACCGTTGTCGCGCTAGCATCAGCCAGGGCGGGAAGGTTCAGATCGGTCGGCAATTTGCCACTTACGTCATGCCCGGTGACGAATTGAACACGACGTGCAGTCAGGCGTCGGGTCAGAGGAATACCAGCGGCAGCTGCCGCCGCGACGGCAGAGGGGATGCCGGGAATGATCTCATATTTGATGCCGGCTGCCTGCAACGCGACCAGTTCTTCTTCCAGTCGACCGAACAATCCTCCGTCACCGGATTTCAGGCGTACCACCTGCTGACCGGTCTGCGCATACTCCACCAACAATCGGCTGACGTGATCCTGCTTGGGCGAAGGGCGACCGGCGCGTTTGCCAACACCAACCAGATCAGCATCGTCACGCGCATGGGTCAGGATCGGGCCGCTGCTGAGATCATCAAACAGCACCGCATCGGCCTTCTGCATCCGGTCTACGGCCTTGAGCGTTAGTAGCTCTGGATCACCCGGACCGGAGCCAATGAAAGAGACAAAACCGGTCATGCCGAGGCCTCTGCAATAAGATGGAAAAATGTGCCGGTGACATTGCCACGTCGCGATCCTGTCTGAGGGCCTTCGGCCCCCTCGGCATCGAAGACTCGCGCAAGAGGAGCGTCAGGTTGTTCGATGATCGAGGAATAGTGGAACTCATGTCCGCGCAAGGCTGTACCCTTGGCAAAGCCCGGCATCGACGCCAAAAGCTCAGCCCTGCGATAACCAAGGTTGAATTTGCGCTTTTGGTATGAGGTTTGCAGACCCAACAACCCCGCCATCTGATGTGGGGCGCCTTCCTTGTCGACCAGAACTTCCCCCAATGCCATGTACCCCCCGCATTCACCATGCACGGGCCGCGTTTCCGCGTGTTTCCGTAGGCCGGTCAAGAAGATATCTGCCGCGGCTAATGTTCCCGCATGCAGCTCAGGATATCCCCCGGGTAACCAGACCAGATCGGCATCTGCAGCTGGCGCTTCGTTTGCCAGAGGTGAAAAGGGCAGTATCTCTGCACCCGCGCTGCGCCACCCTTCCAGAAGATGCGGATAGGTAAATGAAAACGCTGCATCACGGGCCAGTGCGATCCTCTGCGCCGGGGGTCGCGGCAACGCGGCTGACGATGGTCCAGCAGGGCCTGAGGAGGCCGCCTGTTTGATCGCATCCAAATCGACATGTTCACGCAGGAATGCGGCGTATCCGGCGATTGCCGTTTCCAGATCCGGATGCTCAACCGCCTGGATCAGGCCTAGATGTCTTTCGGGCAGAGTCAGATCACCTCGGCGCGGAAGAACGCCCAGAACCGGCAATCCAGCCCGTTCCATGCCCAGCCGCGTCAGCCGCTCATGTCTTGGGCTGGCACAGCGGTTCAGGATCACCCCGGCAAAAGGTAGATCGGGGTTATACATCCGAAAGCCAAGCGCGGTCGCCGCCGCCGATTGCGCCTGTCCTCCGACATCCAGGACCAGAACGACCGGCCATCCCATGCGCAGCGCCGTTTCAGCGCTCGACCCATGCCCCAGCTCTCCGGGTTTGGCGACACCATCAAACAGACCCATCGAGCCCTCGGCCACTACAATATCCGCGCCCGTCGCCTGCTCAGAGATCGCGCTTAGCAGCGTCTCCCCCATCGCCCAGCTATCCAGATTGAACGAGGCACGGCCTGCCGCAGCCCGGTGAAAAGCCGGGTCGATGTAGTCCGGTCCGCTTTTGAACGGTTGTACGGTCAAGCCGTCCTCGGCCAGCGCCCGGAGCAATCCTAGCGTTACTGTGGTCTTGCCTGTACCCGAAGACGGAGCGGAAATCAGTATTCCCGGTGGGTTAGTCATCACCATGGCTCCAGCTCGACCACGGACTGTCGGCGCTTTGAGGGCGATAGCGGCGGTCATATGTCTTGGAATACAGGCAGCTTTCGTCAAACCCTTCACCTGCAAGCGCCGGACCAACCATGATCAGTGCGGTGCGCGAGATGCTGTTGTCCAGCGCCTCCTTCAATGTGGCAAGCGTTGCGCGGATGATCTTCTCATCCGGCCAACTAGCGCGGTAGACCACGGCGACCGGGCAGTCTGCCCCATAGGCAGGTGTCAGGTCGGCGATGACGTTATCCAGATTTCCGATCGAAAGGTGGATAGCCAATGTCGCACCTGTTTTAGCGAAGTTTTTCAGTGTCTCGCCTTCCGGCATCGAAGACGCACGCCCGGGCGTGCGGGTCAAGACCACTGATTGCGCCAGACCGGGCAGTGTCAGCTCGGTCCCGAGCGCTGCAGCCGCAGCCGCAAACGAGGGTACACCGGGCGTGACGCTGACCGGGACACCCATCTCTTTCAGACGTCTGATTTGCTCACCCATCGCCGACCAGACCGAGAGGTCCCCGGAATGCAGCCGCGCCACGTCCTGTCCAGCTTTATGCGCTGCTTCGATTTCGGCCATGATCTGATCCAGATCCATGGGTGCGGTGTTTACGATCTTCGCGCCTTTGGGGCAGTGGCCCAGAATCTCCTCGGGTACCAATGAACCCGCATAAAGGCACACCGGGCAGGAGGCGATGATATCGCGCCCGCGCAGGGTCAGCAGGTCGGCGGCGCCCGGTCCGGCGCCGATGAAATGAACGGTCATGTCTGTCCTCCGATGGCGACGGCGCAGGTTGCAAGCCGGTCGTCCGAGATTTGTCTGGGTGAAATCAGCCGCGCGCCATGTCCGGCGGCAGCAAGAGCGGATGCTTCGGCCACGCTGCCGGTGCCATATGTGGCGCGACTGCGGGTTGAGCAAGTAAGTGTGCGTTGTTCGGCAAGATCATTTGCCGGAATGAAATGTATCGGCAGCTCAGTTGCTTCTGCAAGCGCGGCAAGTGCGGCGTGTCCGTCCTTGTCCGCAACGGTCGCAAGGGCATCGACAGTTTTTCCTGTCGAGGCAAGCTCGAAAGCGGCACGAAGACTGGCCAGCGTAGCAGAGGATGAGAAACCTAACCCCGCGACGATCATAACGTGAGGCTCCACTGCACCACTGGGTAGGCAGATTTCCAGGCTCGCCGTGGACCAAGCGCAGCTGCCTGCGCCAGTTCGATGCGCAGCAGGTCTCCGCCGAGCTTGTCGTGCCATTCAGCTAGTAACGCTTCGCTTTCCAATGTCACAGCGTTGGCGATCAGCCGCGTGCCGGCCTGAAGATTAGCGTGTAGCCAGTTCAGCAGATCCGCTCTCAGACCTCCACCGATGAACACCACATCGGGTCGGTCAAGATCAGCCAACGACTCTGGTGCAGAACCGTGCACAACGCACAACCGATCCTGCCCTAACGTATTGGCATTGCGGCGAATGCGTTCGGCCCGATCAGCACGCGGCTCGATAGTCGTTGCAGTTAGCGTCGGATCGCACATCAGCCATTCGATGCTGATCGAACCGGTGCCACCACCGATATCCCACAGATGCTCACCCCGCTGAGGAGCAAGCGCCGACAGGGTTAGCGCGCGAATGGGGCGCTTGGTGATCTGGCCGTCGGTTTCAAAGATGTCATCGGGCTTTCCCGAGGCTTTGGGAAAGGCACGCCCAGTACCCGCGACATCAAGACCGACACAAACCGGATGTTCGAATGTACCAAGCAACGCCTCGGTCAGCGACACGCTGCGCGCGCGTTCACGGGGGCCACCGAGCGCTTCCATGACGTGCAGAGTACAATCCGCAAAATCGGTTTTGCCCAGATAGGTCGCAAGCTCGGCTACGGCTTTGCCGTCGCGCAGCAAGAGAATCGCGCGCAGGCCGGGTGCCAAGTGAGGGCGAAGGCGCGTCAGAGGCGCGGCATGTAGCCCGAAGGTCAACGTGTTTTCAAGCGGCCAACCAAGCCGCGCAGCAGCAAGCGAAAAGGTCGACTGGCCGGGTAGGGCAATCCATTCGTTCGTTTCGAAATTACGCGCGATAACGGACCCGGCCCCGAACCAGAACGGATCACCCGAGGCCAGCACAACGGTTTGCCGACCGCGCAATGCGGTCAGAATTGGCAGGCCATCGGCAAATGGGACCGGCCATTCAATCCGTTCCGCCGCGCTGTCTGGGATCAACGACAGGTGGCGTGTCGGACCCATGACAATCTCAGCGCGGTCCAGCACTTGACGGCTTGCAGGGGACAGGCCATCCAGTCCATCTTCGCCCAAACCCAGAACGGTCAACCACGGAGTTTCAGACATGCCCAACCTCCTGATTCTTGGTGGCACGACCGAGGCGAATGCTCTGGCAAAATCGGTTGCCGATCAAGGCATTCCCGCTACATATTCCTACGCTGGACGTGTCGATAACCCGCGCTCGCAACCCGTGCCGATGCGCGTGGGCGGGTTTGGTGGTGCAGCGGGACTGGCGCGGTACATTCACGAGCACGGCGTCAGCCATGTTGTCGATGCGACTCATCCCTTTGCCGCGCAGATGAGCCGAAATGCGGTGGATGCCTGTGCGAGGGCTGCAACGCCCTTGGCCGCTCTGACCCGGCCTGCCTGGGTCGCGCAAGACGGAGATAACTGGCAGCACGTACCGGATATTGAAGCTGCGGTTGAAGCTTTGGCTGGTCCAGCCCGCCGCGTCTTCCTGGCAGTTGGCCGCATGCATCTTCATGACTTCGCAGCCCAACCTCAGCATCACTATCTTTTGCGGCTTGTAGACGATCCGGACGCATTGCCGCTTCCGAAAAGCGATGTGATCGTTTCGCGGGGCCCGTTTTCTGTTGAAGAGGACCGGGCCTTGATGGAACGTCACCATACGCAATTGATTGTGTCCAAGAATGCGGGTGGCACCGGTGCGCGGGCCAAACTGGATGCCGCAAGGGCGCTGGGCTTGCCGGTTCTGATGATAGACCGTCCGACCCTGCCGAAGCGGACCGAGTTGGCAAATGTCACGCAGGTCTTGGACTGGCTGGCGCATACTTAATCCTTGGCCAGCGTGAATCTCGGGGTGTAGACGATCGGGGCGCTGTTGCGCTCGACTATGCGGGTCAGGGACGAGCCGACGATGACGACGGTCTGCATGTCCGCCATATCTGCCGTGGCTTCTTCCAGAGTTGAAATCCGCAAAGCCTCATTCTCGCGGGATACAGCGCGTGCAAACAGGATCAGGCGTTCCGGCTCACATTCTTCCCGCAGGATTTCCAGCGTTTTTTCAAACCCTTCCGGTCGAGACTTCGAGCGAGGGTTATAGAACGCCATGGCGAAATCGCCCTGCGCGGCAAGTCGGAGGCGCTTTTCGATCAGTGGCCATGGCTTCAGGTTGTCGCTCAGGTTGATGGCGCAGAAATCATGCCCTAACGGTGCCCCAGCGCGGGCCGAAGCCGCCAGCATCGCAGTGATCCCCGGCAGCACGTCGATCTGTATGTCACGCCAGTCTTTCGGCCCGTTTTCAAGCGCTTCAAACACCGCAGCGGCCATTGCAAACACGCCGGGATCCCCTGACGAGACTACAACGACGCGCTTACCGTCGGCCGCCATTTGCAAAGCGTGCTGAGAGCGGTCGATCTCGACCCGGTTATCGCTGGCGTGCAGGGTCAACCCCTCTCGCTCGGCCACCCGAGCAACATAAGGGATGTAGCCAACCACGTCCGTCGCTTCTGCCAGAGCGGCAGTGACTTCGGGAGTGACCAGTGCTTCGTTTCCAGGCCCAAGGCCAGCGATCTTGACCCAACCGCTCATGGTCGGCGTCCCTGTCCATGAACCAGTATGATTGAGAAATAGGGCGTGATTCCTTCGCAATTATCAGACAGTTTGCAGACCCGTTGGTTCGGCATCTGAGCGTATTCGACGATCCACGCGCGGTCATACAGCCCGGCCTGTTTCAGCGCGCGCTTTACCTTGTCGAAGTTCCGCCCGATCTTCATGACAACCAGCGCGTCGGTCTGGGTCATGCGTTCAGTCAGCGTATCCTCGGGCAAGGTTCCAACAAGAACCGTGAGGACATCGTCGCCCCAAGTTATCGGGTCACCGGTTGCGGTCCAAGCGCCGGACATGCCGGTTATGGCAGGTACGACTTCGACTTCAGATATGTCTCGTAGTCGATTGTAAAGGTGCATAAATGATCCATAGAAGAACGGATCGCCTTCGCACAGAACCACTACATCCTCACCATTTTCGGTAAGCGACTTCAGATGTGCGGCACAGTCTTCGTAAAACACCGAAAGGAGTTCATTATACCTTGGATCCGTCACCGGGATTTCGGTGGTTACCGGGTACTCCATTGGAAACTCGATGGCGTCGCCGGGGATCATTCCATTGACGATCTTGCGGGCCTGACCTGTGCGGCCAGGTTTGCGAAAAAACGCCACATGGCGGGCATTGCGCAGCAGGCGGTCCGCACGGACACTCATCAGGTCCGGATCGCCGGGGCCGAGGCCCACGCCGTATATTTTACCCCCGCTCATTCCGTGCGGCTCGCGATAGCATTGATGGCAGCAACTGTGATCGCACTGCCTCCCAAACGGCCTTTGACGATACAGGATGGTACGGGCTGCGCTTCCCACAAGGCATCCTTGGACTCGACCGCTCCGACGAAGCCCACCGGGCAGCCGATAATGGCAGCGGGGCGTGGGCAGTCGGGATCTTCCAACATGTTCAGAAGGTGGAAAAGCGCGGTAGGGGCGTTACCGATCGCGACCAGTGCTCCTTCCAGATGCGGACGCCACAGCTCTAGCGCGGCGGCAGAGCGCGTGTTGCTCATTTCGGCAGCCAGAGGGCGAACACGCTCGTCATGCAGGGTGCAGATCACTTCGTTGTCAGCGGGCAGGCGAAAGCGCGTGACGCCTTCGCTGACCATGCGGGCGTCACACAGGATCGGTGCGCCATTTTCCAGCGCGGTGCGGGCGGCGGCGACGAAACCGGGCGAGAAATGGACGAATTCTTCCAGCCCGACCATCCCTGCGGCGTGGATCATCCGAACGGCGACCTGTTCTTCATCGGTATCGAACCGGGCCAGATCAGCCTCGGATCGGATGGTGGCAAAGCTCTGCTTGTAGATCGCCGCGCCGTCGGTTTCGTATTCATAGGGCATCAGGTGAAGTCCATGGTCATGAGTGTTTCTTCGGTCAGGCCGCGTTGGCAGGGCTCATCCCCCGCGCGGCCTTGTTTGACAAGGTCAAATCGTCCGGAATTACCAACCAAAGTGACATCGGCCGGACCCATTCGGGCGCATCCCTTGGCGCAGCCCGACACATGCAGGCTGCCTGCAACGCGCGCGGCCAGGGCGCACGCCACACCGCGGGTTTCGACCTGCGCCTGCGGGCAGTATGGCGCGCCGGGGCAGGCGTCGGTTGTTCTCAGCGGGTCGGTGCCATCTGTGACAAAGTCAGGGGCGGGTATCGCCGCCCCGCCTTCCAACAGGAACAGCCGCCATGGTGTGACCCGCAGGGCAGTGGCGTTGCTGTTTTCAATCAGCGAATGGAGTTGCCGCGCCGGTAGCTGCCCAAAGGCAGCGCCATAGAGTGTCCCCCGCGCGCAGGCTCCCGGTTGAAGAGGCACGCCAATGGGGCCGAGCGCGCTGCGTTGCCACTCGCTGGGCAAACCATATGTGGCAACGGTCCGCGCCATGCGGCGGGTCTCGGTTGTGTGGGTTTGCGCAAACCACTTCGCCAACGCGATCACTTGGTCGATTGCTTGGGCTTCGCTCACCGCTCGCCCGGTTTCGGCCCCGTCCGCGCGCAGGATCAGGCTGCCCGAACCGAGTTCAAGCCGGATATCCGCCGAGTCATCGGCCAATAAACGCTCGGAACCTGTGTCGATGGCAAAGCCGAACTTGGCAGGTAAATCCGGAAGCTCGGCCAGACGCTGGATCAATTCCTGTGTCAGCCGAGCGGTCAGATCACCGGCTTCATAGAGTGGCGAGACCAGAATGTTGCGGCGAATTTCGATTCCGGGTTCGGCGTCCAGCAGGTTCAGCGAGGAAAGCGCGGCCAACAAGGATTGATGGTCGGTTTCCTTTACTCCACGCAGCTGAAGGTTGGCGCGGTTGGTAAGGTCGATCGTGCCATTGCCGAACCGTTCCGCCAATTCGCACAGCCCTATCGCCTGTTGGGCATCCAGGCGCGCCAGCCGAGGGCGCACACGCACGACCAGCCCATCACCGGACATCATCGGGCGATGGGCACCGGGGCACCAGCCCTGCACGATGGGCGCACTCATCCCAACCCCTCCAGGTCGGCGCGGATCGAGTTCCGGCGGGTATGCCATAGCCCTGCCTCCAGCAGTGCCCGGAACCGATCCTGCATGGCCTGATGTGCTTGCGGGTTTGCCTGTTGCAGGAAGGCGTCGACCTCTTCATTGCCCAGCGTGGCGTCGTGGTACAGATCGAACAGATGCGGTGCGACTGTGCCGGACAGATGCGCAAAAGATGCCATATGATCCAGCGTCGCCGCGATTTCAGCGGCACCCCGAAACCCGTGCCGCTGCATTCCGGCAATCCATCCCGGGTTGGCGGCGCGGGCATAGACGACGCGGCTGATTTCCTCGGGCAGGGTGCGGGCGCGCGGGTTGTCCGGGTTGGTATTGTCCAGATGATAAAGCTGCGCAGTACCACCAGTGATTTTCTTGGCGGCAGCAAATCCGGCCTCGTGCGTTGCATAATCATTGGCCAGCAACAAGTCCGTCTCGGTCAGGTCCTGTAGGTGCACAAAGCTGTCGGCGTTGGCGACGCGTTGCGAGATACCGTCCTTATCTTGCGCTATATGCTCGCCTTCCAAAGCGAAGGAACTGGCATCAAGCCAAGCCTCACCCGCTTGCACGCGTGCCTCATCCGTATAGGTTTCGGACAGATGAGTCATGTTCAGACCATAGCTGCCGGGGGCTGGCCCATAGACCCGCGCCGCAGGCTCCTGACCGGCGTAAGGATTCCAGTCGGGTGCTTCATCTCGTTTGGTCAATGCGCGGACAGCCTGACCGTACAGCGCTGAAAGCGTCGGGAACACGTCCCGGAACAGGCCAGAGACGCGCAGTGTTACGTCCAGACGCGGGCGGCTGAGATCGGTGATCGGCAAAACTTCGATGCCCGAGACCCGCTCAGACCCTTTATCCCAAACCGGCTTCACTCCCAGCAGGTGTAGCGCCATGGCGAATTCCTCGCCCGCTGTGCGCATAGTGGCCGAACCCCATAGATCGACGATCAAGCCCTTGGGGTAGTCGCCTTCTTCCTGCAGATGCCGCCGAACCAGCTCTTCGGCGAGCTTGACGCCTTGTGTGTAGGCCGCGCGCGTGGGAACCGAGCGTGGGTCGGTCGTATATAGATTCCGCCCGGTCGGCAAAACATCCGTACGCCCGCGATAGGGGGATCCGGACGGCCCGGCCTCGATCCGTTTGCCCGCTAAAGCGTCAATCAGGGCAGAGCGTTCAGCTTGGGCTGAGGGGGCAGCGTCGAATTTGCCCGTCTCATCGGGGACGCGCCCATAGATATGCAGCCCATCACCGAACTGGCTTTCCTTGATGTCGCAGACAAATCGGTCAATGCGCGTGATCGCCTCGGCGGTACAGGTGGCCTGATCGAGGCCAAGATCGCTTTCCAGCCCGATGGCCTGCGCCTCGTCCCGGATATCTTCCTGCAGGCGGTCACGGCGTTTGGGGTCGAGGCCATCCGCATTCGAGAACTCGTCCAACAGCGATTCCAGCCGCACCATGCGATCTGGTGTGCCGCTTTCCTTCATCGGGGGTGGGATATGGCCCAACGTAACCGCCCCGATCCGACGCTTGGCCTGCGCGGCCTCGCCGGGGTCGTTGACTATGAAGGGGTAGATCACCGGCAGATCGCCGATTAACGCCTCGGGCCAACATTCGTTGCACAAGGCGACTGATTTTCCCGGCAACCATTCCAGCGTGCCATGTGCGCCGATATGGATCAGCGCATCCGCGACCAATCCTTTGCGCAGCCACAAGTAAAAGGCGACGTAGGCGTGGCGCGGTGTGCGCGACAGATCGTGATAGTCGTCATCGCGCAGTTCGGGTGTGCCGCGCTCGGGCTGCAGCGCGATCAGAGCCTTTCCGCGACGCAGCGCAGTGAAGTGGAACGCGCCATTTGTGAAAGCAGGGTCGTCTTCGGGAGTGCCCCAAACCTTATTGAGATCGGCGCGGAGTGTTTCCGGCAGCGCCGCCAGCGCCGCCTGATAATCCTCTAGCGGCCATGAAATCCGGGCATCAAGAAGAGTTTCAGCAATCGGCTCGGTAGGCGCGGTGTCATACCCTTCGCCTTGCAGATCGAGCAACATTGCCTCAGCCGAGGCCAGCGCATCCAGACCCACTGCATGTGCCATCTGCCAGTCTTTGCCGGGATAGGTCGATAGTACCAGCGCCGGAACCTGCTCCGCTTTGGGTTTGTCGTGAAGGTTCAGCCAGCCGGAGACGCGGTTGATGATGGCTTCGATCCGTTCGGGTTCAGCCCGATGAGCGAAGCGAGAATACTCGAGATGCGGGTCGCGTTTGCCCGGCTCTTTGAAGGATACGATGCCCGCGTTGATCCGCCCGTCCACTTCCGGAAGGACCACATGCATGGCAAGATCAGCTGGTGAAAGGCCACGTTCCGCTTCGGCCCACGCTTTGCGGCGTGAGGTGGCCAGCGCCACCTGAAAGACCGGCACCTCTGCCACATCGAGAGGTGAGGTGCCTGATGCGCCCTTGCCTGAGAATGAGGTGGCGTTGACGATCGCCGAAGGCTTCAGCGCTACAATAGTCTCGCGCAGCCAATCGGCGGCATTTGGTGCTTTGAGCGACGGGGCAAACAGGCCGACGGCCTCAAAACCTCGCGCGCGCAAGCTGCGGATCAGCGCTGCGATTGGGGCTGTGTCCGCCGAGGTCAGATAAGCACGATAGAAGGTTACGATGATACGTTTCGCATCACCGGGCAGAGCGTTTTCTGCAGGGATCACGCCGTGATCTGGGCACCAGGCACCGCATTCGGGGATGGTCTTGGCGCCCATGACCGGACCTGCATACAACCCCGCAGCCAGTGCCATCTGCGCCAGAGCGGCCTGCGCCGCGACCTCACCGCCGGTGTCGCACAGATGCGCCAGCCGCCGCAGGGTCGAGACAGGCAGGGTAGAGTAATCATCCAGCCGCGTATCCTCGCGACCGTCTGCGGGCAGTACGGCCAGTGCAATCCCTTTGGCCTGCGCCAGCGCCAGAACCTGCTGCAAGCCGTAGGCCCAATAGGGCACTCCACCGATCAGACGGATCAGGATGCCCTTTGCGCCCTCCAGTGTCTGCTCGACATAGGTGTCGACTGAGAGGGGATGCTTCAGCGCCGTCAGATTGGCCAGCCGCATCGTTGGCATGCGTCCTTCAGGCCCACCTCCACGATGCCATCCCGCCGCGAAAGCGCCAAGGTCACTGTCGGAAAAGGACAGCACCACCAGATCAGCCGGGCTTTGGCCCAGATCGGTCGGGGTCTCGGTTTCTTCGAGCCCATGGCTTTCGCGGAAGACGACGTGCATAGGTCTTACTCGGCAGCCTCGGTTACACCCACGAGGATATCCCGGATCTCGGCCTCTTTGATATCGTCATGCTCGGCAATGACCACAAGGCGCGAGCGACGGTCTTCGCCGGGCTCCCACGGGCGGTCATATTGGTGACGCACGCGCGCACCGACGGCCTGAACCAGTAGGCGCATGGGCTTGCCCTGAACGGCGGCATAGCCTTTGACGCGCAGGATATTCAACTCGTTGGCCAATCGTTCAATCTTGGCGACCAGATCAATCGGATCGGTTTGCTCGGGCAGTTCAACGATGATGCTTTCGAAATCGTCATGCTCGTGATCGTGATGGCCGTCGTGATGGCTGGGACGCGCGTCCATGTCATCCTCGGCCGCGGCTTCTAGACCCAGCACGACGCGGACGTCCACGGCACCCTCAGCCACTTCGACTACGGGCAGGGGGCGGGGCGCTTCGGCGGCGATGATCTCTTTCGCTTTCGCAACGCCTTCCGGGCCAGCCAGATCGGGCTTGGTCAGCAGAATGATGTCGGCGCAGGAAATCTGATCCTCGAACACCTCGGACAAGGGAGTTTCATGATCAATCGAGTCATCTGCCATGCGTTGCGCATCCACCGCCTCGACATTCGGTGCAAACCGACCAGCGGCCACAGCCTCGGCATCGGCCAGAGCAATCACGCCATCGACGGTGATTTTCGAGCGGATATCGGGCCAGTCGAACGCCTTCAGCAGGGGTTTTGGCAGGGCAAGACCGGAGGTTTCGATCAGGATGTGATCGGGGCGCGGCTCTAGTGCCATCAGGGCTTCAATGGTCGGGATGAAATCATCGGCCACGGTGCAGCAGATGCAACCATTGGCCAGTTCCATGATGTTTTCTGCGGGGCAATCAGGAATGGCGCAGGACTTCAGGATATCGCCATCGACGCCGACATCGCCGAATTCGTTGACGACCACCGCCAGACGCTTGCCCTGCGGGTTCTGCATCAGGTGTTGCACCAAAGTGGTTTTGCCCGAGCCCAAAAAGCCGGTGATCACAGTGACGGGGAGTTTCTCAAGATTGCTCATTTCAGGGCTCCAATCGGGGGAATGCGGGCCGCACAGTTTTTGCGGAAATGTTCAGGACGTTCGCGCCATTTGACCAAACCGTCCTCGGTGGCGAGGTATTTGGCTGCGCCTTCGACGATGGTTTCGACATGGTCGATCTCGTTCAGATGTTCATACACGAAAGTCCAGCGATCCGGTCCTCCGCGTAGCACGATCGAGCAGCCTTCATCGCAATTCGACAGGCATTCCACAGCTTTCAAGGTAATGCCTTCGGGCAGGCCCGCCTGTTCAAGCGCCTTGTGCAGCAACGTGCCGGGGCGCTGGGCGTCATCCTCGACAGGCAGCCCGCGACGGCAGGTAGTGCAAACCAGCAGTTCGACCGGTGCGGTCTCGGTCATGTCTCTCATCCCCCCAAATCCTCTTCGTGGGGGACGGGGTTTCATGCGGGCCGATCACAGCCCCACACCGGAACACCCCGTCCGGTTTCATCTTCGGGCGTTGGCAGGTCTCCCGGCTTGCGGATGTCAGAGGAGGCCTCTGTCGGATGTCCCGCCTTCCCGGCCATACTGCCAGTGGCTTTGGGCACCCTCTCCGGTCACGGTCGCGGGGGCGGCTGCGTTTGACGGCAAAAACCGCTGACGCATTCCCTTTTCATCTGCTCTCGCAGACACCAACGAAAGGGACATGCGGCAGGGCAGGGTTGCTTGTCAAGCGAGTCGCGCCGATCCGTGAAAAAGCGGATAAAAAGCGACCTGTCGGGGTCGCTGGGCGGCATGATACTTCTGCAACGACGTGCTGGCATGGCAGCAAGATGCGAACAGGAGGATACCGCGCATGAAAGTAGGGTTTATCGGGCTGGGGAATGTAGGGGGCAAGCTATCTGGATCGCTGCTACGAAACGGTATCGATCTGACGGTTCATGACCTGAACCCGGATCTGGTGACCGAATTCGTCGCCAAGGGTGCCAAAGCCGCCAAAAGCCCGGCGCAACTGATGCGCAATTGCGATGCTGTTATAACCTGTTTGCCTTCTCCTGCGGCCTCGGATGCGGTGATGCAGGAAATGTTGCCAGAGGTCGGCCCTGGCAAAATCTGGATGGAAATGTCGACCACCGATGAAGCCGAAGTCAAACGCCTTGGCGCAATGGTCATTGAACGAGGTGGGGCTGCAGTGGATTGCCCGGTTTCCGGCGGATGTCACCGGGCAGCGACGGGTAATATCTCGATCTTCGCAGGCTGTGATCGTGAGACTTTTGAACGTATCCTGCCATTCCTGACCACCATGGGGCGGCGCATTTTGCACACGGGCGATCTGGGCTCGGCCTCTGTTCTGAAGGTGTTGACCAATTATCTGGCTACCGCCAACCTGATCACCTGCGCCGAGGCTTTGGTGACAGCCAAGGCCGCCGGTATGGACCTTGGAACCACCTATGAAGCGATCAAGATATCGTCAGGCACATCCTTCGTGCACGAGACCGAAAGTCAGGTCATCCTGAACGGCTCGCGCGATATTTCCTTCACCATGGACCTGGTGAAAAAAGATATCGGTCTGTTTCAGGAGGTCGCCGACCGTGCCGGAGTTCCCCTTGAGATAAACCCATTGATGATCAAGATTTTCGAAGATGGTATCGCGCGATATGGTGAGCGTGAACTGTCCCCGAACATCATCAGGCGGCTAGAGGACGCGACCGGACTGGAGATCCAGGCGCCAGGGTTCCCAACCGAGATGCTGGACGACGAGCCAGAAGAACCGGGTTACGAGGTGATCCCGCAGAATCGGTAGATCAAATAATCGGCAAGCGTTGCGGCTGTCTGGCGACCTGGTTGGACAAAATTCTGGGGCTATTCTAAATAGGTCAACAGGAATCCGACACCGGCACAGGCAAGAGAACAACTTATGACCAATGAGACCTTTCTCATCGTAACAACGATGAAAAACGAAGGGCCTTTCATGATCGATTGGGTGGCCTACAACCACGCAATCGGCTTTGATGACATTCTGATTTATACCAATGATTGCGCTGATGGTACCGATGCCATGGGCAAACGGTTGCAAGCGCTTGGCTGGGCTCACCACGAACGAAACAGGCTGGGTCCGCGCGCCGCGCCGCAGGTTCGTGCATTTTCGCTTGCGCGGAATCATCCAAGCTATCTGTCATCGGATTGGATTCTCAGTTTGGATGTGGACGAGTATATCAATATCCGTTTGCCCAATAGTGATATAAGAAGCCTCGTTGAGGCCAGCGGCGTGGCGGACGCGATCTCGATCTGCTGGCGCATGTTCGGAAACGCGGGTCAGAACGATTTCGTTGATCGACCCGTACCTGAGACTTTCTTTCAGGCCGCCACGGAAGACGGCTATCCGCATCACCGGACCAAAGGGTTCAAAACGCTGTTCCGCAACAACGGAAAATTCAGCCGTTTTCGCGCCCACCGTCCCAGGATCAATCCAGAAGATGCACCGAACCCTGACGCGCCATACGAAGGCGTGTTGTGGCGGGATTCGGGCGGGAACCTGTACCCAGCAGACCAAGTGAAATGGAAAGCATGGCGTGGTTTCAGCCATGAATTTGCGCGCATTCATCATTATGCTGTGCGCAGCACTGATAGCTTTTTGGTCAAGCGCGACCGTGGGCGCACCAATCATGTGGGGCAGGATCAAGGGCTCAAATACTGGCTCATGATGAACCACAATGATGTTGAGGATCGCTCAATTCTGGAACACATGCCGGCTATGCACGACATCAAATCTGAGATGATGGCAGATCCGCAATTGGCAGACCTCCATCACCAAGCATGTGAGTGGCACAGGTCGAAAGCCGAAGAATTGAGAGCCAGACCGGACTGGGTTGATCTGGTTGAAGCGTTGCAAAATTCCTCTACCGGAGAAGACGTCTATGGGTGAAGCTGTATCTGCTGAGGATCGCCGCAAGAAGCAAGCTGAGCAGCGCGAGCGGAAGGATTCCCTGCGGCGCGAAGTGCTCAAGACCATGCCGCATGGACGGCTGAGCGTTGAAATTGGCGTTTGGAAGGGCGAGTTTTCGCGGATTCTGCTGGAAGAGCTGCAGCCCTCGAAATTGTGCCTCATCGATCCCTGGCAAGTACAGCAAGACCCGGATGGCGGTGCTTCGCTTGCCGGAGCGCGCACGCAAAAGGATATGGATCGAATTTACGAGGCAGTGACTGGCAAATACAGCACCGAGATTGCCAAGGGGCAAATTTCGATCATTCGCGACTATTCGCGACCAGCGCTGCGTTTGTTTGAAGATCAAAGCATCGGGTTCGCCTATCTGGACGGCGACCATTCCTACGAGGGCGTAAAAACGGATCTGAGTGCTTTGCTGCCCAAGATGATCGAAGGCGGCGTAATCATGCTTGACGATTATCACAGGCGCGGTTGGTGGAAAGATGACGTGATGCGTGCGTTCCACGAATTCCTCGGGGCACATTCTGCGGGGCTGCGGCTCAAGGCCATCATGGGGGCGCAAGTGGCCGTCGAGAAACTTTGAGCCGAGATCATTTTCTGATTATAGATTCGTGCGACGTAATCTGGGCTGGCTGATGTCTTCCAGCGTCAACAGTGTTAAGCAACAAGTTCAGCGATGACGGATAGGGTTGTTGTCTAAGTCCGATCATTTTTGAATAGCGGCACTTTCCCAGGCAGACAGGAACTTTCTGCGCTTCAGCGTATCGAGGAACGTCAACAGCGCAGGGTCCAGCGCTATCGCTGCGCTTTCGGTCGTGGAGTCCTGCGTGTCCAGAAGTGGCAGTGCTGCCATTGATTCCGGATTCAGCGTGGTCAGGTGCCGGACAAAGGTCTCCGCTTCCTCCGGCAAGCGGCTTTTGCCAGTTACCATGGCGGTTCGCATCATCGTCGTCTGAAAATCCGAAGGCAGAATGATCTGAAGGGCATCCTTTCCTTCTGTTCGTACCGCCGCATAACTGCCAAGCACGTTGTAGGCCACCGCGATCGTACCATCCGCCAGGTCGTTAATCATGTCGCCCGAACAACAATACAGCCGCACGTCCAGGCCGCCCAAAACCTCCATCAAGCGCCAATAGGTTTCCGAGGCGCGGGCGTCCTGCGTGGCGAACAAATAGCCCAATCCCGACTGGCGCACGTCATAAGTGCCGACTTTGCCCCGAAAATCATCCGGGCGGGCGCGCAGCGCTTCGATCAGTTCCTGCCGCGTTTGCGGCATTGGTTGTCCTTCGAACGCGGTGCGGTTGACAACGATGGTTGCGGGTTCCGAAGTGAAGGCGAACAGGCTTTGATGCCATTGCGCCCAAGGGGGGTGCGGAAGATCGTTAAGCGCCAGCGCATATCCGTCATTCGCGAGCTTCAGTTGCAGGTCCATCGCGCTGGAAACGACAACGTCGAACGCTTCTGGCGTGGCTCGGACGCGTCGGTCGATATCGGCCGTGCCGGTCACCAGATATTCGACCGATATCGCTGGATTCTGGGCGACGAAATCCTCGATCAGCGGCGCAAACAGGGCGGTATCGGTGCTGGAAATGACCCGCAGTCGGGGGCCGTCGGCACTTTCGTTGAATATTTGTCGGTCTTCCCAATCCTGAGCCCCTGCGCCGCTGGCGAACAGGCACAGGATCAGAGTGACAAGATAACGCATGCGCCGCCCTCCGCTTTGTTTGACAGTACCAGCGTGCCGCCATGGGCGACCGCGACGTCCTGGGCAATGGTTAGCCCGAGGCCCGATCCGATGGTTCCCGCCGCGTTCTGACCACGTTCGAAACGTCTTGTGAGCGTTTCGATTTCATCTGGCGGAAAGCCTGGCCCCTGGTCACTGACCGTGATCCGGGCTGTGGGTGACCCTGCGACATCGATGACTACGGTACTGTCCGCTGGCGCATATTTAAGCGCATTGTCTACCATGTTCCGCACCGCATTTTGGATGAGGATGGGGTCGCCCGAATACATGACCTGCGGTTCGCCGCTCAAAGCAAGCGAAAGGTCTTTCATTTCAGCGATGGGCGTCAAGCGCTGGACAAGCTCACGGATCAGAGTCACCAGATCGATATCCTCGCGCTCCAGATGGTCGGCGCGGAATGTGATCATGGCGTGATCCAGTAGTTGCCCCGCAGCCCGAGAGCTTTCGTCGATGGCGCGCATCATTGATCGTAACGCCTCGCGGTTGTCTTCTCTCTCGACCCGTTGCAGCGTCGCCTCGGCATAAGACCTGACCGTTGCCAGCGGGGTGCGGACCCTATGGGCGGCCTCGGCGATAAAGTCCTCGGATTGGCTGAGAGACTGGTCCAGGCGTCCCATCAGCGAATTCAGCGATGACACCAAAGGCGCCATTTCACGCGGTACTGGTTTTTTGAATGGGCTGAGATCTTGCGGTCCCCGACGGGTGACGGATGTCGTTAATCTGTCGAGCTGGCCGATGGTGGCCGAACTCACCCAGAAGGACAATACAGCCGCAAGCACAAAGAACCCCAATCCCAAAAGGCCGGCATTGCGTGAGATTTGATCCAGCGTCTCCGACAGCGCATCTTGGGTCTGTCCCAAGGCCACTTCGATTTCTGTCTGATTTCCCAGCCCAACCAGTGTGCGGCTGGCACTGACCTGACGAACGTTTTCACCGCGCACCTCACCGAAGCGAAAGGTCCACTTTCCATCAGCGGGTCCTTGAGTTGGGGTCAGGTCTTCGTAGCCGGACAGGAACTCGCCATCCTGAAAGATCGCATAAAACACCCGGTCGTCCGACGGCGTGCTCAGCATTGAAAAGGCAGCATAGGGGATATCGACTTCAAGCTCGCCTCCGCGCAGCGCCGCGGCGTCGAGGATCGAGGTGACTGAGGCACCCAGAATGTTGTCCTGACCTTGCTGGGCAACCTGAACTGCATAGTCGCGGACAGCAAAGAACAGCACAAGGGCCAGAACCGCGGCACCGCCGATTAGCGTTAGCGCAAGACGGTTTCGCAGTGATCCGGAAACGTTTGGATTAGTTGCCATGATCCAGCCTGTAGCCCAAACCGCGCAACGTTGTGATCCTGAGCTCCGATTTTTCCAGATGCTTGCGCAGTCGGCCGACATAGACCTCGATGGCATTGTCCGAAACATTGTCGTCGTAGGAGAACAACCGGTCCGCCAGCTTCTGCTTAGAAAACACCTGACCGGGGGCGTTGATCAGCAGTTCCAACAAGCGCAGTTCGCGGTTGCGAAGCGAGACGATATCGTCGCCGACCGTCAAATGACCTGCAACCGGATCAAAGACGACGCCGCCAATTTCAATCGTCGTTTTGGTCTTGCCGGATTTGCGTCTCAGCACTGCGCGGCAGCGCGCCTCAAGTTCGGCATGGTCGAAGGGTTTGGTGACATAATCGTCCGCCCCAAGATCGAGTGAGCCGATTCGATCCGACACTTGACTGCGGGCGGTCAGAACGATGACAGGTGTGTCCAGATGGCTGGCGCGATGCCGTTTGAGGAAATCCCGCCCGTCCCCGTCGGGAAGCATGATGTCCAGCAGGATCAGGTCATACTCATCGATTTCAACAAAGGCCACAGCATCTTCTATTTTCTCTACGTGATCAACCACATGTCCGTCCAGTCGCATGCGCGAACTTATGGCATTGGCGAGGTCCAGATTGTCTTCGACCAAGAGGAATTTCATCGGGATCCAATAGTAATTTCACCCATGACAGGTTGATGTCAGGTTGATGTGTTTAGGTTTCGAATAATCTGAGCCGCACTGCGGCCGGTTGTCAAACGGGAGGAATTCATGACGACAATCAAACTGGGCCGTCGCGCCCTAATCGCGGCTGTGACCGCTATTGGTCTGGCTGGACCGACTTTCGCTGAAGAGGTCGTAGATAGCATCCACTTTCTGATCCCCGGTGGCGCAGGAGGCGGCTGGGACGGCACGGCCCGTGGCACCGGTGAGGCGCTGACGAATGCGGGTCTCGTGGGAACTGCATCCTACGAAAACATGTCGGGCGGCGGCGGTGGTAAAGCCATCGGATATCTGATCGAAAACGCCGACAGCAACCACGGCACGCTTATGGTCAACTCGACCCCGATCGTGATCCGCTCTCTGACCGGAGTGTTCCCGCACAATTTCCGCGACCTGACACTGGTCTCGGGCACGATTGGCGATTACGCCGCGATTGTTGTGGGCAAAGACAGCCCCATCAATTCAATGGCGGACCTGCTAGCCGCGTATGACGCCGATCCAAGTACAACGGCCATTGGCGGCGGTTCTGTGCCGGGTGGGATGGACCATCTGGTCGCGGCCATGGTTATGGAAGCGGCAGGCAAGGACGCTTTGGGCGTGAAATACATCCCCTATGATGCAGGTGGCAAAGCGATGGCCGCGCTCCTGTCCGGTGAGATCGCCGCGCTATCGACCGGTTTCTCGGAGGCTGTCGATCTGGCGAATGCGGGTGAGGTGAAGATCATTGGCGTCACCGCAGAAGAGCGAGTGGATGCAGCCCCTGATGCGCAGACCATGAAAGAGCAGGGCATCGACACAACTTTCGTGAACTGGCGTGGGTTCTTTGCTGCTCCTGGTCTGCCCGACGACAAGCTGGTCGCTTATCAAGAAGCCATCGCCAAGATGTATGACACACCTGAGTGGGAAGAGGTCCGCGCCCGTAACGGTTGGGTGAACATCCACAACTCGGGTGCTGATTTCCAATCGTTCCTGGAACAGCAGGAAAAGCAGATCGGCGATCTGATGAAAAAGTTGGGTTTCCTGTAAGGATACCTCGGGCAGAGCGGGCAACCGCTCTGCCTCAACCAACAATAAATCAAAGGAGGGGGAAACATGGCGCTGGATCGCTGGATCGCGCTCGTTTTGCTGGGCATATGCCTGACATATGGCTACACCGCCTGGTTCACGATGGATGGCAGTCTGCCCCCCTTCATGCAGCGCAACCCCATTTGGCCGAGCACCTTTCCCAAGGTGCTGTCGATTTTGGGGATAATTGCCACAACGATTATTTTGCTGGGATTTGAAAAGGCTGAGCCCAAAGAGGCTGATATCGATTATAGGAGGCTGGGCGAATATCATCTGGGCCAGGCGTTGCTGTTGTTGGCTTTGATGGTTGCCTATGCGCTGTGCCTGCGTCCGGTTGGATTTCTGATCTCGACATCCGGGTTCCTGATCCTCGGTTCTTTCATTCTGGGCGAACGCAAATGGCACGTCATGCTGCCGGTTGCCGTAATCGCTACAGGTTCAGTCTGGTACCTCGTGCAAGAGGTTCTTGGCATCTACATGCGACCCTTGCCGGGCGTTTTCGGAGGCTGACATGCTTGAAGGATTGTTGATCGGCCTACAAACGGCATTCTCCATCCAAAACTTGTTGATGGTCATAGCGGGCTGTCTGATTGGTACATTCATCGGCATGCTGCCCGGTCTTGGGCCGATGTCGATCATCGCCATTATGATTCCGGTCGCCATTTCGATGGGCGATCCGTCCGCCGCATTGATCCTGCTTGCCGGTGTCTATTACGGCGCGATCTTTGGTGGCTCGACATCTTCCATTCTTCTGAACGCGCCGGGGGTCGCGGGAACCGTGGCCTCAAGCTTCGACGGCTATCCGATGGCTCGTCAGGGCAAAGCCGGGAAGGCGCTCACAGTTGCCGCTATCGCCAGTTTCGCCGGGGGCACGATAGGCGCGCTGCTGCTGATGGTCTTTGCGCCTGCATTATCCTCGGTCGCACTGCTGTTCCACTCGGCTGAGTACTTTGCCTTGATGGTAGTGGGTCTGTCCGCCATCGCCGCTTTTGCGGGAACCGGGCAGGTGGCCAAGGCAATTGTCATGACCATTCTCGGGCTGATCATGGCCACCGTCGGCGAGGGCGCGCTGTTCAACTTGCCGCGTTTCACGATGGGGATCATGGATCTGCAGTCCGGCTTTGGTTTCATCACGCTTGCAATGGCGATGTTTGCCCTGCCCGAAGCGCTGTTTCTGGTTCTCAAACCCAAGGACCTGCAAGGCGACGAAGGCGAAATCAAGGACCTGCGCATCACAGGATCCGAGGCAAAGGCCATCGCTCCGGTGGTTGGTCGCCAATCTGTGCAGGGTTTCTTTATCGGTGTGCTTCCGGGGGCAGGGGCAACGATTGCCAGTTTCCTTGGCTATGCGGTTGAACGCAATATTGCCCCGAAAGAAGAGCAGGAGGAGTTCGGCAAAGGCTCGATCAAAGGTCTGGCAGCACCCGAGACAGCTAACAATGCTGCCTGTACCGGTTCCTTTGTTCCGTTGCTGACGCTCGGCATTCCAGGTTCCGGAACTACGGCCATTTTGTTGGGCGCCCTGATCGCGCTGAATGTGACACCGGGTCCGCGCCTGATGATCGACGAGCCACAGGTATTCTGGGCTGTCATCATGTCGATGTTCATTGGCAATCTGGTGCTGCTGATCCTGAACCTGCCGTTGATCCCCTATATCGCCAAGGTGCTTGCAGTACCGCGCAACTATCTGATCCCGTTCATTTTGTTCTTCACCCTCATGGGGGCCTATATCGGGCAGAACAATGCCACGGAACTGCTGATATTGGTCGGCTTCGGCGTCTGCGCCACAGCACTGAAATTTGCCGATTACCCTCTGGCACCGCTGCTGATCGGTTTCATCCTTGGCGGCATGATGGAGGATAACTTCGCCCGTTCCATGCAGCTGTATGACGGCATCGCCTTTATCTGGGAACGTCCGATGACGCTGGGCCTGTTGGTGATTGCCCTCCTTCTGGTGCTGTTGCCCAGTTACCGCGCACGTCGCGCCAAGGCGCGAGCGGCAGGCGTGGCCGATGGCGACTGAGCCACTTTCAGGCATCCGGGTTCTTGACCTGACTAATGTCCTGGCCGGGCCGTATTGTTGCTACCAACTGGCCCTGATGGGGGCCGAAGTGATCAAGGTCGAACGCCCCGGCAGCGGAGATCTGGCCCGTGTGCTGGGGGCGGATCCTGATCGGAACAAGGCCGGCATGGGCATCAGCTTTCTGGCGCAGAATGCAGACAAGAAATCCGTGACTTTGGATATGAAGGCTGATCGGGGAAAGGCTCTGCTCAAGCGGCTGGTCAAGACTGCCGATGTGCTGGTCGAGAACTTCCGGCCCGGCGTGATGGACCGGCTTGGGCTGGGGTATCAGGTTCTGCGCGCCGAGAACCCCAGACTGATTTATTGTGCCATCAGCGGGTTTGGTCAGGATGGACCACGCCGGGATGACCCGGCCTATGACCAGATCGTGCAGGGGATCAGCGGTGTCATGTCAATCACAGGTGCGTCGGATACCGCGCCTTACCGGGTCGGCTATCCTCTGGCAGATACCGTCGGCGGGATGACGGCGGCCTTTGCCATAAGCGCGGCCTTGAATGCCAACCCGCGCGGGGCATTCCTTGATGTCGCAATGAACGAGGCGGTGGTTTCGACCATGGGGTGGGTGGTGTCCAACTATCTGGTCGGTGGCGTGACTCCTGCGCCGCATGGGAACGAAAACACAACCTCGGCCCCGTCCGGAACTTTTGCCACATCCGACAACCCTATTAATATCGCCGCCAATCGCGACGAACAATGGCATGCGCTCGCCCAACATCTGGGCCGCGCCGACCTTTTGACGCATCCGGACTACCTAACCCGCGAGGATCGCAAGACCAACCGGCATGAATTGCGTCAAGAGCTGGAACGCACGCTTTCTACCCGTCCATCCAGTGATTGGGTCCAAGAGTTGAATGCGTTGGGTGTACCGGCCGGGCCGGTTATGACGGTGCCGCAGGCTTTGTCCGACGATCAACTCTCAGGTCGCGGGCTGATTGGAACTCTGTCGGCGCACGGAGAGAGGTTACGCCTTGCGGGCAGCCCAGTGGTCATTGATGGCGCACGCCGCATGCCACGATCCGCGCCACCGGATCTTGGGGCCGACAACCTCTCGATTTGGGCCGAGCTTGGACTGTCGGACGCAGAGATCGAAACGTTGCGACATGAGAGGGTGATATGAGCGATGTTGCCGATTGGTGGCGCACCGCCATCATCGATATGGAGCCCGGGCGCATTGAACTGCGTGGCCAGCCGATTCAAGACCTGATCGGCAATCTGGGTTTCGCTGAAATGATCTGGTTTATGGTGCGGGGTGACAGACCGACACCTGCGCAGGCTCGATTGTTCGAGGCCGCTTTGGTCGCCGCCGTGGATCACGGCCCGCAAGCCCCTTCGATCGCGGCTGCGCGAATGGCGGTGACCTGCGGGCTGTCTCTTAACAACGCGATGGCGAGTGCTGTTAATATGCTGGGTGACATCCATGGTGGTGCCGGCGAGCAGGCGATGGAGCTTTATCACTTTGTAGACGCCCATGCCGAAGGCCCAGAACAGGCATTGGACGACTGGATCGCCGAGCGCGGGAAGATACTGCCGGGTTTCGGGCATCGGTTCCATACACCGACGGACCCGCGCGCACCCCGGCTGATGGCCCTGGTTGCCGATGCAGTCGAACAGGACGCCTGCGAGGGTCGGTTCATGAAAGTCGGGCAAGCCGTGGAAACCGACCTGATGCGCCGGAAAGGCAAGCCGGTGCCGATGAATATCGATGGTGTCACGGCAGTGATCTATGCAGAGCTAGGCTTTGCCCCTCCATTGGCACGGGGTTTGTTTTGCCTTTCGCGGTCGGTCGGTATTCTGGCCCATGCCTGGGAGCAGACCCAGCAAGGCGGACGTAACAAAGGTCCTACGCCGCCCCACTATCGCTGGACATATCTACGCAATGGAAGTTGAGTTATGCCGCCTGTCGTTCCTCATGGCTTCGGATGCCTTTTATCCAGATTCTGAAACACAGCGACATAGTTTGTCGCCAGCGCCTTCGCTTTTCAGCCAACACCGTCTAGAACTGCGTAGTACAGGAGCTGGATAATTTGGGAGAAGTGACGTCGCAGCTGACACAGGTAGGACTGGCGTAGCGTGTTGTCGTTTTCCAGGAAAATGCGCACAAGGCGGACAACGTAATCGCCCTAAGTCAATGATCTAGAGTGAATTGGAGGCGAGTACCGGACTCGCTACCATTTTTCTAAGCCATTGAACACCAACAGTTATCGGGGGTGAGTTTGGCTTTTGTGTCTCACTTTGTGTTACACACGCTGGAGCTTGGCGCGGGTATTGTCAATGCCCAAAAAGCGATGGCAATGGATGCTAACCTCCAGTGCCAAAGTCTGATGGGCTAGATACTTTGTAAAGGCTCGGCTAAGGAGCCCTTTAACAACCAAAACGGCCAAAAGTGAGGGGTATGGGGGAAGTGGGTTCACCAAAGAATATAGATAGGTACGCACAAAAATATGCCGGATTTTTGTAATGAACCAAGACCGGAACCAAGAGTTTCTGGGGCACATTAGGCAAGCTATAGAAGAGGCTAACATACCCGATCAAAGTGCCGCACAGTCTTGGGCTTTCGAGCCGTATCTACAAATTCACAACGAGCATGCGCAGGCTAGGCTAGACGCCACGCTAGATAGACTTTGCGCACAGTGGCAATCAAGCTACGCGCGCAAACGCAATCCAAAAGAACAGCAAAAGTTCAGTGACTGCGCAAGGACTGTGCTTGTTAATTTGTTGCGGGCCCACGTGAAGAAGCGTGGCATGTCCGTAGGCATAGGGCGGCAGAAGCAGCGCCTTGATCGTGAGACCAGGTATAGACCGGCATACATGACTACCCATCGCTTCCGCATGGTACTTGATTGGCTGTTGAGAACAGACCTCATATGCATCACCGCGGATGGATACCAAAACGGGGACAATGCACAGTACACCCGTTTCGCAATGACGCCAACGTCGATACGGGCGCTGTACACCGAACATTTGACCATGAAGGCCTTCAAGACTGCAGAGCCAGATGAGGTGCTGATACTAAGGGATTGCGAAAAGCAACCCATTAAGTACCACGACAGTAGACATACCCGTGCCATGAGGGCAGCACTGCTCTTGATCAACGAGGTGAATGGGCAGGCTGACATAACCTCAACAAGGCCATTGGGGTACGAAGACGTAAGCAAGGATTACGCAGACCTAGCGTTTTCAGAGAATACAAAGTACCTGCGCCGGATCTTTAACAACGGCAAGTTTGAACAGGGTGGTAGATTCTATGGAGGATGGTGGCAGTACGTGCGCAAGCATGTGAGGCGTACTGTGAGGATCAATGGTGAGGAAACTGTAGAGGTCGACTACAGAGGCTTTAATCCTGCAGTATTATTGGCAAAGGCAAATGCCACTATACCCGCGGACCCATACTCAGCAATAAAGGGTGTTGTTGCCAGTGACATACTTCGTGATCATGCCAAGTCCACATTGGCTGCTCTACTTAATGCCCCGACCAAACACATCGCTGAGCCTAGAGGATTTGATGAAGGCAAGCATGGAATGACCGCTATCGAATTCCGGCAAGCCGTTTTGGATGCTTTCCCAATGGTCGGAGAATTGATTGGGCAAAATGCGGGCTTAAAGCTGCAACGCGAAGAAAGTGATCTAGCAGAGAGTGTCATGTTGCACTTTGTCCAACAAGGGCATTCGATATTGCCTATTCATGATGCTTTTATCGTGCAGGCACATCTACTAGACGAGCTCGTTTCTGTCATGAAAGAAAAGTTTTACAACAAGTATGATCAACTTCCAGAAGTGACAGTAAAAGCTTCGGTGATAAAATCGGAATGAGTGCAGCTTCCCTTTCCAACTGATACTCAACCATTACCGGGGCGAATAAGAAACCTTTGTGCAGCTCGCGCAAATTGTCGTGTTTGCAATCGCTATCTCATTTCCCGGGCAGTTTGCCTGTATGGAGAAGCCTGTCACAAGAAGCCCGTACAGCTGGGAATTGGGCGCAACTATAAAATGATTGAGCGGCCTAGAATTCTATTATTTGCCGCATTAAGAAATTGAAAACACTCCAAGAGGGGAGCAGCCAATGACAACAGTCGATATTACGCCGTCACCGAGGGTTCTCAGGATGCTGGGTCAAATTGACTTCGCTCCTTGGCAATGTCTGGCAGAACTCGTCGACAATTCTATTGACGCGTTTATCGATCAGTCGCGCAATGACAAGCCGGCAACGGACCCGAGAATCTGGATCCGTTTGCCTAGCGACGCCGAACTAAAGGCTGGACAGGGTGAAATCTCCGTGCTCGACAACGGTATCGGCATGTCGCTTGAGACACTGCAAGACGCCGTTAGGGCAGGGTATTCCGGAAATGACCCTGTTGAAAAAATGGGTCTATTCGGGATGGGCTTCAACATTTCGACTGCGCGTATGGGCAGGCGAACAGAGGTCTGGACGACACGGTCTGAAGATCCCGAGTGGACAGGCCTCGTAATAGACTTTGATCTTCTGGAGAAACAAAAAACATTCATTGCTCCGGTGCAAATGCGTGCCAAGTCCGAGAAAGAAATGGCGGAAGGGGTTCATGGGACTGAGATCAAAATCTCGCGGCTAGAGGCAGACCGTGTTCGCCCGCTCATCTGGGGTATTGGAAAGAAAAGAACACGCGACCGGCTCGGCAAGATTTACGGACGGGTCATGCAGCGCCTAGATATCAAGCTTAACTACGACGGTGACGTAGTTAAGCCCATGAAACACTGCGTCTGGAGCGAGACGCGATCAGTTGAAACACAGTCCTTTGGCAGGGTTCCGGCCAAGATCGAGATCGACAAAACGCTCGACTCTCGGAAATTCTGCTCGACTTGTTGGGTTTGGCTACTCGAGAATGAGGAAAAGTGCTCTGCCTGCGGACACGATGAGAACGTCGTCAAGAGAACCAGACGGTTGAAAGGTTGGCTCGGGATCCAGAGATACTTCGACAAGGAAGAGTTCGGGATCGACTTGATACGAAACGGGCGCGTTATCGAGGAATTGGACAAGTCTTTCTTTACTTTCCGTGGCATCGATGGGGATTCATTCTTAGAGTACCCGATTGACGCGATACACTGGGGCGGCCGCATCGTGGGCGAGCTCGAGATCGACTTCGTCCGAGTATCGCACCAGAAGGATTCGTTCGATAAGCTCGATCCCGAGTGGAGAAAAGTTGTCGAACTTGTCCGCGGGACATCACCTATGCAACCTCAAGTCGCTAGCCGCATGGGAATGGCCAAAAACGATAGTCCCATGGCGCGCCTCTTCACAGGTTATCGCAAAAGCACGGCAGGGCTCGCTGCTCTTGTCCCAGGAACGGCTGAGGGAACAGGGCTTAATTCAGGCCTTATCAAGGAGTACGTAGACAAGTTCTACGAAGGCGATCCCGATTTTCAGGAGGACGACAAATGGTACGAACTCGTCGAGCAAGCTGAAAGGGCTAAGCGAGGTGGCGGAAGCGGCGCCGACAAGTTCGCGGGAAAGTTTCCGATTGCCGGGAAGAAGACAACCACTGGTATCGACGATCCAGACGTGAAGTCCGATCCCCATATAAGCGGGTATGCGCCGGAAGACGGCAACAAGCCCAGCACGTCGAAGCCCGAACCGGACCTATCGCTCTCCCAGAGCTACGAGCTTTCTGAATTGCCCGGGGATGTCCTAGTGAAGGTCTCGGCCTTTCGCCACAAGGCTGACCTCGATGGCCAGCCATTTCGCGTTAAACCGGACGGATACACTTTCCGCTTCGATTACAACGCGTCATCCCCTTACTTCGAAGAAAGCGTAGTTACGCCAGCGGATTACCTCTTGGTTGATCTAGCGCATCACTTTCTCACGTTGTCTGCGGAAACGCCAAGAAACTTTCCAGTCTCGCGAGTAAGCCGACTATTGCGCGAAAAATACTTCCCAGAAGAGACGGGTGACGTATCGCGCGCCGCAAGTGCTGCGTCCAACTTACTTGAAGGGTTAAAGCTCTTCCTTGACGAGAAACTCCCCGGAGTGGCGCCGATCGAGCCAGATCATTTGTCCCCCCATGAGCTAGAGAACATCAAGCGGTCCGCATATAAGTCTTCATCTCTTTCACCAGGCGAGGTCGAGGAACTCATACGCAGGGGAGAGTTCGCTCGGTTCGTGTCCGAGGATTACCTGGCCGAATTGGTTCGAGGATGGCCAAAGCTCGTCATGGATGGAGCGTATTTTGACCGGCCTTACGAACACCTCTCGCCGGACCAAAGAGAAGATTCCGTGATGCAAGTTATTGAAGGTCTAAACGACGCGACGTGGCTGGTGGACGACGGGGCGTCGGCCTTGAACAAGGACCTCGATTGGCGCTTAAGGTTCGCGCGTGCTCTCGCTTCGCTCAAGCTGCTCGAGTCCTGGAAGGCGTAGATGCCCGGGTTCGTTAGCGTTGAAAGGTTGGCCTACGGGCCATGGCAGGCATTCGAGCGCATGATCGCCCGGCTTGCGAAGCACGCCGGTTTCGAGGACGTTGCCCTCGTCGGTGGCTCAGGCGACCACGGCGCAGATGTTGTTGGGGTCATCGAGGGTCAAAGGTGGGTATTCCAAGCGAAGTATCGCACGCACGGAAGCGTCGACGAGGCAGGTGCAAGAGAAGCCGCGTGGGCCCTCGGGAAGTACGACGCGGTCACAGCTGTTGCGGCTACGAACCAGGAATTTTACCCGGGCGCGTACGATTTCATTAGAGCGCAAGAAAACGCGGGCATCGATCTACGCGCCTGGAATGGAAATCACCTCCTGCAGTTCTACGATCAACTACCATCGGTTTCGATGGAGAGGCGCGAGCCGAGAGATTACCAGAACGAGGCGATCAACGCGGTCGAGGCAAAGAGGGGACGGGGTGACCGACGTGCGCTCGTGTTGATGGCAACGGGACTTGGAAAATCCATGGTTGCCAACCAGCTCATCGCCCAAGAATTCGCCAGAAACCAAAGGCAAGAAGTCTTGGTCATGGCCCACATGAGTGACCTAGTTAAGCAATTGGAAGTCTCGAGTTGGGCGCAGCTGCCCAAGGATTGTTCTACGCATCTTTGGACGGACGGCGAGCGACCCGCATACCCTGGCGGCGTCGTGTTCGCGACCTGGCAATCCGTCAGCTCGGCGATCGCTCGAGGGGACGACCTAGCCGGTAGATTTGGCCTGGTGATCGTAGACGAGGCTCACCACGCGCCTTCTGAGAGTTTCAGCAGTCTTATTGCAAAACTGGAGCCAAACTTCCTCGTCGGGCTGACTGCGACCCCATGGCGCGGAGATGACAGGGATATCACCGACCTATTCGGAGACCCGGCGTTCTCCATGGACATCGTCGACGGCATGCAGCGCGGGTTCCTGGCGGAAGTTGACTATCGGATGCTCACCGATGGGATCGACTGGGAGGAGGTCTCCCGGGCATCTCAGCAAGGTTTCACCATAAAGGACCTCAACCAAAAGCTGCTTGTTCCGGAACGCGACCTCGCAATGGTCAAGACCATTTGCGAAAAAATGGCTGAAATGTCGGACCCGCGCGCCTTGGCTTTTTGCCGGTCCATTGAGCACGCAGAGCGACTTAGGCCACTATTCTCTGCGCAAGGCGTAAGAGCTGCGCTGATGCACAGCAGATTGCCCCGTGAGCAAAGGTTCAAGAACCTATCGGCGTTCCGCATGGGTGAGATCGACCTGCTGATCTCGATCGAGATGCTCAACGAAGGCATCGACGTGCCGGATGTCAACTTGGTGGCCTTCATGCGGGTAACCCATAGTCGGCGTATTTTCCTGCAGCAACTCGGCCGAGGCTTAAGGGTGAACGAAAAAAAGGACCGGGTCCTAGTGCTCGATTTCGTTGCTGACATCAGGCGCCTTGCCGCTGGTTTGTCGATGAACCGCGACGCCGAGGAAAAAGGTTCGGGCATAGAGATCGTCCGGTACCGAGACGGCGAAATCGTGAAGTTCGACAACGATGAACCCGCGGAATTCTTTAACAAGTACCTAGCGGATGTCGCCGACGTCGAAGACGCCGAAGACGGTGCTCGTTTGCGCTTCCCGGGTGGAGAGGACTTTTAATGCAAGATATTCAATCTCTTGAGCCCGAAGCGCGGGAGTTGCTCCAAAAACTGAAGACCTTGGCGGGCAAGGGGCCCGTGCAAGCGATGGGCCATGGCGACACGAGCGTGGGAATGACGTTGCTTCACCATCTCGACGTGCCGATGACATCGCTTTCAAAGGCTCAGTACAAGGGTGTCGTGATAACCGCTAGGCGGGGTAGCAAGGCTAAGGATTTGAACCGGGTTAACCTATTTGCAAAGGTCCCGGATTGGGACATCAGTTCTTGCAAGAGCACCCGAGAACTACTTGATAAGTGCGGATACGATCGAGACGGGGAGCGCCGCTTGAATTGCACGGTACGTGCAAGGATTCCGAACAGCCAAGGTCTATTTCTCGAGGTTGATTATGCCAACGGTTGGCTACGCGAGAAGCAAAGCTTGCCTGAAACGGGAGCGCGAGACCTCGTTGCTTGGAATATGTCAGATCTCGAGCAACGCTTGATCCAAAAGCAGCCAGCATCGGCATGGATCGTCGCGGTTCCCAGCAAACAAGTTGGCAAGGACTATTTTCACTATCGGTATGTGACGTTCACGGCTCGGCCAAGAGTAAGCGAACTGGGCCGCTTACTGGAGACAGGAACCGTTACGGTCGATCACCTTATCAGCGACCGGGGCGGGAAGACTGTTGAGAAAGGCCCGTTGTTTAAGATCAAGCCAAGCAACGTGGAAGCGCTGTTTCCTTCTTCGCCTAGCCTTGATCTACTGAGGATATAGCGGCTTTCAGGAACTCCGTAAGCGAATATTTTTAGAGGTGGGGCGTAGTCTTGGCGAAAATACCGGCTTACCCTTGAGAATTTTGTCTTGTTGGTGGCTCTCAGGCCTGGACCGCCAGCACAACAATTGGTAGTTTGATTGCATGGCTGAGGCATATATGGTCATAGGCCAGGGAATCGACCGAGACCTAGGGGAAAACGTGAACAACTTACGAGACAATAATTCTTTCCAAGGTGTCGCGGTCGATGACGCCGACAACCCGAAGCGCAAAGGCGGTGGAGATCGCCTGCTATCGGTGGTGGACCTATTTGCCGGTTGTGGCGGTCTGTCGCTTGGATTTGAGAATTCGGGTTTTACCCCAGTGTTCGTAAACGAGCTCAACGATGATGCCCGGGCAACTTACTTGGCGAACCGTCATCATAGCCTAGGCGGTATGCGTTTCGCCGAAAACGAAGACCTGCATTGCCAGGATGCTCACGAACTGGTGGGCAAACGACTTCGTAAACTGGAGGCGGACTTGGCGGCGCTTCCTGAGCTCGGGTATTCGAAAGAACGCGCGAGGACTTGGTCTAAAGGTGGCGGTAGCAACATCGACGTGCTAGCTGGTGGACCGCCCTGCCAAGGGTTCTCTGGAATCGGTATACGCAGGTCATACGACGTCGACAAAAAAGAGCTCCCGTCAAACCAGCTCTACGAACAAATGGCGAATGTCATAGAGGAGCTGCGACCTCGCATTTTCCTGTTTGAAAATGTTCGAGGTCTATTACATGCCAAGTGGACGAAGTCGGGTGGTGAGCTAATTTTCCCCGACGTTTTGAAACGCTTCAAGGCAATCCCCGGTTACGAAGTTCGTTGGTCGCTGGTGCATGCAAAGGATTACGGTGTTCCCCAGAACCGGCCAAGAGTTCTCGTTGTTGGAATACGCAAAGACGTGTTCGAAGCGTGCAGTTTTCTGAAACCGTCGACTTTCAAAAGCGAGCATGTTTTACGCAAGGGAGATGCCGTAGAAGCTGGGTTTCTGCCGGCACCACGTGCCATGTCATTCCCTCACCTAGAGGATTTGCTTGGCGATTTGGTGGATCCCGAAGTGGATGCGCTCCTGAGAAGCGGCGAGTATCCGAGTGGAAAGCTGGAGTCGCTTGTCTACCCATCGCCGAAACCGCTTACAGTCATTCAGCGCCGGCTTAGGGCCAAACCATCATGGATGCGCGGGAAGAAGCTCGCACTCACGGAGCAGGAATACAGTCGGCACAATCGGCGCGTAGTCGCAAAGTTCATTGCCATGCATGCAAACAACGGGGAGATTCCTGAGGAGTTTAAGACCAAGAAGTTCGCACAGAAGTTGCTTCCTGCCAGCTGGGGAAATGGTGAACCGACCATAACTGCGACATCGCTCCCGGATGACTACGTTCACTTCTCGCAACCACGTGTTCCAACAGTTCGGGAATGGGCGCGCCTGCAACTTTTCCCGGACTGGTACCAGTTCCGTGGCAAGCGAACTACCGGAGGACTACGACGCGCTGGGAATCCTCGTGAGGGCGTGTTTGATCGGGAAGTGCCGAAGTATACCCAAATTGGAAACGCTGTTCCTGTCGGCCTAGCAGAGGCGGTCAGCGCTCACTTTAGGCAGATATTGGAAGAAGCTGTCGGTTGATTGGCAATTCTACGTGATCGAATTTAGGCAATCGGCCAAGCTGGTTAAGTTCGAGGCGCCGGTATTTTAGGCGTAGAGGAATCTGGATACGAGAAAACCAAAATGCCGTTAGTCAGGTCCTCTAAATCGAGCAAATTAACTAGGTCTGAGAAGTTAAGGATTTCACACCTTCGCGTTAATTTATTGAGTTGGTTCGACAAGAACGGACGTGACCTGCCTTGGCGCTCCCTTGATGCAAGTGACTTCGAGAGAATCTGTGTGGAGGTTCTATTACAACGGACGCGTGCTGAAACCGTGGCGGGCATGTATCGAAAATTCTTCTCTCGATATCCGAGTTGGAATGCCATTGCCCTAGCGCCGGTAGCAGAGCTCGAGTGTGTTCTGAAGCCAATTGGCTTGTGGAGGAGAAGGGCACGCTCGCTTCGCGCTTTGGCATCCTATGCCGCAGAGCAAGACGGTCATTTCCCTTCAGATCCCTGCGCACTCGCTAAGGTTCCAGCCGTTGGTCAATACGTGGGCAACGCGATTCTACTTTTCCAGTACGGTCAGCCTAGGCCGTTGGTAGACGTCAATATGGCAAGGGTTTTGGAGAGATATTTGAGACCTCGCCGGCTTGCGGACATTCGTCACGACCCATGGCTCCAAGAGGCCGCTCGTTGGCTGGTTAAGTGTGCCAATCCAATTCGGGTCAACTGGGCTGTTCTGGATTTTGCAGCAGCGTTATGTAGAGCTAGAAACCCACGTTGCAATGAATGCTGCATGCTGAAAAAGTGCGATTTTGCAGGCAGAGCGCTGCTCGACTAAGTTGTGTAGGGTTAATCTCAAGCCGCCTATGCGGCAAATTTTGACTCTACAGAAAGGCTTAGACATTTACTGAGCCGAACTCGAATAAGCGAAGTGTGGGCGAAGGTTTAGTCTCGGTCTCTTCGCAACATCTCCAAGGCATCGGTTGCTTTGGATGACAACTCTCCATTCTCCTCCGATTGAATTCGTCTAAGACGTTCTGTAGCCATCTGAACGTCATAGAATTCCGCAACCAAGTCCCGATCAATCTTCCAATAATCTCCCGCAGACGAGCGCACCATCTGTTTCAACGCATGAAGGAAAAGCACTAAGCCATCGTCGGTAGACACTGAGTGACTAACACTTGCTCTGACCAATTCAGGGTTTTCAGAGGCATCTCTCCAGAAGAGCAAACAATTGGGCAACGAGTGCAGTTCGAGTAGTGAGCCATGATTTGCGGTGTCTTGAATGCGCTCCACAAGAACGCCATTTACTGTTCGCAACGCATTCTCGTCGAGCATCGGTTCTCTTTCCCGCTGTCCCCGACCAATAATTCCATGGTCAAACAACTCTCCTCTTAACACATAGCTGATCCAGCCAATTGAGGTGCCGTCACTTGCAGCGTTTCTCAATGCAAGTTCGCGGTGCTCAGGACTAAGCGGCCACAACAAAGGCCGCAATGTCCAGCTGGCCATCTGATAAGCCGTTGCTCCAAAGAACGAGGCGGGTCCAAGATTACGATCCAATTCATCGGCTGAGTTAGCCAAGACTGAGATCAAACCGATGCGTTGCTCAGTATCTAAGCTAGTGCCACGTGCTTCCGCACGTAGCCTGTCCAGCAATCTCTCTCCCGAGTTTGTGCCCGATGGGTCCGTTCTTTGCGAGTGCTCCAAAAACGTCGATACCGCAACTTGCGGATTGTTTTTGGCGTCTTCGATGAATGTTGCAAATCCTTGATCAGTAATTCCGTACCTGCCTTCCACTAGGTCAAAGTACTTACGCCAGTGTTCTGGGCTGCTCAGTCTACGGTTTCTGACAGCAGCATCTGTGTCTTCTTGGTCCCCGAAAAGTGATGGAGTGTCGTCAGGTGTTACTACCATTGAAATCCCCGGCAGCACGTTTTCCAAGATCGACAAAAGAGTATCTTGTTTAATCCCAGCAGTTTCACAAGCTTGAGTAAGGTGTTGACTGAACAAATCTGTTGACCCGTCCCCCCACATCCGTCGAGGCCTGTTTACAAAATATTCCTCGCAATACCTTCTGCACCATTCGTACACTCCTGGCGCCTTAATACGCAGGCAAGTGACCAAAAGTAGATCACCGGCGTCCACGCTTCCTTGAAGCATAGACCACCCAAAGCTCAATGAGTTTGTGATACGCGCGATATCTCGAGGTGTGTCGAGAAATAGTTGTCGTGCTCCAGTCCAAATAGCAGAGCGCACGCTATTGGTCTCGTCTTCGCTAAGGTCTCCGAAAACAGATTGCAGTTCTTCTGCCAAAGCACGCGCAAGGTCGTAGGAATTGCACGCGGGTACATCCAATTGAAGTTGGACGATTTTCTCCAAGTAGGCGTCACCGTCTACGCCCAATACAGTTTGGACAGAATTAGCCACCTGTTGCCTATCGTATGCTACCAAAAACGTAACATGTGGAAGATCAAGCGTTGAGCGCACAAGCCTCGCCATTTCGACAACTTCAGTTGGATCAAGCCGGTCAAGGTCGTCAATTACAATTAGCACCCTTACTTTAGCTTTTCTTAGAGCCCTTTGCGCAGCATCACGCAGCTCATCAAGAGTGGCAGGCTTATCAGGAACGAGTCCAAGGATTTTCCCTAATCCTGAAAATGCGACTACAACAGGCGCAAGCCAAGGAGCGACCGCAAGCCCAAATGCCGTGGCGGTCGCTGCGCCCACAGTCAAACCAGTTTCAACGCCTTTTATGGCGCGCCCATACAGGTCAAGTGTCTTGATCGCGCGATTGAGATCACCGGTTCGTTTCTTTCTAGGGACGCTCCGACGTATGCCGTTTGCAACTGCGGGTAACAGTCCACGCAACAATGCGTCTCTATTGCCAATGAGCCAAGGTGAGTATGGCAAAATTACAGCGTGGACGTTGTGATCGCCGTTCCGCAGTTTTTCCTTTAAGGCGCCTTTTGTTAAGTTGATTAGGCTAGTTTTACCTGATCCCCAAGGGCCGCAAATTCCGATCGTAAAACTACTTGAACGATCATAGTCTGCTACTACTCCAGCTAACCCCTCCGCAAATGGTGAAAAGGCAAACTTATCCTCGTCAGGTTTAGATATGGGTGCGTCGGGGTTGAGTTGAGTTGAGGCGTTACTCACGAATGACCTGCAGAAAAGCTTAAGGATATAAATCAATGCTTTGCTATGCTTTTGAATGTCGCAGGTCAAGCACGGCAGACTGAGTTTGGCAGGCAATAATCTATCGTATCTTATGTAATGGCGATCTTTCGTTCGGATACGAGGGTTCGCATCAAATCTAAGTAGAAAATAACATTGAGAAGAATTTGGAAAGAAGACAGATTGAACTGCTTTCGCTAAAGGATTGCAAGCCTCATGCTTGGCTTACCCTTTGGTCGGCTGGGGCAAAAATTGGTGCTTTTTACTTCAATAGGGGACTGAAAGCGGCAAGGTTCTGCCTTGCCACTAAAACACAAAAGCCGACTTATGATGCAGCGGATCTGAGAAGCAATATATTTTGGTCAATCTGGTAACTGTCGATTGCGTCTTTGAGTTGGATTAATGTGTACCCCTCCTTGTTGTAGACCTCTTGCGTTACGCCAGATCGGGCGTGGCCAACTATGCACTGAACAATTGGTTCAGATACTCCGGCTTGGCTTAATCGCGTAACGATAGTGTGGCGAAAGCTGTGAAACACTAAACCCGGTTCCTTGATTCCCAACTTTTTCAGGAAACTCTCATTACACCAGCGGCCTAGGTTGCGCCCATATCCACCATTGGCGTTGTAGTTGTAGTCCGGGAACAGGCGTTTGCCTGACTTCCTGCTCTCTACAAAGTCCAAGAAACCCAGACGTATCAATTCGGTGTGTAAAGGCACTTTGCGCCTTCCAGCGTCAGATTTAACCCGCTTGTTGTCATCGCCTTCGTCCGTGATGTTTAGGTACCATACACCGCCTTCCTGTTGCACATCCGCAATGTCGAGTTGGCAAATCTCGTTTAGGCGTGCACCAGTGAATACTCCCAACAACATACCCCACTTGTGGCTCTCATTGCGCACTAGGCCGGACGAGTTTTCTGTTAGTTCGGTGTAGATCACGCGGGTTTGTTCAGGTTTAAAGGGTTTGCGTTCCGTGGCGCTGTTCTTAGCCTTTGCCACTTTCATGCCTTCAAAGAGAGTGTGCGGCGAATACCCGTGTCGCTCAGCCCAATCGAAGAAGCTCTTGAACATTTGTATATGGCTATTTGTCGTCTTTGGGGCGATCTTCTTCTGACCCGGAAGCTTAATAACTTCCATCAATGGCATGTTTTTTAGGGCAGGCTTGGTATTCCGGCTTGCAGGTAAGGCCTGGAGCACCTTTTTGACTTCGTTAGCATCTTGCTTGGTTATGGTTCCAAGCAGTCTCTCCGGACCGAAGTACTCAATCAGAATAGATAGATAGGCCCGGTTTTGTCCGATTGTCTTTTCAGCCCATTGGCGCGAGTGCTCTGCGATGAAGTCATCAACCGCAGTTCCCAAAGAAGTGGATGTTGGCAGAGCGGGCGTTGAAGTGGTTTCAACGACGGTAGGTGCGTCGTCGAAGGAATAGTGCTCGAGGCGTTCTGCGGCTTCTAAGACGCGCTGTAGTAGGTCCCTGCGGCCTTTCCTCAACTCAGTTGCGATCCTAGGCATGCTGGCATCCCAGTCCGCGTCTGACACGCTCATCTTGCTCTTGAAGCGTTCAATTGGAAGCCACAAAGGGAATGCACTATTGATTTCCATGAAGCTTTCATGGTCTGCCAGTTCTTCTCGGGCGTGGAGTAGGGCGTTCTGAGATAGTCCACGGCTATCCAACCATGTAAGGTATTGATTCAGTTGCGCCTTGAAGAATACTTGGACCTTGGTCCTTATTTCATCCTGCCTAAGTCCGGCCAATGCCCCGCTGCCCTTAATTAGCTGCCCATATGATGCGAGATAGCGAGCCAGTGTGCCTGCTCGATCTGGGCAGCGTGTTTTGAGTGAAATCCGAATTGTTCGCCGCTTTCCCTTTGTAGAGGGAGGGATAGGCCAACGGAAGTAATAAACGCCATGTCTTGAAAGGCTTAGGTAGGATGACTGCATCATTGTAGGTGTGTCCCACTTCGTGTCACACCCGAGCACCATAGGGCTAAGTCAATGATTTAGAATAAAATGGAGGCGAGTACCGGAATCGAACCGGTGTACACGGATTTGCAATCCGCTGCGTCACCACTCCGCCAACTCGCCTTTTTAAGCAATATCAATAACTTGCCGTGGTGTGAGGGGCGTTCTATCAGCTTTCAGGATGAACGTCCATAGCCTTGAGGGCGATTATTTCTGTCTTGTTTGGAAATTTGACAATACCCCAATGGTACGTTTTTGCCGCGCCCGGAAATGCAATCTGGCCCGTTGCTGCAGGCAGGCGGATGTGGCAAAAGCCAGATAACAGTCTGATAAGGAATGAGCGATCACATGACAGATTTCGCAGCCCGGCGCCTTACGATGGTTGATACTCAGGTCAGGCCCTCGGATGTGACCAAGTTCCCTATCATTGATGCGATGCTGAGCGTTGCGCGCGAAAATTTCGTGCCGGATGCGCAACGTGAGGCAGCCTATGTTGGTGATCTGGTCGAGTTGGGTGATGGACGTTGTCTGCTTGAGCCCAGGACGCTGGCTAAGATGTTGGACGCAGTCAACATTTCCAATGATGAAGTGGTGCTGGATATCGCTCCGGGGCTGGGTTACTCAACCGCAATTGCCGCACGAATGGCAGAGTTGGTTGTGGCCGTGGAATCCGACCCGGCATTGGCGGCTGAAGCTCAGACGCTTCTGATGGAAGCTGACGTAGACAACGCTATTGTTCATGAAGGACCGCTTGAACAAGGCGCGGTTGAGCATGGACCCTACGATGTGATCATGGTTCAGGGTGGGGTCGAGCAGCTTTCAGACACTTTGCTGGATCAACTCAAGGATGGGGGCCGGATCATTTGCCTGTTCATGGAGGGTGATCTTGGCACGGTTCGTATGGGTCTCAAGTCCTCAGGCCGTGTCTCGTGGCGATTTGCGTTCAATGCTAGCGCACCGATTTTGCCCGCATTTTGCGCTGAGTGTGCATTTTCGCTATAGTTGGCAATAGAAGTATTTTGATGCCTTGATTACTTGAAAACACCGGCGCAAACTGCGCTGGTGGTTGCGTAATTTCGATTTGAGAGGACTTAGTTATGCGCGGGACGACGACAGGAAAGCTGGTCAAAGGCCTGACTTTGGCTGCTGGTGTTGCATTAAGTGTGATGCCCGGAAGGTCGGTTTGGGCAGATAATCTGACCGATGCATTCATCGGCGCGTATAACACCAGCGGCCTGCTTGAGCAGAACCGTGCCTTGTTACGCGCAGCGGATGAAGATGTCGCCATTGCGCTCTCAGCGCTGCGTCCGATCATCAACTGGACCGTGCGGGTGAGCCGGGATTACACGCGCACCAACACGAGCAGCTTGATCACGACGCGCGAGCCTTCGAGCTTTTTTTCCGGTCTCACGCTGAGCCAGTTGATCTATGACGGTGGCGCTTCCATCCTTGGCAAGCAATCGGCGCAGGAAACTGTGCTATCCACCCGTCAGTCTCTTATTGATATTGAACAACAAATCCTGATCAGAGCCGCGAACGCCTATCTGGGTGTTCTGCTGCAGGAAGAGACGGTTGCGATCCGCCAGAACAACGTGGAAGTGTCGGCGGAAGAACTGCGCGCATCGCAGGATCGCTTTGAAGTAGGTGAGGTTACACGTACAGACGTTGCCCTGTCCGAGGCACAATTGGCCAGCTCTCAGGCTGATTTGGCGGTCGCACGTGGTAACCTGAGCATTGCTCAGGCTGAATACGTAAACGCCGTTGGCAAGACACCTGGGCGGACGGCTGGCCAGCCAAGGCTGCCCAACCTGCCGCGTTCAGAGGCGGATGCGGTGAATTTGGCTCAGCGTAACCACCCTGCGATTCTTTCCGCACAGCATCAGGTGCGTGCGCTGGACCTGATCGTGCAGCAGCAGCGTGCAAATCTGGGTCCGAATGTTAGCCTGAATGCGGATGCGGGCATTACCGAGAGCTACGACAATGACGATTACATCAACGATGCGACGATCTCACTGAACTTCAATCAGCCGATCTATTCTGGTGGCGGTCTGGCGGCAGCGGTGCGTCGTGCGATGGCAACTCGTGATGCGTCGCGTGCCAACCTTCTGAACGTTCAGAAAGACATCACACAAGGTGTTGCCGATCGCTATGCTGCGTTTCAGGCGGCAACTGCAAGCCTGCGGGCGTCAACGGAACGGGTTCGTGCTTCGCAGGTGGCGTTTGACGGTATTCGTGAAGAAGCAACGTTGGGTGCACGGACGACCTTGGACGTCCTGAATGCCCAGCAGGATTTGCTGGACGCGCAATTGGCCGAGGTAGCATCCCGAACCGAGCGGTCGCGGGCTGCATATGAACTGCTGCAAGCCCAGGGGCTGTTGACGGCAGAGCGTTTGGGTCTTGCAGTGCAGATCTATGATCCGACCCTGTATTACAACCTCGTGAAAAAGGCGCCGTCGCAGGTCAGTAAGCAAAGCCGCGATCTGGATCGAGTGCTCAAGGCATTGCGCCGCGACTAAAGGGCATCGCTACCTGTTGTGGCGCTGGCTCAGATTGGCTACAATCGGGCCTAGGTTAGAGCGGTAGAAAATAATGTCAGATCGTGTTGTAAGCGCCAATATTCAGGACGTTCTTTCGTCGGTTAAGCGAATGGTCGACGAGGACGCGCATGACGAATCAGAATTCATCTTTGTTCCGACGGCCCCGGCTGCCAAGCCGGGCCGATTGGTTTTAACGGATGCGCTGCGCGTCAGCAATGAACCGCTGATCGCCAAGAAGGCCGCGCCCTTGAAACTGATGCCCCAGCATAGCGCGGGTGACAGTACCCCAAAGCAGGCCGCAAATGCGCCAAGCAACCCTGCCGAACCGATGCGGCTGCAACCCAGCGATATTGTGCGCGCTGGTGATGTCGACGCCAAGGCAGACGCACCAAAGCGCGACCTAGCGGGAAGCCTCAGCGCCAAGATTGAAGCTTTGGAAGCTGCTATCGCGCGCACCGAGGATCAGTGGGAGCCCGATGGCGAGAGCGATGACGACTACTCTGGCACCAAGACGCAGGCTGTTGAATGGCCGGCAGACAGAGCTTTTGCGCAGTCTCAGGCGGCTGAACCAAAATCCGAAGCCACATTTATTCGCGACCCGGAGGTGGTGGAAGATATGGCACAGAAGCCGACCGATGTGACAATCGGAGAAGAGGAATTGCGCGAACTCGTCGCCCAGATCGTCCGGGAAGAGCTGCAGGGCGCGCTGGGCGAACGGATCACGAAAAACCTGCGCAAGATGGTTCGGCGTGAGATCACGCGGGCGATCGCCGCAGCGGATATTGACTGAGGCTTAACTGGTGCGTGGCGTCTGCGCCATCGCGAGAAGCAGATCCAGATCCATATGCTGTTCCAGATGGTCGGCAAGGTCGTCCAGCACTTGTTCGACGCCGTCTTCGTAAGCTGTTTCCGATGTCACGCCCAGCTCTGCCAGATAGCTGGCGCGAAACGTGTCCGAGGTGAAAATCCCATGCAGATAGCTGCCGCGTATGCGCCCATTGGCGCTGGCGGCACCTTCCGGGCGACCTTCGATCTGCAGCCAGGCCCGAGCGCAATCCGGGCCATCAGTACGGCCCATGTGGATCTCATATCCGCTGACGGGTTCATGACCGGGCAGGGCGGTTGCTGAGCGCAGGATAACCTGCTTTTCTCCGGCCATTGTCGTGCTGACATCCAGCAATCCCAACCCTTCGACCTGACCGGGGCGTCCATCGACGCCATCGGGGTCCGAGATGGTTTTGCCCAGCATCTGATAACCCCCGCACAGGCCCAGAACATGACCCCCGCGGCGGACATGGGCATAAAGGTCGATATCCCAGCCCTGCGCGCGGAAATAGGCCAGATCGCCGATTGTAGACTTGCTGCCCGGCAACAGCACCAGATCGGCATCTCCGGGCAGGGGGCGGCCTGCTGGGATGATCTCGACCGTAACGCCCGGTTCGGCGGAAAGCGGGTCGAGATCGTCGAAATTGGCCATCCGCTCAAGCTGAGGCACAGCGATCTTGCATGCCCCTCCGGTATGAGAGCGGATGTCCATCATATCTTCTGCCGGCAGCTTCCATGCATCATGGAACCAGGGCACCACGCCCATACAGGGCCAGCCGGTCCGGGATGCGATATCGTCGCGCCCTTCATCGAACAGGGAGACATCGCCCTTGAAGCGGTTAATTGCAAAGCCCCGGATCATCGCAAGGTCCCCGGCCTCCAAGACGGCTTGCGTCCCCACGATCTGAGCGATCACGCCACCCCGATGAATGTCGCCCACCAGAACCACCGGAACCTGTGCGGCACAGGCAAATCCCATATTGGCGATGTCACCCTTGCGCAGATTAGTTTCTGCCGGACTACCCGCGCCTTCGATCAACACCAGATCAGCGTCGCTGCAAAGCCTTTCAAAGCTTTCCAGAGCTGCCCCCAGCAGCTTGGACTTGTCCTTGCGATAATCGCCCGCTTTCATCGTGCCTGCGCGCTGGCCCTGAAGAATGATCTGCGCGCCGGTATCGGTTTCGGGTTTGAGCAGGATTGGGTTCATATCCGTATGCGTCGGTCGTTTGGCCGCCCGCGCCTGCAGGGCTTGCGCGCGCCCGATTTCGCCGCCGTTTTCCGTAACAGCGGCATTGTTCGACATGTTCTGCGGCTTGAACGGAGCCACGCGCAACCCGCGTCGCGTATAGGCACGGGCCAACCCGGCCACCAAAACCGATTTGCCGACATTGCTGCCGGTGCCTTGAATCATGATGGACCGCGCCATGGCCTGTCTCCTATGCTCGGGCGCAGATGACCTGATTTAAGGCCAAAGGAAAAGCCCCATATGAATACGCCTGCGCATCTTTTGATCGGTGCTGCTGTTTTTGCCCGCCCGGCCCGGGGCGCGACGCTATGGGCAGCTCTGTTTGGTTCCTTGTTGCCGGATTTGTCGCTATACTTGATGGCCGGCGTTTCGCTGCACATCCTGAACATCCCGGCACAGGTGGTGTTTGATCAGCTTTACTTTTCAGCAGCGTGGCAAACCGTATTCGCCATCGATAACTCGTTCATTTTGTGGGGAGTGGCACTTGCACTCGGGCTGTGGCGCGGCTGGCACCTGCTGACCATTGGCGCATCCGCAGGGATACTTCATTTGGTGATGGATTTCCTATTGCACGCAGGCGATGGCCGACCGCAGTTCTGGCCGATCAGTTCATGGGTCTTTCACAGTCCGATCAGCTATTGGGACAGCACACATCATGCAGCTTGGATCGCGCCGATCTCAGTGACGATTTGCATTGCCGCCTATGTGGTGCTTTGGCAGCGCGGCCTGTCGGTTTCGGCAAAACTGTTCTTTGCGCTGTTACTGACGGCCGAGCTTTGGGTGGCGTGGCAATGGATCATGTATTTTTGATCTGACCAATCAGCCCAAAGAAAAACGCGCCCCGATGTCAGGGCGCGTTTTTTCAATCGGATGCGGGGAACAATCAGGCAGCTTCGGCCTGCTGAGCCGCATTCCGGCGTTCGCTTTCTTCGCGGGACAGGGCGACAGACGTCCGTACGCCGCGACCAACAAATTCCATCAGCCCGCCTACAACCCGCTCATTGGGGTCGATGCCGGCGCACGATAGTACTTCGCGCCCATCGCGCGAACGCGCCCAACGGGCAATTTGTTCCGGTCCGTTGCCATACTTCTTGTCGTCGGCGATGGCATCATCCAAAGCAGCCAGTACAACGGCTGCGAAAAGTTTGCGTGCACGATTGCCTTGTTCGTTGTTAAAGGCAGTGCCGTCAACGAAATCTCTCATCTCGTCTTTCCTGTTTTTCTTGCTCTTGCAATTTTCGGCGTGACGGTCCTTATGACCTATTACATGCGATTCGGATACACCTAAAATGCATAGTTGCGTTGCGTCATTTGCATGGCTCGCTGCAGGTGCAGCACTAGGTTTCGTTGTCTTGTCAGGTGTGGTCACGCCAGATATAGGGACCAGAACTGACGCATCAACCGTTTGTGAAGGATTTAAGTCATGCCCAAGATAAATGGGAACGAAATTCGCCCCGGCAATGTGCTTGAGCATAATGACGGACTGTGGGCGGCGGTCAAAGTGGATCACGTAAAGCCCGGCAAAGGCGGAGCTTTTGCCCAGGTCGAGCTGCGCAACCTGCGCAATGGCTCAAAGCTGAACGAACGCTTCCGTTCGGCCGACAAGGTCGAACGCGTGCGCCTTGAGCAGAAGGATCAGCAGTTCCTGTACGAATCCGATGGCATGCTGGTGTTCATGGACTCCGAGACCTACGAGCAGATCGAACTGCCTTCGGAACTGCTGGGTGAGCGCCGCCCGTTTCTGCAGGACGGCATGACTATCGTTGTGGAGTTTTATGAAAGCGAGGCGCTGAACGCCACGCTGCCCCAAAAAGTGACCTGCAAGATCGTCGAGACCGAGCCGGTTGTGAAGGGTCAGACTGCGGCGAACTCGTTTAAGCCAGCGGTTCTGGACAATGGCGTCAAGGTCATGGTGCCGCCTTTTATCGGGCAGGATGAGATGATCGTAGTGAATACCGAGACCATGGAATATTCCGAACGCGCGTAAGCGGACGATAGTTCGGTGCAAAAGGGTCGCTCTGCGGCCCTTTTTTAGGTCCGAATGCGATAGCGCTCGGGATGATCTCCAAACAGCTCCAGCATCAGTTCGTACTTGATGCGATTGGCGCTGACCTGTCGGTAGAACGCGATCAAGAAAGCGGTCGGGCCTTGAATGCGTCCGAGACCGCTTATCGCGGCCACGACGGTGCCGACATCGGTTTTACCCTGCAACACTAGCCAGCCGCCCAGCATCAGAATCCCAACAGTCCCTGCGCCGTTGATGACACTCAGCAGGAACTTGGCCGAGAGTTTCCAGATGAACATCTTGCGGCGGGTCTCGAATATCTCGTCGAACTGTTTCTCAATCGCTCGCGATGCCGCCTCAATATCCTCGTGCGTCAAGCGGTCGGTCGCGCTGCGCAGGATTCGAACACGCTCGGCCACGAAGATGTTCACTTTTCGCTGAGAGGCCAGAACGATAATGATCTGCGGAACGATCATGGAAAGTGCAATCAAGCCCAACCCCGGTTGGGTGGAAGAGATGTAGCCGATTACGCTGATCAATGTGCCGATTTGCACCACGGGGTCAGAAAATGCACCGCCTGCGAACTTGCCCAGCTCTTCCGCCTCAGCGGATACGGCCGTTGTCATCGTGCCCGAACGAAGGTCTTGCCCCTCTTCGCTGAGATCGATTGATCGGGCAAGCAACCGTCCCCGGATCAGTCGGATGATGTCCTCGCCCAGCGTTCCAGAGCGATACCCGAGCACCCATTTCAACGTAAGGCTCAACAGGATGACGCCCATCATCCCGGCGCCCAGCAACAGCAGGCGATCCACTTCGATGCTATCAGATGTCAGGTGATTGACGATGTCGCGCTGGAACTCAAGCGGAGCGGCCGCCAGCGCAGCCACCGCCAATGACAGCAGAATAAGGATGATTTGCCGTCCGGCGCTGACACGCCATATCGCGGTATAGAGGCGAAACATGCAAGTATCCCGTTAGGCCAATTGCAGTCAGTGATACCGCGCGGCCCGGCGGCGTCAAATACGCAAACAGTTTCAAAAGAATGGGCGTGCCGGTTCAGCAACAAAATCAACCTGGCAGTTTTAGCGTCGCGCCACCCGCCTGCATGTCGTCCCCCGCGCGATCCAGCCGAAGGTATGCGATCGCCCTTCCGCCAGACTGTGTAAACAACACCCCGGCGGGTTTACCACTGGAGTGAATCTCGGTCCCGACCGGAGCGGTGCCCGCGATCTCGACAACGCGCAAACCTTTGCGCAACTCAGTCTTGTGCTTCATGCGCGCGGTGACCTCTTGTCCGACATAGCAGCCCTTCTTGAAGTCCAAGCCATTCAGCGCCTCGAACCCGGACTCAAGAATATAGCTGTCTGGCGTCAGTTCGATGCTGGTTTCGGGGATACAGTGACGGACGCGGATCGCATCCCAGTCCGTACCGTCATCACTTTCCAGAGCGGTAGAATAAGCGCGCCATCCCAGATCAGGATGCCGCGGGTCGGGTAGGGCGCCCTCGGGCGCGGGGCCGGTGCCGCGTTGTACGTTCAGGTCGGTCTGGTCGATGGTCACATCTGCACGCAGCTTGTACATCGTCAGTCGTTTGGCAAGCCCGTCGGCCAGCACTTCGGCCACATCCAGCAGCACCGACTCACCGTCTCGTTTGAGAAAGAAGTCAGCCAGGTACTTGCCCTGCGGGGTCAGAAGGGCGGCGTAGACCAGCCCGTCGTCCAGCCGCTGCACGTCATTTGTGATCAGCCCCTGCAGAAAGCTATCAGTATCGTTGCCGGTCAGGCGCAGAATGCGGCGATTGGACATGGGTTGATCCTCGTCAATTCGTCTGGCTTCGTGATATAGGAAATCGCGCCGCCATGACCAGAGGGTTTCAGACGTGTCCGCCCCGATCAGCATCGTGATTCCGACCCTGAATTCGGGGCATTCCCTGCCGGGAACGCTGCAGGCTTTGATGGAAGGGCTTCATTCAGGCCTGATCCGAGAGTTAATCGTGACCGATGGCGGCTCAGATGACCCAACACTTGAGATGGCGGATGAAGCCGGAGCCATGATCGTAACAGGTCCGGCGTCAAGGGGAGGGCAGTTGCAAAGGGGGTGTGCCAAAGCATCTGGCGACTGGCTGCTGATCCTGCATGCCGACACCGAGTTGCAGTCAGGCTGGAGCGCCATCGTGGCAGAGCATCTGCGTTCGCACAGACCAGCAGCCTTCCGATTGCGGTTTCGCGTCAGTGGGATTGGTGCCCGCTGGGTTGCTGGTTGGGCCAACCTGCGTAGCAGAGTGTTTGGTTTGCCCTACGGCGATCAGGGGCTGTTGGTACGCCGCAGGGATTATGACTCTGTCGGAGGATTCCCAGATCAGCCACTGATGGAGGATGTCGCCTTGATCCGCGCTTTGCCGCGCCCGGTGCTGTTGAAAGCAGACGCGGTTACGAGTGCGGAACGCTATATCCGTCAGGGTTGGATTCGGCGGGGCGCGCGGAACCTTTGGACTCTGGCGCGGTACTTTCTGGGGGCTGATCCGCATCTTCTGGCGCAGTCGTATCGGCGTTGAAGGCTGTGCGTAGCTCAACGATGGATTTGCCCAGACGGAACGGTGCAGCAAAACTTACCAGACATAGGGCAATGATCTGTAGTACCAAAATATGCGCATTCGCCTGCAGATATTCCCATTCATCCTTGAGCTTGCCGACCTGTTCGATCAGATCGTCATAGCTTTGGGCCAGGATCAGATAATCACCGGCAATCGCAGGCACCTTGCGCCGCATGTTGTCAATTGCGGTTTGTGTATCATCGTCCAGAGATGTGAAGACGAGAAATTGATCGATGCTGAAGGCATCCGCTTTCGCGGCCATCTCGCGGGCCTCATCCATGTCATCACTCGACGTGCGGCCGAATAGAAAATGCAGGCCTTGAAGCGGGGCTACTTCGTTCGTGACCGCGATGAACAACGGTAAATCGGCATTGCTTGCGGTTGAGGCGGACAGAAACTCTACCTTTTCGCACAAAACAGCTGTATCCGGGTCGTAAGCGGGGTCACAGAACCTCAGCCGAAACCGCGCGGCATCACGGTCGAATGCAAGCGTGGCGGCATAAGCAACGTCGATCTGCCGGTCCAGCCGCGAACTGTCCGAGGTGTAAAGCCCGGCCAACACGGCGACCAGCGCACCGATCCCACCCAATACGACCCAGACCAGATCCGCCAGTTTCCACGCCCGATGCCCTGCAGGTTTGCGGAACAGAAATCCTGTGCCAAACAGGCCGATCATAAAGGCCAGTATCAGCAGAGGTAATTGGTTTTCAGCGATGAATGTCATACGCTGGAGTGTACGGTCTGCGCAGCGTCTGACAACAGGGCTCACGCGCAGTTGTACCTTATGAAACGTCGCTACCTGACGTCAGGACCCCGAGCTTTGGCCGAACTTGCGAAACAGCTTCGTCCGGTCAAAGGCCTGCTCTAACTCGTCCGTGCGCTGCTTGACACTGTCCCAGAGACGTTCCTGCATTTCGGCAATGGCGCATTCCAATAGCACCATTAGCGAAGTCATGGAATCCCATGCCGAAGGCACTGCGATCCTTACCGCAAAGGTGTGTTTCGCCAGCCGGTGGATGGGGGATCGCCATTGATCCGTCAGCAGGACAACCTCGGCCCCGCGTTCATGGCAAAGCTGCCCGATCAACAAAGTAGTGTTCTCATAACGCCGCACATCCAAGGCCACCAGCACGTCGCCTTCGCGCACTTCGAGCAGATCGTGAGTCCACGACGCTGCATCTGACAGCAGCTTCACATCAGGACGGATCATCTGCAGGTGGAGGTAGAGATATTGCGCCAGGGTCCCGGTTATGCGTCCGCCGGTGATGAAAACACGCCGTTTGGGATCGCAAAGCATACGGCAGAAACTGTCAAACTCATCCGGGTCGACCTCATCAATCGAACGCCGCTGGTTCTCAAGCGCTTGGCGGGAGTAGCGGTTGAGAATGTGTTCTTCAGGTAAGTCATTCTGCCAGACATCCCGTTTGGCGACGGGCCCCGAGATCATCTCTTTCACTTCGCTACGTATCGCGAACTGAAACTGCGGATAGCCATCAAAGCCGGTTTTCTGAAGCATCCGCGCAACCGTGGCGGTGGAAACCGAGGCGATACTGGCCAGCTCGGTAATGCTGCCAAGCCCTGCCATGGGGTAATCATCCAGCAGCACGTTGACCAACTGCCGCTCGGTCGGTGTCATCATTTCGCGATGCGCAAGGAGCCTTTCTGTCACTCGCACGGAATACTCCTTTCCCTTTCTACCCATGTTTATGTGGAAAATTTGACAATGCAATCTGACTTGGGGAATTTTATACAGGAAATTTATTGACAGGTTAAGAACCTCTGTGGAATTTTTTCCAAATGGAATCACGTAGCGCCACTCTCACCTCTGCTCAGCCTGATTTCGGTCCCGTCGTTCACATCGACGACGCGCCGGAAGAGCCTTCGGTTGTGGTGGTGTGCGAACACGCCTCGCATCGTATCCCGGACGGACTGGGGGACATGGGGCTAAGTGTCGAGGCACTGCGCAGCCATATCGCGTGGGACCCGGGCGCGCTGCCGGTTGCACAGGCACTGGCCCAGCAGTTGAACGGCGTGCTGGTGCATGGCGGGGTGTCGAGGCTGGTTTATGACTGCAACCGCCCTCCTGAAGCCCCCGATGCTATGCCGGAATGCAGTGAAGACACACCGATCCCGGCGAACCTTGAACTGAGCGCCAATGCGCGTCAGCAGCGGATTGAAGGCGTATATGTGCCGTTTTGCCAAGGGCTAGAGGATGTTCTGATCCGTCATCACCGCACGCTAAAACTCATGGTGACGGTTCATAGTTTCACGCCGATATACCGCGGAACACCGCGCGATGTTGAGCTTGGTTTGCTGCATGGCCAGGACGCCCGCTTTGCCAAGGCGATGTTGGCCAGCGCCGCGCACGAGCTGCCCCTGGTTACTCGATTGAACGAACCCTATTCGGCGGCAGACGGGGTGGCGCACACTTTGGATCTTCACGCAGCGCCCAACCGATTGTTGAACGTCATGATCGAGATCCGGAATGATCTGATTCAGACGGCCGAGCAGCAGCGGGTCATGGCCGATTGTCTGGCCCCGTGGATCAATCGTACCATTGCTCCGTTCTGTAGCGGGGTGGGCGAATGATCAAGGCAATGTCAGCATATGTGCGTGTAGTCGATGCGGTGAACTACCGGATCGGGCGGGTCATGATTTGGGGCCTGTTCGTGATGATGGGCATCCTGCTGTGGTCCTCGATCTCGAAGACCTTCTTTCTGCCTTCGCTCTGGACGCTAGAAATGGCGCAGTTTGCGATGGTGACTTATTACATCATGGGGGGGCCGTATTCGATCCAACTGGGTTCGAACGTGCGAATGGATCTGTTTTATCATAATTGGAGCCATCGCCGGAAAGCCTGGTTCGATGCCTTCACGGTACTGCTGCTGATCCTTTATCTGGGTGTACTGTTCTACGGTGGGCTTGGATCCACGGCGTACAGCCTGGGCTATTGGGGTGATGAGCCTGTCGCCTATTTCACAGGCCTTCTGACCGGCAGCGAAGAGGTCGGACGGCTAGAACGATCCTCCACCGCGTGGCGGCCATACATCTGGCCGGTCAAGGCGATCATGGTCTTCGGCTTCTTCCTGATGCTGCTGCAGGCGATATCAGAATTTTTCAAAGACATTGCGCGGATCAACGGGCAAGAGATCGGGGCAGCGCGGGCATGAGCCAGGAATTTATCGCAATCTTCATGTTCGCTTCGATGATGCTGATGCTGTTCACAGGGCAGCGCGTCTTTGGTGCCATTGGTGCCGTCGCAGCCATTGCGGCACTGGCGCTCTGGGGGACAGGCGGGCAGGACATTCCGTTTTCGGCGGCGATGAAGCTGATGAAATGGTACCCGCTGCTGACCCTGCCGATGTTCATCTTCATGGGCTATGTCCTGAGCGAAAGTCGTCTGGCCGATGACCTCTATCGCATGTTCCACGTCTGGATGGGGCCGGTGAACGGTGGGCTTGCCATCGGCACCATCGGCCTGATGGTGCTGGTCTCGGCCATGAACGGGCTTAGCGTGGCCGGTATGGCCATCGGGGCGACGATTGCGCTGCCTGAACTGCTGCGGCGCGGATACGACAAGACCATGGTGACGGGGGTCATTCAGGCCGGGTCGAGCTTGGGAATTCTTGTGCCGCCCTCGGTAGTTCTGGTGCTTTATGCCATGATCGCGCGGCAACCCGTCGGTCAACTTTGGCTGGCAGGCATTGTGCCGGGGCTGCTGATGGCGTCTTTGTTCATCCTCTACATCTGGATTCGTTGCCGGCTTCAACCGCATCTGGGACCAGCGATGGAAGACGCGCACGAGGTCCCGAGGTCCGAGAAACTCCGTCTGCTCTGGGCCGGGGCACTGCCATTGATGATTTTCGCTGCGATGATGCTGCCGTTCGTGAACGGTTGGACCTCATTGGTAGAAAGTTCGGCCATCGGAGCGTTGGCGGCGCTTGTGGCGTCAGTCCTCAAACGTCGGATGACGTGGAAGATTTTCGAGGACTGTACCAAGCAAACCTTGGCCATCTCGTGCATGTTCATGTGGATCATCCTTGCGGCGCTAGGCTTCGGCGCGGTGTTTGACGGGCTGGGCGCGGTCAAGGCCATCGAGAACCTGTTCACCGAGCAGTTGGGGCTGTCACCGTGGCTGATCCTGATCCTGATGCAGCTCAGCTTTATCATCATGGGCACGTTCCTGGACGACACCGCAATGCTCGTCATCGTGGCGCCGCTCTATGTGCCGCTCGTGGGGGCGCTTGGCTTCGATCTGATCTGGTACGGTGTACTTTACACCATCACCACCCAGATCGCGTATATGACGCCGCCATTCGGCTACAACCTGTTCCTGATGCGCGCAATGGCTCCGCCAGAAATCAGCCTGCGGGACATTTACCGCTCAATCGTGCCCTTTGTCGGGGTGATGATCCTGGCGCTCGCAATAATCATGATATTTCCCGAGATCGCCTTGTGGCTGCCCGGGTATGTTTACGGAAATTAACCAGAAGGCCCGACACACGGGCACCCAAACTTAAACGGAGAGGAAATTGACATGACGACAAGACGTAAGTTTCTGAAAACTGCGGGGATAGGGGTTGCGGCGGCACCTTTGGCAACGCCTGCACTGGCGCAAAGCACGATCACATGGCGGATGCAGACATATGCCGGTCCTGCACTGGCCGAGCATGTGATCGACCCGGCTATCAAGATGTTCAACCAGATCGCCGGTGACCGTATGCAGATCGAGCTGTTCTACGCCGATCAACTGGTCCCGACCGGAGAGCTGTTCCGCGCTATGCAGAAGGGAACCATCGACGCGGTTCAATCGGATGATGACTCGATGGCTTCGCCCACCGAAGTCACTGTTTTCGGCGGCTACTTCCCGTTCGCTTCGCGCTATTCGCTGGACGTACCGGTGCTGTTCAACCAGTGGGGCTTGAACGAAATCTGGGACGAAGAGTATTCGAAGGTTGGCGTTAAACACATCAGCGCCGGCGCGTGGGACCCGTGTCACTTTGCGACCAAGGATCCGATCAATTCGCTGGAGGATATGAAGGGCAAACGCATCTTCACCTTCCCGACAGCAGGCCGGTTCCTCAGCCAGTTTGGCGTGGTACCCGTCACACTGCCGTGGGAAGACATCGAAGTTGCAGTTCAAACCGGCGAGTTGGACGGTATTGCCTGGTCGGGCATCACCGAAGACTACACCGTGGGTTGGGCGGATGTGACTAACTACTTCCTAACCAACAATATTTCGGGGGCCTGGGCCGGCCACTTCTTTGCCAATATGGATCGCTGGAATGAGCTGCCGGAAGATCTGCAAACTCTGTTCAAGGTCTGCTGTGACCAGTCGCACTACTACCGCCAGTGGTGGTATTGGGGCGGCGAGGCCAACCTACGGGTTAACGGTACCAAGATGCAATTGACGACCATCCCGGATGAAGAGTGGGCGACGGTTGAAGAAGCTGCTGTTAAGTTCTGGGACGAAATTGCTGCGGAATCCGATACCAAGGCAAAGGTCGTGGATATCTTCAAGCGCTACAACGCCGAAATGCTCAAGGCCGGGCGGCCCTATCGTTACGGATAAAATACTGGACCGGCCCGTTCTTTCGCGGGCCGGTCGTTACAGGGACAAAGAATTTTCGTCGAAAATTCTCGCATATCACAGAGGTATTGTATGCTGACATTTGAGCATTTGAAGGCTGAGGTTTCGTCTGGCGAGATTGATACGGTATTGGTTTGTCTGGTTGACATGCAGGGCCGTTTGATGGGCAAGCGGTTTCATGCGGGTCATTTTGTTGCGGGGGCGTGGGAAGAGACGC